>CAVFKS010000001.1:0-11006 GCA_963623015.1 Clostridia bacterium
CAAATCACGGATTTCGCGGCCTTGAGCGCCGCGGCCGCGGTGAGCACCGCGCGCATCGAGGGCATCGCCGTGCACGGCACCCGGGCCGCGGCCGCCGAGGCCCTGCGCCGCTGCCTCATCGCCGTGCCCGCACTGCGCGCCCACAACGCCGCCTTCGCCCGTTTTTGCGCCGAGGCCTTCCTGCGGCTGCCTTAAAGGCTGTACATTAAACAGTTATGAAGATGAAAAAGACCCTCGCCGCCGCCGTTGCCTGCACCGTACTCGCCGCCGGCGCCCCCGCCGCCCAGGCATTCGAACCGCCGGCTAACGCCAACCCCAACTTCCAACCGGGCGAGCCCGGTGCCTCTATCACCGGCTCCTCCCTGGCGGACGTCTCCGTCATCGGTGGCGGCGTCCTCGCCGGCCTGGCCGCTCTCGGCGCAGCTGCCAACGCCCTGACCAATGGTGATCTCGTGGCCTCTGCCCGCCAGTTCCTGGCGCAGTTCCATGTCTAACCTGGACACCCTCTCCCAGCTCCTCGAAGAACCCCGGCGCCAGAGCCTTAAAGAAGACCTGGCCGAGTTCGCACGCGCGGCTGTGGGCCGCCAGTCCGGCATCGCCGGCATGGCGGTCAAGGCCGCTTTCAACGCGGCCACCCGCCTCAACCCGGCCATCGTGGAGCGCGGCATCGACAAGCTCCTGCCCAGCGTCCTGGGTGAATTTGAGCCCTACTGGAAGGACCACCCTTCAGGCACCAGCTTTGCTGACTTCGTAGCACCGCACGCGCCCGAGCTGAGCCAGTCCCTGCTGCAGGTCTTCGATGCCCAGGCGAACACCTTATCCAACCCCACCCTGGCCAATACCTACCGCTCGCTGCGCAAGCGGGCAGAAAAACTAATAGCGCCGGAGATTCCGGCGCTATCTCGCCTGCTCGACAGGCACATGCAGGGCTAGATATCCAGGAAGCGGACATCCTTCGCGCGGCGGGTGATAAACGAGCGGCGGGCGGCGACGTCGTCGCCCATCAGGATCGAAAACAGCTCGTCGGCGCGCTGCGCGTCTTCCAGATCGACGCGGCGCAGGATCCGGTGCTCGGGGTCTAGCGTGGTCTCCCACAGCTCCGAGGCGTTCATCTCGCCCAGACCCTTGTAGCGCTGGATGCCGTCGTCGGTGTTGATCTTGCGGCCGGCCGCCAGGCCCTCCTCGAGCTGCTGGTCGCGCTCCTCATCCGAGTACGCAAAGCCCGGCTCGCCCTTGGCCCACTTGAGCTTGTACAGCGGCGGGTTGGCCAGGTAGACGTGGCCTTCCTCAACCAGCTGCGGCATGAAACGGAATAGCAGGGTCAGCAGCAGCGTGGCGATGTGCTGGCCGTCGACGTCGGCATCGGCCATCAGCACGATCTTGTCGTAGCGCAGCTTGGAGATGTCGAATTCCTCGTGGATGCCGGTGCCCAGCGCCGTGATGATGGCCTGGACCTCGGCGTTCTTGAGGACCTTGTCCATGCGGGCCTTCTCCACGTTGAGGATCTTGCCGCGCAGCGGCAGGATGGCCTGGAACATGGAGTCGCGGCCGCCCTTGGCAGAGCCGCCTGCGGAGTCACCCTCCACGATGTAGAGCTCGGAGAGCTTCGGATCCTTGGAGCGGCAATCAGCCAGCTTGCCGGGCAGCCCGCCCATGTCGCCGGCGGACTTGCGGCGCACCAGCTCGCGGGCCTTGCGCGCGGCCACGCGGGCGTGCGCGGAGGACACGGCCTTGTTGATGATGACCTTGGCTTCGGCCGGGTTGGCGTCGAACCAGTCATTCAGGTGCTCGTTGACGGAGCGCTGCACAAAGCCCTTGATCTCGGAGTTGCCCAGCTTGGTCTTGGTCTGGCCCTCGAACTGCGGGTCGCCCACCTTGACCGAGATGACGGCGGCGAGGCCCTCGCGGCAGTCGTCGCCGGTGAGCTTGCCGTCCTTTTCCTTCATCAGCTTGTGCTCGGTGGCGTACCGGTTCATCAACGTGGTCAGCGCCGCGCGGAAGCCCTCCTCGTGCGTGCCGCCCTCGTGCGTGTTGATGGTGTTGGCGAAGGTGTGGACGGACTCCTTATAGCCCTGGTTCCACTGGAGTGCGACCTCGACCTCGTGATCCTCGCCCTTGACATCGAAGGAGACGATGGTGGGGTGGATGGTGGTCTTCTTCGCGTTGAGGAATTCCACGTAATCCTGCAGGCCATCCGGGTAGTGGTAGGTGATTTCCTTGCGCTTCTTCTTGCCGGAATCCTCCGCGGGGGAATCCTGGGCGTCGAGCTCGTCCAGGCTCACCGGGGCATCGCCAGCCTCGGCGATGGCCTCGAGCTCCGCCTGTTCGGCGGACATGGCGCGCTCGTCGCGCAGCACGATGGTCAGGCCCTTGTTGAGGAAGGCCATCTCCTGCAGGCGGCGGGAGATCACGTCGTAGTTGAACTCGACGGTTTCGAAGATCTCCGGATCCGGCCAAAAACGCACGGTGGTGCCGGTGCCGCGGGCGTTCGGGCCCTCCACCAGCTCCTCGGGGACGGCGTTGTTGAAGTTCTGGTACCAGTGCTTGCCGTCGCGCTTGATGTCGGCCTCGACGCGCGTGGACAGCGCGTTGACCACCGAGATACCCACGCCGTGCAGGCCGCCGGAGACCGCGTAGGACTCCGAGTCAAACTTGCCGCCGGCGTGCAGCTGGGTCATGACGACCTGGACGGTGGGCACGCCCGAGGCGTGCATTTCCACCGGAATACCACGGCCGTTATCGATGACCTCTACCCCGCCGTCCTCGCGCAGCGTGACGATGACCTTGTCGGCGTAGCCGGCCATGGCCTCATCCACCGAGTTGTCGACGATCTCCCAGATCAGGTGGTGCAAACCACGCGGACCCGTAGAGCCGATATACATACCGGGGCGCTTGCGGACTGCCTCGAGGCCTTCGAGGATGGTAATTGAGCCAGCGTCATATGCGTGTTCTTCAGCCACGGAAACGTGTACTCCTTTTGGCTATGAGGTTATTTTTTAGACCCTTCCATCCTACACTGTGTCCCCCTACTAGCCGGCATGGGAAACCCGCCAAATGGCCAAATTTGGCCCGCATTCGCGGTGTGAGCCAAAACGCTATCCGTAGGTGTCGTTGGACCCCTGCGGCTTGACCCACTGCGGGCCCTCGTAGTTTTTGTGCTGCTTCGGGCCACGAATGCGCAGCTCAAGGATAATATTATCCCCGATTTTTTCCGCGATGGTGCGCAGGATCTGCGCCTGCAGGTAGCGCAGGTTGGTAGCCCAGCTGGAATGATCGCAGGAAATGTAGAGCACTCCCCCTTCGACCTTCTCCGGGTGCGTGTGCTTGGCGATGGCCTCCCCGACCAGGTCCGGCCAGTGCCCAAAGACCCAGCCGTGCCCTAGCTCTTCTTGCCAGCCCTGTTCGCGGATGGTGCGCTGGAGGACCTGCCCCACCGAGGGCATGCCCACGGGCCGCCGCCGGGCGCGGCCATCGAGGCCCGTGGGGCGGCCCAGTCGCTTGGCCGCAACTCGTTCGTCCAGGCTCTTGCGCGGCATGCGCGCCGCCGGCTTATTGAGCTTCGGCGGGTGCTTGGACTGCGCCCGGGCGCGGGCCACGGCATCGGCGATGAAATCCCCGCTCATCTCATTCACGCTCCGCTCGGGAGATGCGGCCTTCTGGGGTGTCTTCGACTCTAATCCGGTAGCGCACGCGGGGTTCCAGATTTCCGGGCAGATCCTCGTCCACGGCGGCGGTGATGAGCACCTGTTCGGCCCCGGCGGCAAACTCCACCAGCTTCTCGCGCCGCTTGGCGTCCAGCTCGGCGAAAACATCGTCGAGCACCAGGATTGGATCAGTGCCACCGGCGCGCAGAAGGTTGAACTCCGCCAGGCGCAGGGAAATCGCATAGGACCAGGTCTCCCCGTGGGAGGCAAACCCCTTCGCCGGCTGGGTGCCCAGGTTGAGCACCAGGTCATCGCGGTGTGGGCCTACCAGGGTAAGGCCACGGTCGATCTCGCGGTCGCGCACGGCCGCCAGCTCGGCTAGAAGCTGTGCTTCGAGCACATCCGGATCTTGAGCCACCGTGCTCTTATACGCAATCGATGCCGGCCGCGACTCGGGCGCCAGCCCCGCGTACGCCTCCGGAATGAGCGCCTGCAGCTCCTCGACTAGCTTCAGCCGGGCCACCATCACCTGGGCACCAAGGTGCGCCAGCTGGCCGTCCCATACGTCCAGGGTGCTCAGCGCGCTAGCGCCATCGGCATCGCCATAGCCGCGCCGCAGGGCGGACGAGGCGTTCTTCAGCAGGGCGTTGCGCTGCTTGAGTACCTTGTCGTAGTCGGCCTTCACGCCGGCCAGGCGCGGGGTGCGGCTGGCGATGATGTCGTCGAGGTACGCGCGCCGCATCGCCGGCTCACCGCGCACCAGCGCCAGATCCTCCGGGGAGAATAACACCGTCTTGACCACCCCGAGCAGCTCCCGGGGACTGCGCAGGCGGGTGCGGTTGAGCTGGGCCTGGTTGGCCGCGTGCGGCTTGATGAGCAGGTGCGCGGTCAGCTCCCTGCCCTGGTTGATGGCGGTAGCCGACACGCGGGCAGACTCTGCGCCTTCCCGCACCAGCGGGGCATCGTGGGACACGCGATGGGACCCCAGGTGTGCGAGGTAGCCGATGGCCTCGACGATGTTGGTCTTGCCGTAGCCGTTGCGTCCCACAAAGAGCGTGATCCCCGGCTCGAGGGCGAGCTGGAGCTCGGGCCAGGAGCGGAAATCCCGGATATCAACCTCGGAGACGAACATGACTAACCCGGCAGGCGCACGGGCATCAAGAGGTACGTGAAGTACGTCTCCGGGGTCGGGAAGGTGCCGTCCTCGTTAGCCTCGGGCATCTCCTCGGGCTCGGGGATGATGATCGCCGGACGCGAGGACTCGGTGAAGCCGAATACTACGCGGTCGGTGTGCATGACGTTCAGGCCATCCTTGAGGTAGCCCGGGTTGAAGGCGATGATGAGCTCGTCGCGGCCCACGAAAGCACAGGGCAGGGTCTCCTCGGCCTCGCCGCCGTCGCCGCCGCCGGCCTGGAGGACCACCTGGCCCTCGGAGAAGTGCATGCGCACCTGCGCGTTGCGCTCGGTCAGCAGGGACACGCGGCGAATAGCCTCGAGCAGCGGCGCGACCTCGATGGAGGCCACTGCCGTGTGGGTCTTGGGCAGCAGCGGCGCCACGTTCGGGAACTCGGCATCGAGCATGCGAGTCGTAGTCTCGCGCTCCTTGGTGTGCAGGCCGAATAGCCCTTCCGCGCCGAGGTCGTCGCCGGTGCCCACGGCAATCTCCACCGGGGTGTTGAGGTGGGTGTCCAGGGAGCGAGCGTTGTCTTGCAGGGTCTTGGCCGGTACCAACAGCTTGGCCTCGACGCCCTCGGCTGCCGGTTCCCACTCGAGGGTGCGCATGGCCAGGCGGAAGCGGTCGGTGGCCGTGAGCTGCATGTCCTTGCCATTGATTTCGATGTGCACACCGGTGAGCATGGGCAAGGTGTCATCGCGTCCGGCTGCCGATGCCACCTGGCTGACGGCCTCGACGAAAAGCTGCGGGTGGATGCGCCCGGTCACGGCCGGCAGCGTGGGCAGCTGCGGGTAATCCTCGAGCGGGATAAGCGGGAGCTCAAAGCGCGAGGATCCGCAGTTGATGAGCAACTTGGAGTCCTCGACGCGTAGATCGACCGGCTTATTGGGCAGCGTGGCCACGATGTCGGCCAGCAGCTTGCCGGCAACTGCAATTCGCCCGGTGTTTTCTACCTCCGCGGGCAGCTTGACCCGGGTGGACACCTCATAATCGAAGCCGTTGAGCTCCAGGCCATCCTCGGTGGCCTCGATGATGATCGCGCGCAGCACCGGCTGGGTGATCTTCGACGGCAGGTTTTTTGCAACCCAGGCGACGGCGTCTGAAAAATCATCTTTGGCAACGCGAAATGACACTGCTAACGAGCCGTCCATGGGTCCTACTCCTCGGTATCTGGAAATTACATGTAATTCGACTCTCCAACTTACCGCATGTACGGGGACCTAGCTGAAACCAGCGAGGAGCCCCGGACCGCGAGGAATTCCACACCCCCCGTTTTTACTTGATCTTCATTTTTAAAACTCTAGTAGTAGTAATAGGCGGTGTGGGATCTGTGGATAACTACATCTTTGCGCAGTTGGGGGCCGGTTTTGATCCTGTGCCCTGGCCTGTGCGCTGATTGTGAGTAAATGACAAAATCTGTGGGCAACTTTTCCAGGGCCCGAGTTATCCACAATCTATCCCCAGGCATGGCGCACCTGCCAACAGGGTTGATCACAATTTTTGTCATTCACGTAAGTCCTGTGGAATCCCGGAATGTGTCTGAGCTAACCAAATTACAAAGATGGAATTACACAGCTGTGAATAACCCTGTGGATAAAAATATCCCCTCCGAAGGCTCGGAGGGGATTGAGCTACGCGCGGCCGGCGGCTTGGATCTTGGAAGTTAGCTCCTGGATCTCCGTATATGTCTGCCGGTTCTCGTTCATCTCTTTAGAGATCTTGCGTTCGGCGTACATGACGGTGGTGTGGTCCTTGCCGCCGAACTGCTCGCCAATCTTGGGCAGCGACATCTCAGTCAGCTCGCGGCACAGGTACATCGCCAGCTGGCGGGCGTGCGCGATGGCGCGCTTCTTGCCGTTGCCGCGCAGATCCTCGGGATCAATCTTGAAGTAATCGGCCGTCACGTCGATGATGGCCGCGGCGGTGATCTGCCGGCCGGCCGAATCCGGCACCAGGTCGCGCAGGGCGATCTCGGCCATTTGCATATCAATGGGCTGGTTAACCAGTGAGGAATAGGCGGACACGCGAATCAGCGCGCCTTCGAGCTCTCTAATAGAGGACTCGAAGCGCGACGCGATGAGCTCGAGCACCGAGCGATCGATCTGGGTGCCGTCCGATTCCGCCTTCTTCATCAAGATGGCGATGCGGGTCTCCAGGTCCGGCGGCTGAATGTCAGTAATCAGCCCGCCCTCGAAGCGGGTGCGCAGGCGATCCTCGAGCGTGGTCAGCTGCTTGGGCGGACGGTCCGAGGACAAGATGATCTGCTTATTGGCCTGGTGCAGCGCGTTGAAGGTATGGAAGAACTCCTCCTGGGTCGACTCCTTGCCCTCGAGGAACTGGATGTCGTCGACCATGAGGATGTCGAGGTTGCGGTAGCGCCGCTTGAAGGATTCCTGGCGGTCATCGCGCAGGGAGTTGATGTAGTCGTTCGTAAATTCCTCGGAGGATACGTATTTCACGCGCAGCCCTGGGTGGAGCAGCTGCGCGTAGTTGCCGGCCGCATGCAGAAGGTGCGTCTTGCCCAGACCGGAGCCGCCCCAAATGAAGAGCGGGTTATAGGCCCGTGCCGGGGACTCGGCCACGGCGACGGCGGCGCCGTTGGCAAAGCGGTTGGAAGAGCCGATGACGAAGTTGTCGAAGGTGTGCTTCGGGTTGAGGGAGGTCTCCCGGTTCGGATCGTGCGCCGGGGTCTCGCGCTGGATGCGCCGTCCTGGTTGTTGCGCGGAGTAGGTCTCCGCCAGCTCATCGAGGTTGGCCGGCGCGAAGGATTCTCGCCATCCGGAGACCGCGGGCTGGGGTGAAGGCTGGGGAGGCTCCGGCTCAGTGACGGTAACGGCCACGGAGTAGGGCCTGCCGAAGTAGGTGCTCAGGGCGGTCTTGACGTGCTCGCCCAATTCGTCTTCGATGATTTCCTTGCCGCGGATGTCCGGGGCGGAGAGGAAGGCGTAGCCGTCCTTGAGCATGATCGGGGTGGCTACCTTGAGGTACATGCGCTGCGAATGGGTAAGGCTGGGCACCGGGGAATCGGGTCGCTCGGATTGGGCCACTAGGTCTTCGACTACCGCGCGCCAGGCGGAAGCTGCGTCTTGTTGTGGTTCCGGCACTCCAAATCCTCTTTTTGCAACTAGCCTCGGTTAATAATTTCACGCCTTTGCCCACAGCCAAGATCTGCTGGTGGAAAGGGGCTTCCACAGAGTTATTCACAGGTGTGGAAAAGTAAGTTATCCACAGTCTAGTCCATCCTTGTGGATAACTTGAATTATGAGGTTTAACCGCCCTGAGCTGGTATTTGTTGAAAACTCTCAATCGCTCGTTGAAGGTTATCCACAAGTGCGCTTGGGGCTGTGACCTCGGACAAATAATGTTTTACCGCCTGAATGCCACAAGTGTCTAACCGCTTTCCCACAGCCTGTTGAATGCGCCGAATGTGATTTATGGCCAGCGCGGCAACGCCGCAGGAAAAGGCCGATGAGCTGGGAAGAAAAACATCTTTGTAATTTCGGGTGTACCCGTGTGTCGATTTGGTTCCGGCCCGATATCTCGCGTAGTCTGGCATGGTCTATCGCAGCGAGAAGCTGCACGTGAGATACGGCCCGTCAAGGCGCCGCCACCTCGCGAATCCATCTTTTACGTGGCCGCATATGGCCCAGAACCTCAAGGAGAACCATCGTGGCAAAGGGCAAGAAGACCTTCCAGCCCAATAACCGTCGTCGTGCTCGCAAGCACGGCTTCCGTACCCGCATGTCCACCCGCGCGGGCCGTGCGATCGTGGCTGCGCGCCGCAAGAAGGGTCGCGCAAAGCTGACTGCATAGTCATGCTTCCCGCGCATCTTAAACTCACCTCTCCGTCCCAGTTTCGACGGGCCATCAAGGGTGGAAAGCGCGCGGGCTCTCGCACCGTGGTAGTGCACTACCGCGACAATCAAGCCGAAGTGGCGGCCGCCGGCCCCCGCTTCGGCTTGGTCGTTTCTAAAGCCGTTGGGAACGCCGTCACCCGGCACGCAACCTCCCGGCGGCTTCGCCATGTGTGCCGAAGCCTTGCAGACACCCTGCCCGTCACCGCCGAGGTTGTCGTCCGCGCCCTGCCGGCATCAGCCACCGCTACCAGCGAGCAGCTGGCGCGCGACCTGGCCAAGGCGCTGGGCAAGGCTTCGCGATGACCTACTACAACTGGCGCGGCGAGCCCATCCCGCCCGCCCGCGGCACCGCCCGCGGCTTGGTGGAGCTGGTGCGGTTCTACCAAAAACACCTCTCACCCCTTAAACTTGGTTCCACCTGCCGTTTCGAACCCACGTGCAGTGCCTTCGCGGTGGAGGCTATCTCCATCCACGGACCTGTCCGGGGCACAGCTTTGGCTCTGGCCAGGATCTGCAAGTGCGGCCCCTGGCACCCAGGCGGCATAGACCCGGTACCGAAAGACAACTAGGAAGATTATTCGTGCTTAATTTCATCTACTGGCCCATCTCGGCCGTCCTGTGGTTCTGGCACTGGTTGCTCAGTTTTGTCCTCGATCCCGCCTGGGGCATCACCTGGATCCTGGCCATCGTTTTGCTGACGTGGACCATCAAGGCCTTGCTGGTCAAGCCGACCATCACCCAGCTGCGCTCGACCCGTCGCATGCAGGAGATCCAGCCGCAGATCCAGGCCATCCGGGCCAAGTACCCGAATGACCAGACCAAGGCCGCCCAAGAGATGCAGAAGATCTACAAGGAGTCCGGTGTGCGCCCGGTGGCCGGCTGCTTGCCGATGATCGCCCAGATCCCGGTCTTCATTGGTCTGTTCCACGTCCTGCGCTCCTTCGACCGCACCGTCGCAGTGGCCGGCAGCATCGGCAGCACCACCAACGACCCCATGTCGGTCGAGCAGAACCGCAACACCGCCAACTACATCTTCTCGCCGGAGCTGGTGCAGTCCTTCCTGGATGCCAAGATCTTCGGCGTGCCCCTGGTGGCCAACCTGCGTGTGAACTCCCCCGTTCTCAAGGACGTGACGGTGGGCCAGGCCGCGGTCATCATCGTCCCCCTGATTGCGATCATCGTCGTGCTCACGCACCTCAACGCCCGCTACACGCTGGACCGTCAGGAGCGCCGCAAGGCCGAGGGTAAGGTCAACGCGCCCACCGGCCAGAACGCCGAGATGATGGAAATGCAGACCAAGATGATGAGCAAGATGATGCTGTGGTTCATGCCCGCCATGCTGATCTTCTCGGGCTTCATCTGGCCCATCGGCCTGTTGTTCTACATGCTGTCGAACACCGTGTGGACCTTCGGTCAGACCCGCCTGGTCTACACCGCCATGGACAAGGAAGAGGAGGAAGAGCTGGCCGCCAAGCGCGCCCGCCAGGCCACCTCTGCCCCCAAGCCGGGCGCCCGCAAGAAGGACAACCGTTCCAAGAAGCAGCGCAAGAACCAGCAGTAATGGAACCCAAAGAAGTATTCGGCTCCCGCCTGCCTTTGGCGGAGAAGTATCACGACTCCCTGGCCACCGATGGCAATATCCGCGGCTTTATGGGCCCGCGCGAGATCCCGCGCCTGTGGGAGCGCCACATCCTCAACTGTGCGGTCATCGGCGAGGTCATGCCTGCCGATGCCACCGTGGTCGATGTTGGTTCCGGCGCCGGCCTGCCCGGCATTCCCCTGGCGATTGCCCGGCCGGATCTGCACATCACCCTCATCGAGCCGCTCCTGAAGCGCTCCACCTACCTGGGCGAGGTCGTCGACCTCCTGGGCCTCGACAACGTCACGGTCCTGCGTGGGCGCGCGGAGGAAGGCCCCATCAAGAAGTCCGTCGCCGGCGCTGACATCGTCACCTCCCGCGCGGTCGCCCCGCTGGGCAAGCTGGCCGCGTGGTCGCTGCCGCTGGTGCGGGTGGGCGGCGAGATGATCGCCATGAAGGGCGCCTCCATTCACGAAGAGCTCAAGCGCGATGCCGCCGCCATCACCAAGGCCGGCGGCGGAAAGCCCAGCGTAGAGGTAGTCCAGGGAACCACCATCCTCCGTGTCCCACGGGTGAAGTAATCTAGTGGGCATGAGTTCCGCGCGCTTGATAACCATTGCCAACCAGAAGGGCGGGGTGGGAAAGACCACCTCCGCCGTCAACTTGGCTGCCGCCCTGGCAGTAGAGGGCAAGAAGGTCTTGGTCATCGACTTGGACCCCCAGGGCAACGCATCAACCGCGGTGGGGGCGGA
>CAVFKS010000001.1:11016-72938 GCA_963623015.1 Clostridia bacterium
CACCTCCGGCACCCCCTCCTCCTACGAGGTCTTGCTCGGGGATTGTGCGGCTGCCGATGCCATGCAGGTCAACGCCGACTGCCCGAGCCTTTTCTGCATCCCGGCCACCATTGACCTGGCCGGCGCGGAGATCGAGATGGTCTCCCTGGTCCGCCGCGAGTTCCGGCTCTACGATGCCCTGCACAACGGCTTCCTCGACGAGCATGGCTTCGACTACGTCTTCATCGACTGCCCGCCCTCGCTGGGCCTGCTCACCATCAACGCGATGACCTGTGCGGAAGAGGTCATCATCCCCATCCAGTGCGAGTACTACGCGCTCGAGGGCGTGGGCCAGCTCCTGGGCAACATCGGCATGATCCGTGAGCACCTCAACCCGGAGCTGCACATCTCCGCGATCTTGTTGACCATGTTCGACGCCCGCACCAAGCTGGCAGACCAGGTGGCCAACGAAGTCCGCGAGCAGTTTGGTGCTGTGGTCTTAGGCAACGTCATCCCCCGCTCGGTGCGCGTGTCCGAGGCCCCCGGTTTCGGCACCACCGTCATTCATTATGATCCCTCGTCTACGGGTGCGCGGGCCTATACTGCCGCCGCCCGGGAACTGCACCGGCGGGGAGACTACCCGCCCCATCCCACCACCGGCGCCATTGGTGTGAGCCCTGAAATTTACGCGGAATTGGAAGGATAAGTCATGAAAGAAGAACGTCAAGGTGGACTCGGCAAGGGCCTGGCGGCACTCATCCCTTCTGGCCCCAACGCCCCGCAGCGCCGCCCGAAGCTAGGTGATTCTGCGGCGGACGTCATCTTAGGCGCCAAGGCCCCCAAGCCGGGCGTGAAGGGCGCGCCCACCATCGGCACCACCCCGCAGCGCAAGCCCGCCGCCATCGGTGCTACCTACCGGGAGATCCCTATCGGGCAGATCGTGCCCAACCCCAAGCAGCCGCGCACGGTCTTCGACGAAGAAGAACTGGCAGAGCTGGTCCACTCCATCAAGGAATTCGGCCTGCTGCAGCCCATCGTCGTGCGCCCCAGCCCCGAGGGCGGCTTCGAACTCATCATGGGCGAGCGCCGCTGGCGCGCCTCCTCTAAGGCCGGGCTGTCTACCATCCCGGCCATCGTCCGTGACACCGAGGACGAGTCCCTGCTGCGTGACGCCCTGCTGGAGAACATCCACCGCGTCCAGCTCAACCCGCTGGAAGAGGCCCACGCCTATTCCCAGCTACTCGAGGAATTTGGGGTTACCCAAAACGAGCTGGCGGACCGCATCGGCCGCTCGCGCCCCCAGGTCACCAACACGCTGCGTCTGCTGAAGCTGCCGGTGGAAGTCCAAAAACGGGTGGCCGCAGGCGTACTATCCCACGGCCACGCCCGCGCCCTGCTGGGCCTTGAGGACCCGGCGGCCATGATTGAACTGGCTGGTCGCATCGTGGCCGAGGGCCTTTCCGTGCGCGCCACCGAGGAGGCCGTCACCCTCTATAAGCGGGAGGGCAAGGCACCGGCGAAGAAGCAGCCGGCACCGACCCCCCGCTATTTCACCGAACAGGCAGAGCGCCTCTCCGATCGCTTCGATACCAAGGTCACCGTCACCATGGGCAAGCGCAAGGGCAAGATGGTTGTCGAGTTCGGAGACCAGGAAGACTTCGAACGCATCCTAGGCCTCCTCGAGGGCTAAATGCAGGTCACCGCGGTGCGAGAGGGCACTCCCATCCACCGCCTGGCGGCCAGATCCGTCTTCTGGGAGATGGGAGCCGACGTGGACCCCTTCGAAAAGGAGGCCTGGATTTCCACCACGCTGCTCAGCTTCGGCGACTGCGGCTTTAGCATTGGTGAGGACGCCACCATCTTTTTCTGTTCCCCGGACCTCGCCCGGGGAATCGCACAGCTGCCCACTGCCCCGGTAGCCCCGGACGCCGCGGTGATCACCTCGCTATTTTCCACGCCGGCCGCCCGCGCTTTCGCGCCGCTGCTTTTAGATGCCGCCGTGATGAACCTGACGGCGCGGGAATTCTCGGCCGTCGAGGCCTTCGGATATCGAGACTACACGAGGGCAGAAGAGCTGCTGGGCCATAAGCCGGCCCGAATTGGTCTGTTGCCGGTAGACGCCCTAGAGGGCGCCGGGTTCCGGGTAGTCGCCGACCACCCGACCACCCCGCGCCTGCGGCTGGATCTGCCGCCGGTTTTCGACCTGCTGCGGGAGGAGAACCTAGCCCTGCTCCGCGCGCAGTAGCTCGTCGAAGTTATAGGTGCCGGTCACCGCGGTGTCCTGATCCAACAGATAGAGGCGCTTGACGGCCACCACGATGGCCTCGGCGATGTCATCGCGCCGCTGGGCATCGGTCAGCACCGCCACGTCGTGCGGGTTGCTCAAATACCCCAGCACCACCTGCACTACCGGCATCTGGGTCAGCCGCAGCAGGTCCCAGGTGCGCGCGTGGTTGCGGCAGTTGAGCAACGGCGTGCGCGCGACAATCTCGCGCTGGATGTAGCTGGACAGGGCCTCCCCGATGAGCGAGGAGTTGCCGGTCTCAGAGCCGAAGTAGAACGTGGAGACGCCGTTGGCCTTCTCGTTGGCGTAATTATCGCAGGCCAGGGAAATCACCAGATCCGCGCCGAACGCGTTGGCCATGTCCGCGCGCTCCAGAGTCGAAGGATCGTTGCGCCGTGGGCGAGAGATGATGGTCTCCATGCCGATGGCAATCATGCGGCCCTCGAGCCTTTGTGCCAGATCCCAGAGCAGTTCCTCCTCCGTGACCTCGCCAAAGCGGCCAGACACCGTGCGGCCGGAGTTCTTGCCACCCAGTGCCGGATCGATGACCACGCGCTTGCCGGCCAGCTTCGGCCCGGCGTTACGCACGCGCTCGCGCTCCTGGATGTTATGCATCGAACCGCTAGTGATCCGGCGGCCCAACAGGCTCAGCGCCCGGATGGTCACTGGCCCGCACACGCCATCCGGCTGCAGGCCATAGTTTAGCTGGTACTCCGCCAGCGAGGAATGGGTATTCTCGCCGAAGATGCCGTCCACGCGGGATCGGTAGAAACCCAGTTCCTGGAGCTGCTGCTGCAGCTGCGAGACGTCATCGCCCACCAGCTCGCTGCCGGGCTGGTAGGACAATACTCGCGCGCCCAACGTATACGAGGCCTGCCGCAGCTCGCGCAGCGTGGGCTCATCGATGGTGCCCGAGGGCACAATCCCGCGGGACTGCTGGAAGGCCTTGAGGGTCTGGGCAAGTTCGGCATCGAAAAGCTTGTCCTCTTCGCTGAACTTCTGCTTCTTCCAGTCCGCTAGCTCTCCGCTATATCCGGCGTTCATGCCCAGACGGGCCAGGGTGGCGCGGGCTTCGGCCACCCGCGCGCTGTGGTCGCCAATGCGCAAAATGCGATCCACACCGACCCCTTTCTTCTTCACGGTTTCTCGGTCAATCTATACGTACTGCTTAATCTGGTTGATAATGGCCGCCTTGGGGCGCAGCCCGACGAACTCGTCGACCTTCTCGCCGTCTTTGAAGATGAGCACCGTGGGGATGGACATGATCTGGAACATCGCGCCTAGGGTGCGCTCTTCGTCCACGTTGACCTTGACCACCTTGGCGGCATCGCCCAGCTCTTGGGCGACCTCGTCGAGCAGGGGCGAGAGCTTCTTGCAGGGCCCGCACCACTCGGCCCAGAAATCGACCACGACGGGCTTGCCGGGCTGGTTGACTACTTCTTCGCGCCAGGTCTGCGCGGTAACTGCGGTAACTTCGCTCATGGTTTAGGCCTTTTCTGCTAGGTAGTGCTCGGCATCAATGGCGGCGCGGCAACCGGAGCCCGCCGCGGTGATGGCCTGCTGGTAGTGGTCGTCGACCAAGTCGCCGCAGGCGAAAACGCCGGCGACCGAGGTGCGGGTGGAGGGCTGATCCACCACGACGTAGCCGGAGGCGTTGAGATCCAGCTGGCCGTCCAGGAACGCGGAGCGCGGATCGTGGCCGATGGCGACGAACATGGCGGTCACGTCCAGGGTCTTTTCTTCCCCGGTGACGGTGTCCTTGAGGACCAGGCCCGCGACCTTGCCCTCGGACTCGACGACGTGGTCGACCACCTTGTTGGTCTCCCACTTAATCTGCTCGTTGTCCTTGGCGCGCTCCAGCATGATCTTGGAGGCGCGGAAGCTCTCGGAGCGGTTGACGATGGTCACGGTCTCCGCGAACTTGGTCAGGAAGGTGGCTTCCTCCATGGCGGAGTCGCCGCCGCCGATGACCGCGATGTTGTGGCCCTTGAAGAAGAACCCGTCGCAGGTAGCGCAGGTGGACACGCCACGCCCGGTGAGCTCCTGCTCCCCTGGTACGCCAAGGTGACGCGGGGCGGCGCCGGTGGCCAGGATGACGGTGCGGGCTTGGAAGACCTCGTCGCCCACGTGCACCTTCTTGATGTCTCCGTCTAGCTCCACGGAGTCAACGAGCTCCATGCGCAGGTCTGCGCCGAAGCGGATGGCCTGGGCGCGCATCTCCTCCATGAGCTCCGGGCCCATGATGCCCTTCTGGAAGCCGGGATAATTCTCCACCTCAGTGGTATTCATCAGCTCGCCGCCGTACTCATAGCCCTCGAAGACCAAGGGCTTGAGCTCCGCGCGCGCGGTATATAGTGCTGCGGTATAGCCGGCCGGGCCGGAGCCTACGATGATGACATCGTGGATGTCGGGGTGAATTTCGGTCACTGCTAACTCCTTTAGATTTGTTCGCTATGACTCTCAACGCCCCGATCTTACCCGTCTAACCCATGGCAGCGCGTAGCGCCTCCTTGGCGCGGTGCCGGCGCGATTTCACAGTACCGGTGCGCACGCCCTGGATCCGGGCGACATCGGCCAGCGAATAGCCGGCGACTTCCATCATGTAGAGCACCTCCTGGTGGTCGGGCCGCAGCTGGGACAGGGCGTCTTCGATAATCAGCCGCAGCTCCGTGCCTGTCTCATAGGCCAGCGCGGGATTGCGGTCCGGGTCGAAGGCCCCGGAGTCCAGTGAGGGATTTTCCCGGTTAGCCCGGTGGTTCAAATAGTCATAACCTGCGTTTTTGACCAGGCGATACAGCCAAGTAGATAGCTGGGCGTCACGCCGATACTTCGCCAGCGCCGTGGATGCGCGCAAGAAGGCCTCCTGCACGATGTCCTGGGCGTCGGAATCATTGTTGGTATACCGGCGCGCGACATGCGTGAGACGCTGGCGATGCCGGTGCACGATGTGCGTAAATGCCTTGTCCTCCCCCGCGAGGAAGGCATCGATAAGTTCGTCGTCTGTGCGGTGCAAAATTCAACCCCCCGATTGAAATAATGTGGCTTATGCCTCTATTTCAACTGAAGGGAAGCCTCTCCGCCACTCGAGGATTGCACAATTTATTGGGCAGCGCGCACCCGCTGGATGCGGCGGGCCTGGTCGCGGCACTCCAGCAGCACCCGGCCGAGCGCCCCGGACTGCAAAATCTCATACTCTGCCCCGGCCGAATTGAGCGGGTAGAGCCCCCGGATTATGCGATTGGCGATTTCGATGGGGTGGTTGTCCCAGATCCAGTCGACCCGCCCGAGAATCTCTGCGGCATATTCATCGAGCTGCGCCGCCGGCGCGTTGAAGGCGCGTAGCAGCTGCGTCACCTCGTCGTTGGAGTGTGCGCCCGGGGCCAGGATGAGTTCCAGCACGTGGTCCTTTTCGGCCGGGTAAGCCCAGCGTGCGCCGAGGAAGCAGGCTGCGCCGGTCAAGGTGGCATCGGCAGCTTTCGCCGCCTCCAGCTCGTCGATGCCCACCGCGTTACGGGCCGCCAGCGCGCGCAGGATTGCCCACTCCAGGTCCGGATCAAGCTTGACGATGCCGCCCAGCTTACGCAGCCGGTCCGGCCCCACGACGTCGACTGCGGCGCGGGCGAGGATTAACGCGGCCTCGCCTTGGGTATCGGATAGTAGGGACCATAGGCGATCGGCGTAGCTCGGGTAGTCGACGAAGTGGCGGGCGGCATAGTGGGCGTTGGCAAAGGCCGTGGTCATGATGCCGGGGGCCTCGCTGGCGGCGAAGTCGAGCACCAGGTCGAGGTAGTCGCGGGCAGGATAGGCCCCGTCGCGCGTGGCCTGCCACAGCGCGGTCCAGATGACGGCGCGGGTCTCCAACGGGAGCTTCCCAAAGCCTTGGCGGAGGGTACCCAGCGAGCGCTCATCGAAGCGGACCTTCGCGTAGGCGTGATCGTGGTCGTTGACCACGATGAGAGCGGCGTCCGGGATAGCCACGGGTTCACCGGGAAGATCCAGGTCGAGGGTCTGGAGCAGGTTTAGGTCGGCATCGAAAAGCGAGACGTCCAGGCGGTGCGGGCGGGTAGCGCCTTCGATGCGCAGGTGGCCGTCGGCGACCTGGGGCGTGAGCGTGTCGACGCCGCTGGTTTTGAGCCACTGCTCCGCCCAGGCGTCGAGATCGCGGTCAGTGTGAGCGGACAGCGAACCCAAAAGATCGGCGAAGGTGGCCGATCCGAAGGCATGATCCTGGAAGTAGTCGCGCGCGCCGGCGTAGAAATTATCGCGGCCAATAAAATGCACTAGCTGCTTGAGGACCGCTGCCCCCTTGGCGTAGGTGATGCCGTCGAAATTCTGGCGGGCGGCATCGACGTCCGGAATCTCGGCCTTGATGGGGTGCGTGGTGGGCAGCTGATCTTGCTGATAAGCCCAGTTCTTGCGGGTGGCCGCGAACTCGGCCCAGGCCTCGGTGTAGTCCGTGGCGTGGATGGAGGCGTCCGCGCCCGAAAACTCGGCGAAGGACTCCTTGAGCCATAGGTCGTCCCACCAGCGCGGTGTGACCAGATCCCCGAACCACATGTGGCTCATCTCGTGGAGAATCGTATTGGCGCGGGCGGCGCGCTGGGGACGCGTGGCCTGGGAGCGGAAGAGGTATTTCTCGTTGAAGGTGACCAAGCCCGGGTTCTCCATGGCGCCCAGGTTGTACTCGGGCACGAAGATGGAGTCGTACTTATCCCACGGGTAGGGGCCGAAGTTGGTCTCGAAGAACTCCATGCCCTGGCGGGTGACCTCGAGGATTTCGGCATCGAGGTACTGCTCCATCGAGGCGCGCGCAAATGCTCGGAACCGACCCTCTTCGCGGCAGACATAGGGCCCGGCGGCGAAGGCGGACAGGTACGTCGACATCGGCTTATCAGTGCCGTTGTCCAAAGTTACCCACCCCTCCGGCGCGGTGATGGTGGTGTTGAAGACGGCCTTGAGGTCGGGCTGATCGAAGCAGGGATAAATCCGGCGGGCATCGGAAGGCTCGAGGTGCGAGTAGAGGTAGTACTGTCCGTCGGCGGCGTCATGCATGCGATGCAGGCCCTGGCCTGTGCGCGAGTACGTCGACGTCGAGCAGATGGTGGCCTCGACCTCCCCCACTGGGACCTCGAGGAGAATGCGGGATCCGTCAAACTGGAAGTTGGCGGGTTTCTCGTTTACCGTCATGGACTCGACGGACTGGCCGACGTAGTCGAGAAAGACCTGGCTATCCCACGTGCGGAAGCGGATCTGGGTCTGCACCGGAAAGGTAGGCGAGGTTGCTGCCTCGGTGACGTCGAGGTGCAGGCAGTATTCGTGGACTTCGAGGTTTCCAGAGCGCTGGCGGGCTTCAGCTTGAGTCAACGTATGCATGCCCCAAGTGTAGATCTTTGGCCCGTTCCTGTGGCTTCGTTCGAGGGATTTTTCCGAGTGGTTCCGGGTTAGAAAAAGTGTTCTAAAAGTATTGCCTGTGGCTGCTCATGGAGATAAATTTAGGCGTAGAGCATTCGAACAATTGAACGAGGGGGTTTCATGGAAAGGCCATTCTTTGCACCGGCCCGGGAGGACTCGGTGTTTATCCGAGTCAACCGGCTGGAGTGGGAGGCGTGGATGGACGCGCTGCCGCGGGGAGGTGATGACTCGGAGTTGAGTTTTCGGCGCCTCGCCCGCACCTTCGGGGTGACGGTCTACCGGGCCGAATGTATCGTGCGCGGGCTCTTTGCGCTGTCTTTCTTGCCGCGGCTGACGCATCTGCAAAACGCCGAGGCCCTGCTCGATATTGAGCGGATAGTCACCATCGGGCGCGCCCTCATCGGGGTAGATAAGGAGGTCTACCCTTTCGTGGATGAGGGGCTCGAGCTGCTGTTTACGCCGGAAAAGCCCAACCAGGCCCTGCCGGAGCCCGCGTGGGTCCGCCGCGCCATCGAGGAGATTCTGCGGCAGTTCTACGAGCCGGCGGAAGACCCCGAGCCGGCTAAGGAGTCCTATCACCGTGGAAAGAACTCCGTGGGCCTTAACACCGACGCGCTGACCGCGGAGCGGATTAACCGCCTGGTCGAGGCCCGCGCTAAGAAGGACAAGATTTCGCGGGAGGAAGCATTCAAGGCGCTGATCTTCGAGCCGACCTCGGCGAAGGTGGTAGTTAACCTCTTCCAGCCGGAGGGCTCTGAACTGGCTTATCTTCCGGGCACAGGCTTTATCACGGTGCCCGAAGGCGCGGACTTTCGGGAGATTGCCCCCAGGGAGGAATCCACCTACCGCCCCAGTGACCAGTTGCGGGCATTCGTGGAAGGCCGGGATGGCACCTGCCGCGCCCCCGGCTGCGAGGTGCCGGCCCATCGCTGCCAGCTTGACCACGTGGTGGAATTCGAGCGCGGTGGCCCGACGTCCTCGGATAATCTGCACTGCCTGTGCGCGCACCACCACAACATCAAGACCGATAAGCGGACCTTCCCCCTCCTCCACCCTGTCACCGGTGAAGTCTTCTGGCTCAACACCGACGGCACCTGGGAGGTTACGGTCCCCCGCGGGGTCGTAGTCCCGGTGGAGGGCAATTGGGCGCTAACGGTGGCAGAAAAAATGGAGCAGGCGCACCGCGCGCGACCGCGGATACGCCTGCCCCATGTCGATTCTTTTGACGATGTTACTGCTTGATGACAGAGACCTCGAGCTCGATCTTGATTTCCTCGGAAACCAGGACGCCGCCGGTCTTGAGCGGGGCGTTGAAGTCAACGCCGAAGTCCTTGCGGTTGATCTTGGTGGAGGCCTCGAAGCCCAGGCGGGTGTTGCCGAAGGGATCCTCGGCGGTAGCAACGTCCTCGACCTTGAGCTCGACGGACTTGGTGGTGCCCTTGATGGTCAGGTCGCCGGTAACGGTGCCGTTGCCGGACTCATCGAGCTGGAACTGGGTGGCCTTGAAGGTCAGCTCCGGGTACTGCTCGACGGAGAAGAAGTCGTCGCCCTTGACGTGGCCGTCGCGGTCCGCGTTGCCGGTGTTGATGGAGGCGGACTTGATGGTGGCCTCGGCGGAGGACTCGGCCAGGTGCTCGGCAACGGTGATGGTGCCCTCGAACTCCTCGAACTTGCCGCGGGTCTTGGTGACCATGGCGTGGCGAGCAACGAAGCCGATGGTGGTGTGGGCCGGGTCCAGGGTGTAAACGCCTGCTGCGATCATGATGAAATCTCCTTTAGTAGGTTGTTTAGTTGATGCGTCATACATTAACCCGGATGACTTCAAGCTTCAAGTGATACAGGATGATTTTTCGCCTGCCTGCAGTTATGCCCTGAATAAAATTAGGGCTGACCCACCACCTTCACCTCCGTGAGGGTCACCTTCTTCGATGCCGGCAGCTCCTCTACCCAGAAGGCCACGCTTCCCGCCTCCTCGCCCGGCAAGGCGATGTCATTGCGCCCAGGGCGCAGACTACCCTGCGCCCACGCTTGGCCATCGGCGCCCATCACGCGGAATTTCGTGCCGGTGGCGCCAGCGTGCTCAACCACGAGGACCTCAAGCTCGGCCGGGGACTCTAAGGTGATCTCCACCCCAGTATCGGCCTTATCCAGTACCCAGTCGGTGGGCTTCTCGGAAGGCTTTTCAACCGCGGCATCGACAGGCAGGACCACCGGGGGTTTCGTGGCCGTGGTGGTGGACTCCACCGGGTTGACCGGGCTATCGGAGCCCAGCAGCGACATGATCCACACCGTAAACGCCGCCATGCCCACCACGAAGCCGGTGGCCATAACGCCGAGCATCACCACGCTGCTATTCGAGAAGGAGCGCCCGCCAAACCCGGCGGTGGCCTCCGGTTCGGGCTCCGGGGCCGTCTCCACCGGGAGGGTCTCCCCATCCGGGGCCAGCGCGCGCAACTGCTCGGCCGCCGCCCGCTGGTCGTTGGTGTCGAGCTCTCGCAGCGCGCGCGGCACGGAAGAGCTAGCAGACACCAGGAGCTTGATGGCGCCATCGACGGACTCGTTGTCGGACTCCGGCGTGGCCCGGTTGAGCACCGCCGGGAACGCCAGGCGGACGATGCCATCGGTGGACACGCGGAAGCGATTGCGGTTCTCCACGCCGTAACACAGGCCGGCCTCGTGGGCGGTGGCGACATCGTCAAGCATCGGCGCGAGCGCCTGGGCCACCGCGTGCGAATCGAGGTTGCCGGCCGCGGCCACGGCCTTGAGCTCGGTGCCCTCGATCCAGTCGGAGACCACCAGGCAGCCGGTGCGGTAGGACAAGATCTCAATGTTGTCGGCGACCGTGGGCAGATCCAGGTCCCCAAGCTTGCGGGTATTGCGGGACACCGCAGCGGAGCGCTTGGCCACCTCGGCCGGGGAAGCCGGCGCCAGCGGGGCCTGGTTGGTGGTATCGACGAAGACGAGGGCCACCATCCGGCCGGTGGCCTGCTCGCGCGCCTGCCAGAAGCGGGCGCCGGGCACCGCGCCGTGATCCTTGAGCAGGCGGAAACGCCCGTCCGAGACCGGGGCGCCAGGCACCAGGGAGGGCCCGCGCACGATGCCCGCGGACATCGGCGGCGGCACCGGCGAGGAGTTGAAGGCGTCGAGGGTGTACTGCGGCTGGATCTCGATGAGATCGGGGCGCTCGACCTGGATGCCGGCGTCGTCGGAGATGTTGATGAAACGCCGCATACCCGGGATGCGCTGCAGCGCGCGGCCCAGGTTGAGGACCTCCGGCAGCCCCGACTTGGACAGCACCAGGCCGGCCACGATGAGGAAGACCACGCCGCACGCGGCCACGCTCAGCAGGGTCACCACCGAGGTGGAAGGCAGGAAGCGGTCGAGCATCCAGTTCAGCGCCAGCGCCACGACCAAGCCCACACCGCCGGCGATGGCCGTCCACTTGGTGGTGTCCATGACGGCCTTGCCGCCCAGCGAGCCCAGCTGGCGCTGCAGCAGGAACGCGCCGATGACCGCGCCGGCGATGAAGCCAAAGCCATTCGCCGCACCCAGCAGGATGACCACCCGGTCCGGGGAGGACGCGATGTGCGGGGCCGCCAGCGAGAGCACGACCTTGGTGACGGTAATGCCGGCGATGATAAACGTCGGCGTCCAGGCTTCCTCCCGGGCATAGAAGACGCGCAGGTGCAGCAGCACCAGCGCATAAGGGATGAGCGTGAATGCGGAGAAGGACAGGGTCAGGCCGAGGAGCTCTGCCGCATGCGGGTCGAGGCGGCCGTAGCCGAAGAGGCCCTGCGCAATCGGCACGCCGAAGCCGGTAAAGAAGATGACAATCGGCACCAGCGCAATGAACGTCAGCTTCGTGCCCAGCGTCAGGTCGCGAACCACGGCGTCCTCGTCGCCGTTGGCGGCATTCCGGCTCAGGCGCGGCATAATCGCCGTCAGGAGCGTGACACCGATGATGCCGTAGGGAACCTGCAGCAGCAGCCAGTGGTTCTGGTAAATCGCCGGGGCGCCCGCATCCGACATCGACGCGATGCGCGAGGTCACCACGTAGCCGGCCTGGGAAATCGCCACGTAGGCGATGATCGCCACCGCCATGCCGCCGAACTGGCGCAGACGCGCGTCGATGCCCCACAACGGTTTTAGGTTTATTCCGGCGCGGCGCAGGTAAGGCACCAGGATGAGGCACTGGACCACCACACCCGCGGTGGTGCCGATGCCCAGCAGCAGCACGTGCGGGTCGGTGATGGCCGACGGCGCGCGCGGGTCAAGCTCGCCGGGCAGCGTCCAGTACGCCAGCAACACCGCGATGGAGATGACGTTGTTGACCACCGGGGCCCAGGCGCCGGGGGCGAAGATATTCTTTGTGTTGAGGATTGCTTGGAACAGCGCGAAGAGCCCGTAGAAGAAGATCTGCGGCAGCAATAGGTACGCCATCGAGGTCGCCTGCGCCACGTTGACCTCGCCGCCGCGGTCGAGCATCATGCCCGTGAGCAGCGGGGCGCAGATGACCGAGGCGATCGTGACGAAGCCCAGGATCGCCACCGACAGCGTAAATAGCCGGCGGACGAACTCCTCTCCCCTATCCGGGTCTTCTTTTTCTGCATGGATGAGCACCGGCACCACCAGCGAGGTGAGCACGGCGCCCAGCACGATCTCGGTGATGAGGTTGGGGATCTGGTTGGCCGTCTGGAAGGCGGAGGCGATCGCCACGCCCAGCGAGGACGTGATGAGCACCGTGCGGATAAAACCGGTGATGCGCGAGATCAGCGTGGCGATGGCCATCGAGCTGCCGGCGCGCACCACGTCGGCATCGGAAGTCTGCTCCTCGGGGGCTTTTGCCTGGAGCGTGGACTTATCTTCTTGCTTTTCCGGCGGGGCCTTGCGCGGCGCGGGAACGGGAGCCGGCGGCGTGGGCTCAATGATGCGCCCGCGCGCGCCGGCTGAGGGTTGAGAAGTCATAGAGGATTATTTCTTTCGACGAATAAGCAGGGCACCGAGGGCGACCACCGCGAGCAGTGCTCCCATGCTGTAGACACCTAACATACCGCCCCTGGTCTGCACTGCGATGACGACGGGCTGGGAAATCGTGGCGCCTTCCGGGGTGGCCAGCCACAGGCGGATGTCCCGGCGGGCTCCCTCCGGGATGTCGGCGGTCATCGTAGCCGTGATCGATCCCTTCGCCGGGATCCGCAGGCTAGAGGGCGTGTTGAGCTTCGCGTCGCCTTCGTAGAGCATGTGCGCTTCCACCGGTAGCGGCAGCCCATTTTCGGCCACAATCAGCAGCGGCGACGAGTCCGAGGTGCGCGTATAGACGTTGCCCGGCGGGATCAGGGACACGCTGGCGCGCAGCTCCTGGAGCTGGTGCTGGTTGGCGCGCAGGCGGCGGCCGCGTTCTTCCTCCGGCAGGCTCAGCGCAGTCAGGAGGTCTCGGCGCAGCGGCAGGGTGAACCCGTACCGGGTCAGCGCGATTGCCGGATCGTTGACCATGATCGAGGTCAGCTCGTCGGTGTAGTGCGCCTGCTGTTCTACTTGCGCGATCTCCGGCGCGGGGACGGAGCTGGCCAGGTTCAGGTTCGCGGGTTCTACGCCCCGAAGCTTGTCGATGCCGCCCCGCCGCATGCCCTCTGCCGCGTCCAGGATGGCCTGCGCGGTGTCCGGGCTTAGGTTGTTTGGCAGCTTGGCCACCGTGTCCTTCTCGGCGACCGCCAGGCGCAGGCCGGCGGCGGCGGAGAGGTTGCGCGCCACCGGGGAATCATAGGCCAGGTCGTAGCGCAGGGCCGGGTTGCTATAGGCGGGGGTTAGACTTTCGGCGCCGGCCAGAAGAGTTGCCAACGAGGCGTCGAAACCCAGTCCCCCGCCCGCATTATCGGCCACCAGAACCGGCACGCCGAAGTCATGGTTGACGAACCCGGCCTCCGGCACCAGGAGGTTGACGGGGGTGCCGATGGCGCTGATCGTTTCGAAGCCGCGCTGCACGGCCTCGTGCAGCAGCCACTCGTTGTGGGTCTCCGCCACGGCGTTGATATCCGTATTGGCCCAGGGCATCGGCATGATGCAGGGAAGATCCTTGAGGCGCTCGTACCAGGCGGCGGCGGCCGCGGAACCGGTTCCTTCTGCCGGGGACTCGTCGTCCTGGAACCAGGAGTCGCGCAGGCGCTGCGGTTTCGAGGCGATCGAGGGGCGGGTGCCGCTGACCTTATAGCCCTCGGCCATGCGGCGGGCGGCATCGACCAGCGCGGGATCCAGGGCCACGCAGGTGCCGGCTTGATCGTGGCTTTCATATATATCTAGGAGGGAATCGAGGCGGCCGCCCTCGGCGAACTGATCCGCCAACTGCTCGGACTCCAACAACAGCGGTTCCCCGCCGGTCTCCCCCGGCACGATATCGACCTTCGCGGTCACCGGATAGATGAGGGTGAGCTCGTGATCTGAGGGGATATCGACGCCAAGGATGAAGCGTTCGTCCGCAAAAGAGTGGGCCACGCCGTCGCGGGTGCCGGTTAGGGTAAACATCACCGGGTAGGCGCCGGGCTTTTCTATTGCCAGCGTGTTCGGCGCGCCCAGCGCCGTGGGCACGTGGAGTGTCAGCGTGCGCGACTCGCCCGGCTCGAGGACCTGGCCCAGGGCGATGGTGCCAAAGTAGGGGTAGGCGCCATCGGCAAGCTCTGCGCGCGCGGCGGTGACGGAGGCTACCGGATCGCCGCGGCGGGTGGTGACCTGGAGGTCCTCGATGGGGGCATCGCCGGTGTTTTTTAGCTCCAGATCGACTTCGAGGGTCTGGCCGACGCTGATCTCTGCTGCCCGAGTAAGTTCTAAGACCGCCTGCTGTTCATTGCGCTCGGCCACCGCGAGCGGCGGGTTTACCGTCAGTGCCAACAAGGCCGCGCAGGCTAGCGCCAGCCGCCTCACCGGGGGGTGGCCTTCCCTGCGGCGGCTTCCTTCCGAGCCATGTCGGGGAGCAGATCGTGGGCGATGCGCGCGAGCTTGCGCTCGTCCGCATAGGCCAGGTGCTCGATGAGCTCGGAGACCGGAATCCAGCTGACCTCGGTGACCTCCGGGTCCTCGTCGTTGAGGATCCCGTCCACGTAGCGCAGCAGGTGGTGGTGCACCGTCTTGTGGATGCGCACCCCATCGGAGACGAACCAGTAGTCGATCACGCCCAGGTCGGCGAAGACCTCCCCGTAGAGGCCGGTTTCCTCCCAGACCTCGCGCTCGGCGGTCAGCCTTTTGTCTTCCCCGTTTTCCACATGGCCTTTGGGCATGGACCACAGCAGCCGGCCGCGGCGGTCGAGCCTGCCGATGAGCGCGACGTAGATGCGGGAGAGATCGACCTGCCCATCCGTGACGGATTCAGCCAGGCCGGAGACCACGAGGCCGCCGGCGGAGGTCTCGTCCCGCGTGGTCATGCGCGGGGAGACCTCGGCGTGGTATTTGCGCCGCGGCCGGCGGCGACGCCGGCGCTTGGGGGCTTCTGCGTGGTTAGTCATCGCTTTCAATCGTAGTAGACTAGCCGGCGTGAATTTACAGGACACCCAGATTGCCCCCCTCGCCCGCGCCGATGCCGCCACGGCCGCGCTGGCTCCGCTTCTCGGTGGCCTCATCGAGCGGTTTTCCGGCCACGGGCTGTATTTAGTCGGCGGCTCCGTGCGCGACGCCGCGCTGGGCCGGCTGGGCCACGACCTGGACTTTACGACCCCGGCCCGCCCGGAGAAGGTCAAGGAGATCCTCGAGGACTGGGCGGAGACCGTCTGGGACACCGGCATCGACTATGGAACCGTGTCCGCGGCCTACCACGGCCAGCAGATCGAGATCACGACCTTCCGCTCCGATTCCTATGACGGGGATAGCCGCAACCCCGAGGTGGTCTACGGCGACACCTTAGAGGGCGACCTGGTGCGCCGGGACTTCAAGATCAACGCGATGGCCGTGGAGCTGCGTAAAGACGGCAACCGCTTCCACGATCCCCTGGGCGGGCTGGAAGATCTCGCCGCCGGCATCATCGACACCCCGGCCGCCCCGGAGCAGTCCTTCCACGACGATCCGCTGCGCATGCTGCGCGCCGCCCGCTTCGCCGCCCAGTTGGGGTTCGACGTCGCGCCGCGCGTGCGCGAGGCCATGCGGGACATGGCCGGGGAAATCCAGCGCATTGCCGTCGAGCGCGTCCAGGTGGAGCTGGACAAGCTCATGCTGGCCGATAACCCGGAGGTCGGCATCGACCTGCTCGTAGAGTCGGGCATCCTGGACTATATTTTCCCCGAGATCCCGGCGCTGCGGATGGCCCCGGACGAGCACGCCCAGCACAAGGACGTCTACGCGCACTCTTTGACGGTGTTGCGCCAGGCCATCGACCAGGAGGAGGAGCCGGACCTGGTGCTGCGCTGGGCGGCGCTTCTGCACGACATCGGCAAGCCGGACACGCGCGATACCGCCGACGGCAAGGTGACCTTCCACCACCACGAGGTCGTCGGGGCCAAGCTGGCCCGCAAACGGCTGCGCGCCCTGAAGTATCCGAAGGCCATCATTGAGCAGGTCTCCCAGCTGGTGTACCTGCACATGCGCTTCCACGGCTTCGGGGAGGGCCAGTGGACCGATTCCGCCGTGCGCCGCTATGTCAACGATGCCGGGGATCTCCTGCCGCGCCTGCACAAGCTGGTGCGGGCGGACTGCACCACCCGCAACGCCAAGAAGGCCCGACGCCTGCAGCGCACCTACGATCACCTAGAGGAGCGCATCGCGCACATCGCCGCGCAGGAGGATCTGGCTCGGGTGCGCCCGGACCTCGACGGCAACGAGATCATGGAGATCTTAGGGATTTCCCCTGGGCCCGAGGTCGGGCGCGCGTGGAGCTTCCTCAAGGAACTGCGCCTGGAACACGGCCCCCTCGAGCGCGAGGTCGCCATTGCGAAGCTGCGCGAGTGGTGGGATTCTTAAAGGATGTATGCTGACCGCCTTTTCAATGCCCTCGAGCGCAACGAGCCCGGCCCCGGGCAGTTGCTCGTCGCCGCGCCCGGCATGCAGTCGCAGTTCGCGCGCTCGGTGATCCTGCTGCTGGAAGACAACCTCGGCGTGGTGCTGACCATGCGCTCCGACATGGCCGTGTTTAATGTTTTGCCCGAGTGGGCCCCAGTGGTCTCCAAGCCGCAGGCGCTGTATATCGGCGGCCCGCTCAACCAGCAGTCCGTGCTGGGCTTGGCGATGACCCGCCCCGGGACCACCGCCTCCTTTCTGACTCCTGTGGCCCCGCGCCTAGCGTTGGTGGACCTGCGGGTGGATCCGGAGCAGGTGCGCGAGGAAGTGACCGGCCTGCGCCTTTTTGCCGGCTGCGCGGAGTGGGCGCCCGGCCAGCTCGACGAGGAGATCTCCGCCGGCTACTGGTACGTAACCCCGGCCCTAGCCCAGGATGTCGTGACGCCGGGTCCGGCCGATCTCTGGGCCGACGTCATGCGGCGCCAGCCGATGCCCCTGCCGCTGTATGCGACCTTCCCGGCGCATGTGGGATGAGGTAGGCAAAGGCCTGCGGGACACCTGGGCGGTGGCGCTGGGGTTGATTCCGCTAGGGCTGGCGTTTGGCGTGTTGGTGGTCCAGACCGGCTTCGACTGGTGGTGGGCGCCGATTTTTTCCATCGTGATCTACGCCGGATCCGTGGAGTTTCTGGCGCTGAGCATGGTGACGTCCGGGGTGGGGCCGGTCTCCGCCGCGGTGACGGGTTTTATGGTCAACTTCCGCCACATCTTCTACGGCCTGACGTTCCCGCGGCACCTCATCGGTTCGAGAGCCGGCCGGGCGTATTCCACGTATGCGCTCACGGATGAAACCTATGCCATTGTCTCGGCGAAGTCCGGGCCTCTTACTGGGGTGCGGGTGCTCACCATCCAGGCCTTCTGCCAGGTGTTATGGGTGCTTCCCGGGGTGATCGGGGCGCTGGGCGGGCAGCTGGTGCCCTCCAGCGTCAAGGGCATGGAATTTGCGCTGGTGGCGCTGTTTGTGGTGCTGGCCTATGACTCTTTCCAGAACAACCCGGACTTCTCGCTGCCGCTGTCAGCGGCGGGGATTGCCTGCCTGTGCGCCGTGGTGGTGCCAGGCCAGATGCTGGTGGTGGCGCTGGTGGGCTACTTTGTGCTGCTGCTGGCCCGGCACCTGTCCCCGGAGTTTGACCGCCGGATGACGTGGAGGAGGTCGCATGCCTGAGGGCGTGACACTGGCGATGGTGGCGGCCGTAATCATCCCGATCGGTGTGATCACGGTGGCGCTGCGGGCCCTGCCGTTTAGCTTCCTGAAGTTCTTCCAGGGCAATAACCTAGTGGTGTTGCTCGGCCGCATGATGCCGGTGGGCGTCATGGTGGTCCTCGTCATCTACTCGCTCATCGGGCAAGAGGTGCCCTGGGCGGCGCTGGTGGGGGTGGGCGTGACTCTTGGTCTGCATGCCTGGCGGCGCAACTCCGGGCTGTCGATCATCGGCGGCACCGCGGCGTATATGGCGCTAGTTAATTTCCTCTAGCCCACAGGGCCTCGAACTCGGCCGCGGTGAGATAGCTGGCGGTGATTCCCTCGTAGTTTCCATATGTGTCCGGGTGCGGCACGGCACGGTCCGGGCGGGAGGTGGCCGCCACGGTCTCGTCCGGGGCCAGCTCGATGAGGCGGAGCATCTGGCACTGGGCGCCGGCCTCTTCGAGCTCGGCGACGTGAATGACCTGGCCTAGGCCCTCGACGGTGAGGTCGGTTCGCACGTAAATCATGATTGCCTACTGTAGCGGGCCGCCAGCCAGGAGCAGATCATCAGCTGCACCTGGTGGTAAATCATCAGCGGCAGCACCAGCAGGGCGAGCGCCGGGCCGCCGGCGCCGAAGATGACCGAGGCCATCGGCAGGCCCGTGGCCAGGGACTTCTTGGAGCCGCAGAATTCGATGGCAATCTGATCCGCGCGGTTGAAGCCCAGGCGGGCCGAGAGGAAGTGGGTCAGCCACAGCATCGCGGCGACCAGCGCGACCGAGAAGGCGACGAGGAAGACGACCTGCCACACGGCAATCTTGTTCCAGATGCCGCCGACGATGCCCGCCGAAAACGCGGAGTAGACCACCATGGCAATCGAGCCGCGGTCGACGAACTTGGTGGCGCGGTTGGCCGCCCAGCCGGCGGTCCAGCGGCGGGTGAGCTGGCCCAGCACGAAGGGGGCAAGGAGCAGCAGGGCGATCTCCGCGAACACGCCGGAGTCGATGTGGATGCCCGTGCCCGTGCCGAAGAAGACCATGACCAGCGCCGGGGTGAGCAGGACGCCCGCCAGGTTCGACAGCGAGGCCGAGACGATGGCCCCGGCCACGTTGCCGCGGGCGATCGAGGTAAAGGCCACCGAAGACTGCACGGTGGAGGGCACCAGCGTTAGGAAGAGGATGCCCAAGTAGAGCTGCTCCCCCACTAGTGCTGCCAGTGGCCGCAGCGCGAAGCCTATCAGCGGGTAGGCGGCGAAGGTAAAGGCCAGGATGGTCAGGTGCAGGCGCCAGTGCTTGAGGCCGGCGAGGGCCTCGGAGGTAGACAGGCGGGCGCCGTAGAGGTAGAACAGCAGCGCGATGGCCAGGTTGGTGGCCTGGGCGAAGATGTCCGCGGCCGCGCCGCGCACCGGGACGATGATGGCGAGCACCACCGCCGCCAGGATGAGGACGATGAGGGGGTCGGGCTTGCGCATCAGACCCGGACGGTGGTGCCGTCGGAATTAGCCGGCAGCTCGGTTAAGGGTTTCGAGGACGGGCCGGAGAGGACCTCACCGGTGGCTAGATCGTAGGTGCTCATGTGGTTGGTGCAGATGACGTTGCCGCCGTCGACCTTGGTGATGCGCGCACCCTGGTGCGGGCAGGTCTGCGAATAAGCCTTGTACGTGCCCTCTTCCGGCTGGGCGAAGATGACGCCGTCGACGATGACGGCCGAGCCGACGGGGATTTCCGTGGCGGCAATCTCCGCGCTGGGCTCGGAGCCGCAGGCCGCGAGGTAGGCGCCGGCCAGCGTGGTGGCGGAGCCGAGGAGGAATAGACGACGGGAACAGGTTGCGCTCATGGCCTTAAACCTTATCGCTGATCCGACTTCCGCGCGGCATTGCGCAGGGCGTTGAGATCGACTGCAGGCGGCTTATTGGCCTCCTCCTTGTTGTGGAGGTCCTGCAGGTGCGCGGCGCGGGCGCCCAGGTTGGCGCCGATGGAGACCGTCAGGACGGCGACGACGGCGGTCACCAGCGTGAGGATCCAGGTCCACCCTGCCGGGCTGAAGCAGACCAGCCCGCCGAAGACGAGCGCCAGGCCCGCCAGCATCCAGAAAGGCCCGGCGACGGCGTGGGCCAGATCCCAGGTTTCCTTATCCTTGCGCACCTCCTCGACGCGCAACCCGAAGATGTTATTGCCCGGGAGCCGGCGGGTGGTGGCGAGGCCGCCGACGACGAGTAGGAGGGCCGCGAGGATCAGAAAGAGAACGCCGATGAAAATCATGCTCCCCAGTCTATATTTTCCAACGGCAGGTGGGGTATTGTGTCCCAGTATATTGATCGACAGGTAAGTGGACTCTCTCATGACTTTAAAAAAACTCTCGGAAAATCTGTTGTTCCGCATCGTCGTGGCCATCGTGCTCGGCATCGCGGTCAGCTTCTTCGCCCCGGAATGGCTAGGCCGGCTCTTCGCCACCTTCAACGGCCTATTCAGTAACTTCCTCGGCTTCTTCATCCCCGTGCTGATCTTCGCGCTCGTCGCCCCGGCCATCGCCGGCCTGGGCAAGGGCGCGGGCAAGTGGCTCGGTATTACCGCCGGCATCGCCTACGTGTCCACCATCATCTCCGGCTTCGTTGCCTACGGCGTATCGGTGACCCTCTACCCCATCCTGCTCTCCGGGCAGAGCATTAACACCGACGTCTCGGACATCGACGCCGGCGCGCTGCAGCCCTATTTCACCGTGGAGATGCCTGCTCCTTTTGAGGTCATGACGGCGCTGCTGCTGTCCTTCTGCGTCGGCGTTGCCATGACCACCGTGAAGTCCGAGAACCTCTTCAAGGTCACCAAGGAGCTCGAGGGCGTGGTGGTCAAGGTCATCTGGGGCTTTGTCATCCCGCTGCTGCCCATCTACATCTTCGGCATGTTCCTGGGCCTGGGTATGAACGGCAACCTCGCGGACGTCCTCGTGGCATTCGCCAAGGTGCTGGTGCTCTCCGTCGTGATGACCATCATCTACCTGGTGCTGCAGTACCTGGTGGCCGGCATCTTCGCGGGCCAGAACCCCTTCAAGGCGCTGAAGAACATGGCTCCTGCCTACTTCACGGCGCTGGGTACTTCTTCCTCCGCCGCAACCATTCCGGTCACGCTCGAGTGCACGCTCAAGAATCACATTTCTCGCCCCGTGGCCGGCTTCGTGGTGCCGCTGTGCGCGACCATCCACCTGTCCGGCTCCATGATGAAGCTGACGCTCTACGCGATGGCCATCGTGTACCTGACCGGCATGGAGATTTCCTTCGGCGTGGTCCTAGGCTTCATCTTCCTGCTCGGCGTGATGATGATCGCGGCCCCGGGCGTGCCGGGCGGCGCGGTCATGGTGGCTGTTGGCCTGCTGCAGTCCAACATGGGCTTCGATGAGTCCCAGGTGGCGCTGATGATCGCCGCCTACATCGCCGTCGACTCCTTCGGCACCGCCGCCAACGTCACCGGTGACGGCGCGATGGCGATGATCATCGACAAGTTCGCCAAGGACAAGATCGGCCAGGAAGAGCTCGACGCTAAGTCCGTCTAAAGAACGCAAGAAAAAGCGCCCGTTTAACGGGCGCTTTTTGTTATTTGGTGGCTGCCTTCATCTTGGATACGAAGGCGGTCACGTCCGCGGCTAGGTCATCGGACTCGGTGATGACCTTGGTTAGGGCGGAACCGGTGATGGCGCCGGCGGCGCCGGCGGCAATCGCATCGGCCACGTGCTGTGGGGTGGAGATACCAAAGCCCAGCAGAATTGGGGCTCCGCCGAAGCGCTTGACGTTGGCCACGGCCTCGGCCAGGCCGGTGGTCTGCGACTCGCGCTCCGTGCCGGTCACGCCGTCGCGGGAGATGGCGTAGATGTAGCCCTTGGAGTTGGCGGCCACGCCGCGCAGGGTCTCCTCGGAGGCCTGGGCCGGGGCGATGAAGATGGGGTCCACCCCGGCCTTCGCGGCGGCCTCCACGAAGGGCGCGGACTCGCGCACCGGGCAGTCCGGGATGAGGATGCTATCGGCACCGGCCTCGGCGAACTGCGTGTAGAAGGTGTCGAAGCCGCGGGTAAATGCCACGTTGCCGTAGATCAGCATGCCGATGGGGATCTCGGGGAACTCGGCGCGGATGGCGCGGACCAGGTCGAGGGCGCCGTCCACCGTGGCCCCGTTGTCGAGCGCGCGGATGTGGGCGGCCTGGATGGTGGGGCCGTCGGCCACCGGGTCGGAGAAGGGCACGCCCAGCTCCAGGGCATCGGCACCGCCGGCGATGGCGGCGCGCACCACGGTCAGGGTGTCTTCCGGGGTTGGGTCGCCCAGCATGATGAACGGGACGAAGGCGCCCTCGTTCTTGGCGGACAGGTCAGCGAAGAGTTTTTCGTAGCGGCTCATTTACTTCTCCAGTTTCAGTTCGGGGTGGGCGGCCAGGGTGGCGCGGACGTGATCGATGTCCTTGTCGCCGCGGCCGGAGAGGGATACCAGGATGGTGATGTCTTCGTCCTTTCGCTTGAGCGCGTAGGCCAGCGCGTGGGAGGACTCCAGGGCGGGGATGATGCCTTCCTTCAGCGATAGCAGCTGGAAGGCCTCCAGGGCCTCGTTGTCGGTGATGCCGACGTACTTCGCGCGGCCGGTGGAGTGCAGGTATGCGTGCTGTGGGCCCACGCCCGGGTAGTCCAGGCCGGCGGAGATGGAGTAGGACTCCTCCACCTGGCCGTCGGCGTTGCGCATCAGGTAGGAGCGCGCGCCGTGGAGGATGCCCACGGTGCCGTTGTTGATGGTGGCGCCGTGCTTGCCGGAGTCAATCCCCTCCCCCGCCGGCTCCGCGCCGACCAACTCCACGCCGGGCTCGTCGATGAAGTCTGCGAACATGCCGATGGCGTTCGAGCCGCCGCCCACGCAGGCGACGACCAGATCCGGCAGGCCGCCGGTGCGCTCGAGCATCTGCGCCTTGGCCTCTTCGGAGATGACCTTGTGGAACTCGCGCACGATCGTGGGGAACGGGTGCGGGCCGGCCGCGGTGCCCAGCAGGTAGTGGGACTCGTGGAAGGTGGCGGTCCAGTCGCGCAGGGCCTCGTTGACGGCGTCCTTGAGGGTGCCGGAGCCGGTGTCGACGGCTACGACTTTGGCGCCCATCAGCTCCATGCGGTAGACGTTGGGCTGCTGGCGGGCGACGTCCTTGGCGCCCATGTAGACCACGCACTCCAGATCGAGCAGCGCGCAGGCTAGGGCGGTGGCGGTGCCGTGCTGGCCGGCGCCGGTCTCGGCGATGATGCGGGTCTTGCCCATGCGCTTGGCCAGCAGGGCCTGGCCGATGACCTGGTTGGTCTTGTGGGCGCCGCCGTGGACCAGGTCCTCGCGCTTTAAGAAGATGCGGGCCTTGCCGCCGAGCTTGGTGGCCTCGGTCAGCGGGGTGGGCCGCCCCAGGTAGTCCTTGAGGTAGCCGGCCAGCTCTGCGCGGAACTCGGGGTCGTTCTGGGCGTCGACGAAGGCCTTTTCCAGCTGGTCGAGCGCCGGGATGAGGGACTCGGGCACGAACTGGCCGCCGAATTCCCCGAAGTAGGCCGGGAGGATGGTGGGTTGGTTTTTCATGGTGTCTCCTTTAGGTGGTGTGGGTAGCGATGATGTCGAAGGCGCGGGCGATGAGTCCGGTGTCCTTGATGCCAGGCTGAGCCTCGACGCCGGAGTTGAGGTCAACTCCTTCGGTGCCTACGGACAGGGCGTCCTTGAGGTTGTCGAGGGTGATTCCGCCCGCCAGGAGGCTGCGTTCCTTGACAGTGTCCGGGACGGTGCCCCAGTCGAAGGCGGTGCCGGTCCCTCCCCTGCCGGAGTCGAGGATCAGGCGGTCGGCCTTCTCTAGGAGTGACGGCGCCAGGGCGGCGAACTCGGGGTTGGTCATGTCGATGGCCCGCCACGCGCGGCCGGGCACCCGGTCGAGGAGGGCTAGCTCCGCTTCCAGGCTTCCCTGGAAGGGCTCCTGGATCTGGATAGCGTGGATCCCCGGCAGGTCGGGGATGTGGTTAAGGTCGCGGGCCACGGCGACGTAGTCGAGTCCGGGCTCCAGTCGCATGATCTCGGCGGCGGTTTCACGTGAAACACAGCGGGGCGAGGTGGGCTCGAAGATGAGCCCGCCGTAGACCGCTCCCGCCGCCCGGGCCGCCTGCGCTTGCGCCGGCGTGGTGAGTCCGCAGACCTTGTTCTCGCCGTAGACGAGCTTGCGCGCGGCGCGGTCGACGTCGGGCGTGCCGGTCAGCTGGGAGCCAACGAGGAAGGCGTTCGCGTGCCCGCCCATCCGGCGCACGGTGCGGTTGTCCCGGATGCCCGACTCGGAGACGATGACCTTCCTTGCCGGGATGAGCTCGGCCAGTCGCTCGGAGCGCGTGAGGTCGATGCTCAGGTCGTGCAGGTTGCGGTTGTTGATTCCGATGATGTCCACGCCGAAGGCGACGGCACGGTCGACCTCCTCCGGGGTGATGGCCTCCGTGAGGACGTCCAGGCCCAGGGAGTCCGCCAGCGCCTTGAGTTCGGCGTAGGTGGCGTCGTCCACGATGGACATCATCAGCAAGATGGCGTCGGCCCCGTAATAGCGGGCGGCGATGACCTGGATGGGGTCGATGACGAAGTCCTTGCAGAGCACCGGCAGGTGCGTGGACAGCGCCACCGTCTGCAGGTGGTCGTAGTCCCCGCCGAACTTCTCGGGCTCGCAAAGCACGGAGATGCCCGCGGCATAGCGCGAGTACACGCGGGCGATGTCGCCGGGCGCGTAGTCATCGCGGATCTTCCCCAGGGAGGGCGAGGAGGACTTGCACTCCATGATGAAGCGGTTGGTGCCCTTGAGGCTGTCGTAGAGGGAACGCTCCGAGCGCGGCAAGGTATCCGGGTCCACGTGGGCGATCCGGGCGCGGATGGCGTCCAGGTGGCCCCGGCGGCGCTCGACGATGGACTCGAGCACGGTGGGCAGGTTAGAGCTGGGCATAATCGGCCTCCTCGTGCTTGCGCAACCATTCCTTGACGGCCCCGGAGTCGATGAGATCCTTCGCCCGGGTTACTCCCCCGGCGATGGTCTCGTCCAGGCCGTAGAGGTAGAACATGGCGCCGGCGGTGGCCACGATGGCATCGTAGTGCGCGGGCTTGCCGGTGCCGTTGAACACGGCGCGCAGGTGCTCCGCGTTCTCGTCGCCGTCGCCGCCGACCAGATCCTCCTGGGAGTGGCGGCCCACGCCAATGTCCTCCGGGGTGATGCCGTAGCGGGTAATCTCGCCGTCTTTCAACTCCCACACGTTGGTGGTGCCGTGCACGGCAATCTCATCGGTCCCGGCACCGTGCACCACGAGGGCGCGGGTGCGGCCGAGCTCCTGGAAGACTTTTGCGACGAGCTGGCCTTGGGCCGGGTTGGCGATGCCCATGATCTGGAATTCCGGGTGGCCTGGGGACAGCAGCGGGCCTAGCGTGTTGAAGAGGGTGGAAATCTTCAGCGCCTTGCGCACCGGCTGGACATGCGCGACCGCCGGGTTATAGGCCGGGGCGAAGAGGAAGGTGAAATTGGAGGCCTCGAACTGCTTGACCGCGCGCTGCGGATCCAGGTCCAACGGGATGCCCAGGGCCTCGAGCACATCCGCTGAACCCGACTTCGAAGACACCGAGCGGTTGCCGTGCTTGACCATCTTGACGCCGCCGACGGCCGCCACGAGGGAGGCCGCGGTGGTGATGTTGATGGTATTGGCGCCGTCGCCGCCGGTGCCCGCGGTATCCATGAGGCCCTTGCCCGTCACGGGGAACGGGTACCCCACCTTGAGGAAGGCTCGGGCCGCGCCGGCGACGTCCGCGAAGGTCTCGCCGCGGGTGCGGATGTGCGTCAGCAGCGCCGCGATCTGGATGTCGTCGTAATCGCCCACCGCGAGCGGGTGGAAGACGGCGGTGGCCTCCTCCACGGTGGGCGCGGGGTTGTCTAGGTACTCCTGCAACAGGTGCAGTGGCTCTTTAGTGCTCATGGGTCTCTCCTTGGGTGAGTCGGTCGATAATTCGCTCAATCATCAGCGGCCCGCTGGGGGTCAGGATGGATTCGGGATGGAACTGCAGGCCGAGTGCCTGGCCGTCGTCGGTCTCCGCGGCCATGACCACATCGCCGATGGCGGTGGGCGCGGTGGCCAGGCAGCGCATGCCGGGCGGGGCCTCCGTGCAGCCAAGCGAGTGGTAGCGGGCCACCGGAACCTGCGGACCAGCACCCGTGAATACCGGGTGCTTGAGGCCTTCCGACGTAAGGTCCATCGGCAGGGACTTGCCGTGGACCGGGCCGCAGCGCCGCACGTCTCCGCCGTGTAAGTGCAGCAACGCCTGGAAGCCCAGGCAGATGCCCAGCGTGGGAATCTTGTGGTCGCGTGCCTTCCCGAGGAGCTCCATCATGCATCCGGCGTCGGCCGGGTGCCCGGGGCCGGGCGAGGCGATGAGGAGGTCCGGTCGGGCGGCGAGGACGGCATCGGCAGGCACGGTGTTGCGGAAGACCGTGGTGCGGTAGCCGGCCAGGGCATCGACCAGGTTGTAGACGAAGGAGTCTTGGTTATCGAGCAGGACGATGTGGGGATTCATTAGCGGACGACCTCCAGTGTGGCGCCCTGGGACTGGGCAATGGCGTTGAGTACCGCGTAGGCCTTGTGGACGGTCTCGTCGGCCTCGGCCTGAGGCTGTGAGTCCTGCACCACGCCCGCGCCGGCTTGGACGATGGCCTGGCCGTCGCGCACGAAGGCCGAACGGATGACGATACAGGTGTCCATCGTGCCGTCGCCGCGCAGGTAGCCCACCGCTCCCCCATAAGACCCGCGCCGGTGCTTTTCGATGCCGCGGATGAGCTCGGTTGCCCGCAGCTTCGGCGCCCCGGTCAGCGTGCCCATGTTCATGCACGCGCGGTAGGCGTCGAGGGCATCGAAGTCCGGGTGGAGGGTGGATGTTACACGTGAAACCAGGTGCATCACGCGCGAGTAGCGGTCGACCTGGAGGAGCTCGGCTACCTTGCGGGTGCCGGGCGTGGCCACGCGCGCTAGGTCGTTGCGGGCCAGATCGACCAGCATCGTGTGCTCCGCAATCTCCTTGGTGTCGGTACGCATCTCCAACTCGTGCCGGATGTCGAGCTCGTGGTTGACGCTGCCGTCCGGGTTCAGCCCGCGGGGCCGCGTGCCCGCGATCGGGTAGAGCTGGATGCTGCGCGTCTCCGGGTCAAACTTGAGGTTCGACTCCGGGGAGGCGCCGATGAGCTCGTAGTCGGTGCCGCGGAAGTAGAACATGTACGGCGAGGGGTTGGTCTCGCGCAGCTGTCGGTATGCCGAGTACGGGTTCGGGCACGGCATGTGGAACGCGCGGGAGGGCACCACCTGGTAGATGTCTCCGGCGGCGATGTGCTCCTGCATCTGTTCCACGTTGGCGCGGAAGGTGGCGTCGTCGCGGTCGGCGATCGCGCGGATCGGGGCGGAATTTACAGGTGCCGCGGTATCGTCCGCTTTAGTCACTGTGTCGAATTCTTTGAGGAGGGCCTCCGGGTCCTCCCCCACCCCGTGGAGGGTCGCGGTGCCCGCCAGGTGATCGACCATGAGCGCGACCTCGGCGACGAGGAACTCGAAGTCCGGAAAGCTATTAGCCCCCGCGCCCACGTCTGGCAACTCCTCGAAGGTGGCGAGGTAGTCGTACCCGAAGCCGCCGGCCACGAGCGGCAGCGCCGAGGAGGCATATCCGGCATCGAAGGCCAGGGCGCGCAGGACCTCCGCGTTGGAGGGGGCCTGGAGGCGCTCGCGCTCATCGGCGGCATCCGGGCGCGGGAAATAAAAACTATCCCCCTCCCGGTACTGCTTCAGCTGACTCTCCAGACGGGCCTTGATGATCTCCCCGGTCGGGGTGAGCGCCTCCGCGTGGACGCGCTCGCCGGTGCAGGTGACCTTGAGCGCGGCCTTGAGGACGGCGAGGCAGTTGACGTTCTTCTTGGGGGTGATGTCCGCGGACTCCAGCAGCAGGCTGTTGTGTCTGGTGGCCAGGTGCTGGAATGCCGCCGCGGCGTCCGGGGTGTACTCGATGTCCCGGGTCGCGGTCCTCAGTGTGGTGTGTGGTGTCAAAGTCTTTAGCCCTTTCGCAAACGGTGTGTGGTTTGTGCGGGCTGGCGGTGTGAAAACGCCAAAGGCCCGCGTTAAGCGAGCCTGATAAAAGTGGTAGGTGAAATCCGGCCCGCGGTTATGCGAGCCACCACCAGTTCTGAGAAGTTACTTGATTCACAATCGCTAGTGTAGCAGGAGGGTGGGTTCGGGGGTAGAAATTAAATTCGCGACAGGTATTAAGGCCCGGCGTACCCTGGGTGCCACAAGATGAACCGCGACTAGGAGGTCACCATGATTGATATCGATAGCTTACTGGACCGGGTGCCCACCGGGCTGCTGATCGGCGGGGAGTGGGTCGACGCGGCCGGAGGAAAGACGTTCGACGTGGAGAACCCAGCCACCGGGGAGAGGCTTTCTACCTTGTCCTCGGCGGAGTCAGAAGATGCCGTCCGGGCGCTCGATGCCGCGTGCGCGGCCCAGGCCGACTGGGCGCGCACCTCCCCGCGGGAGCGCTCCGAGATTCTGCGCCGGGCCTTTGAGCTGGTGACCGAGCGCAAAGACGACTTCGCCACGCTTATGACCCTAGAGATGGGCAAGCCGCTGGCGGAAGCGTACGGCGAGGTTACTTATGGCGCGGAGTATCTGCGCTGGTTCAGTGAGGAGGCCGTGCGGGCGTATGGGCGCAGCGCTACCGTTCCGGAAGGCACCATCCAGATGGTGACCCGGCGCAAGCCGGTGGGCCCGTGCTTGCTGATTACCCCGTGGAATTTCCCGCTGGCGATGGCCACCCGCAAGGTTGGCCCTGCGGTGGCGGCGGGCTGCACAATGGTGCTCAAGCCGGCCAAGCTCACGCCGCTGACCGCGCAGTACTTCGCGCAGACCATGATTGACGCCGGGCTGCCGGCCGGGGTGCTCAACGTGGTGGCCGGATCCTCCGCGTCTGCCATCTCTGAACCTCTGCTGGCGGATCCTCGCCTGCGGAAGGTCTCTTTCACCGGGTCCACCGCGGTGGGAAAGACGCTGCTCAAGGGTGCCGCCGAGAACGTGCTCCGCACCTCGATGGAGCTGGGTGGCAATGCCCCCTTCATCGTCTTCGAGGATGCCGATATTGAACAGGCGGTCGCCGGCGCCATGGGCGCGAAGATGCGCAACATCGGCGAGGCCTGCACGGCCGCCAATCGCTTCCTTGTTCATGAGTCCGTGGCCGAGGAGTTCACTCGAAAATTCGCCGCCCAGATCGACGAGTTGGTCGTGGGCAATGGCATGGACGAGGGGGTTACGTGTGGGCCGCTGGTGGAGGCAAAGGCCCGCGATCGCGTCGCTTCGCTCGTCGACGAGGCCGTGGAGAAGGGGGCGACGGTAGTCACCGGCGGGCAGCCGGGCGAGGGCCCGGGCTACTTCTACTCCCCCACCGTGCTCTCGAATGTTCCCCGGGACGCCCGCGTCGCGCAGGAGGAAATCTTCGGCCCGGTCGCGCCTATCTTTACCTTTACCTCCGAGGAGGAGGCCATTGAGATTGGCAACGACACCGAGTACGGCCTTGCGTCCTATGTTTTCACCGAAGACTCCGACCGCTTATGGCGCCTGAGCGATGGCCTCGAATTCGGCCTCATGGGATTCAATGCCGGCGTCATCTCGAATGCCGCCGCCCCCTTCGGTGGCGTCAAGCAGTCCGGCATTGGCCGCGAGGGCGGCGCCGAGGGCATCGAGGAGTACACCTCGTTGCAGTACATCGGCGTGCGCAACCCGCGCGGCTAAACCTCTGGTTTCACGTGAAACAGTTTCACGTGAAACCCTAACGGTTCTCCGCCAGGTAGAGGGTGAGCGCCTCTGCGGTGTGGAAGTCGGCGCGGAAGAGTTGTGGCGCGAGGCGGGCGACATCGGCGAGCAGCGGCAGATCCTGTTCCATGATGGCCAGCGCGGACGCGGAACTCACCACTCCGTTGGCCAGCGCGCGAGAGACGATGGCGAAGACGTAGGAGATATACGGCACCCAGGCCGCCGCCTTGTGCGGGGTGTCCCCGGACGCGAAGGCGTCGAAGGCCATGACGGTCTGGAGGACTGACTTGTCCACGCCCAGCTGGTTCAGCGCGCCGCCCAGCTTCTTGGCTTCCGCCAGCAGCTGCTCGATGCTCCCCAGCCGCGCCAGCTGCCCGTCGTGCCCGAAGCACTCGCGCAGAGCGGCGATGCGGGCGCCGGCATCGTTGAGCTCGGTGCTCTCCGGCGTCGGGGCGGGCCCGCCGGCGGTCATGATGAGCAGCGGCTGCGTTACGGAGTCCACGCCCGTGGTGCGGGTCTCCGCTAGCGCCTGCCCGTCGACTACTTGTGTGAGCGGGCCGCCGGGGCCCTCCCCCGCGAAGGAGTACAGCGCCAGGCCGGTGGCCTGCAGCGCGTGGGCGCGCTCGGCCGGAGTGCCGGGGATGGAGGTCACAGCGGCGCGGGGGTTGGAGCGCAACAGTTCCACGGCGGCATCGTAGAGCTCATGGATCCCGGTGTGCTGGGTGCGTTGCGCGATGAGGCGCAGCGCGCGGTAGGTCTCCCAGGCTGCGGCGGGGGTTTCGGGAGGGGGAACCGTACCGCTGGCATCGGCCACGACGGCGCTGGCGGCCGGGTACTCCGGGGCGGAGATATCGGACAGGCGCTCGTCCTCGCGGATATCCAGGACGAGGGGGCCTGTGCCGCGTAATTCCTCCGGCAGCTCGAAGCCCTCCTCCGACGGGGTCAGTGGTGTGGGCTCGGCGGTGATATTGCCCAGGGCCCAGGCCCAGCCGATGAGGCCCACAGGCTCCTCGAGGGACTGCTCGATCTCGATGGCCTCCTCCGTCAGGGTGGCGCGGCTGACCAGCGGGGTGCGGCGCATGGTGGCCAGGGCTGCGTAGATGAGATCAGAGGAGGCGGTAGCCTCGTACTCCATCACGCGGCGGGCCAGCGGGCGCTTGAGGTGTGCTTTGCGGTCGCGCTCCGGCAGCTCCTCCAGGTACTCCTCGTAGGAGAGCGTGGACCACAGCAGGTAGAGCTCGATGGCCGGCTGCTTGCGCAGCGCCTCCTGGAGGGTGCGGTTGGACACGGAGAATACCGTGCGGGCCTGAGTGGTGCGCACGGTGGTGGCCACGTCTCGGATCTTGGCGCGCTTGTCGATGACGACAAACTTCGCCAGCGGGAGAGGCTGCGGCGCGTAAACGGTGAACATGGCTTCTGCGTCGAGCTGATCGGCTAAGAAGACCTGCTTGTCGAAGTACTCGACGGGTTCGGCGCCTGTGCGCTTGACGGAGGTGCGCAGCGTCTTCGGTAGCACCGTGAAGTCCAACTCGTAGCCGGCTTCGCTGGCAACGGTCTCCACGCGGGAGGTCTCCGTGGCCTCGAAGGTGCGGGTGCCTTTCTCGAAGACCAGGGGCTTGGCCGGTGGGGAGGCCAGCGTGTAGCTAAACGGGGACAGCTCCCCCATCGCGTCGATGAAGCGGAAATTCATCCCGCGCGGGCCCTCGTTCTTGGCGCGCATGTGCAAGGCCTCGGCGATGGAGAAGAACCGGCGGTCCATGACCTCGCCATCGCGCAGCAGGGTGACCTCGTAGCGGCCCACCCACGGGTCCTCAAACGCGTCCGCCGGGAAGATGGCGCGGGTCCCGGGCTCCAGCGGCTCCGAGGCCACGAACTCGCGCTCGCCGCCCATGGGCACGTACTCGAGGTCCAGGGCCCACTCCCCTTCCCCGCTGACGGTGACCTCGGGGGACTCCGTGTAGATGGGATCGTGGTCGAGGCCGCGGGAATTAGGCAGGGTCTTGCGCTGGGTATCCCAGGTGAACTCTGGAGCTTCGCTGACGTAGATGGGCACCGGCTCGGCCTGGGGCAGCTGGACGCTCGGGGACTGGCCGCGCAGCTCGAGGCGCTGGACGCACCAGCCCGGCCAATCGCCGTGGTTGAAGACCTCGCCCGCCCCGGCGTTAGTGCCCGCCGGCGCCAGCAGATAATAGGTAGCCGGGTAGAGGCCCTCGGCCGGGTTGGCCAGGCGGTCGGCTTCGTCGACGAGGAGGAACGGGAAGTCCTCACTCACGCCCACGAAGGCGAAGGAGTTATCCCCCAGGGTCACTTCCAAGTGCGTGAAGGGCTGCGGCAGGGCCACGAGGAGTGCCTCCTCCTCGCCGGCGGGGGCGAAGAAGGTGCGCGTGTCCTCTTCCCCATCCAGCCCCGTGAGCACGACCTCCCAGAGCGGCTCTTCTACGCCGTGCTCGGCGATGAGTGGCGGGATGTCGAGGGCCAGCGAGTGGGTGGAGTGGCTGAGCGTTAGGTGCGGGAAGCCCTGGAAAATCTCGGAGTTGGCATAGGTAAAACGGTGGTTAAAGCGGTGCTCCTGAGTCATAATTTCCGAGTTTAGAACAGAAGGCGATTTACATGCACGAAGGCCCCGCGTGCGCTTGCGCACGGGGCCGGAAGCGGCGCTAGGCCTTAGAACTTGAACAGGTTGCGCAGTGCCTGCGGGTTGACCTGAACCAGGCCCACGGCGTTGGCCAGAGCGGCCAGCACGCCCAGGACGAGGGCTACGATGCCGCCGCCCAGCAGGCCGGCGAGCCCGTTGGAGGAGCCGGCCGGGGCAGGCTGCGGCTGGTCATTATCGTCGTCGGAAATATCGGTGTTGAACCACCAGTCGTTGAGCACGAGGTTGGCTACAGTCGTGTTGTCGATGTAGTCGCCGCGGACGTAGTCGCGGCCGGAGACCTTGGCCTTGATGTCCTCGGAGCCGGCGCCCTTGAAGAAGAACGGGACCACCTGGTTGGTGTGGTCCTCGGAGTACCAGCCCACGTTCGGGGTGGAGCCGGCGGTGCCGGTCATCTTGTTCCAGGAGTTGTCCTCATCCGGGCCGGAGAGGAAGCCGGTCTCGTGGTCGGCGGTGACGATGAGCAGGGTCTCGTCCCAGGAGGAGTTCTGCTCGACCCAGTCGATGGCGGCGTCGACGGCGGCGTTGAAGTCCTGGGTCTCCTCGATGTCGCGGCCGGTCTGGTTGGCGTGGCCGGCCCAGTCGATGGCGCCGCCCTCGATCATGACGGAGAAGCCGTCCTTGTCCTGGCCCAGGACGTTGAGCGCGCCCTTGGTCATGGTGGGCAGGTCCACGACGTCGTTCTTCGGGGCGCCCTCGTCACGGTGCTGCTGCAAGGTGGTGGCCACCGGGGCCAGGCCGAAGTACTTCTTGCCTTCTTCGACCTCGCCGTTGGCCCACTTCTCGAAGGTCTCGGTGTTTTCTGCGAACTCCCAGCCGGCGGAGCCGTCGCGCAGCTTGGCCAGGTTCTCTTCGGTGGTGTACTCGTAGCTCGGGGCAGCGAGCTTCTGGGCGTTGTCGTCGTACTCCGGGTGGCCGGCGCCCATGATGAGGGAGAGGTCGGAGTCGATCATCGACTGGCCGATCTTCAGGTAGTTGTTGCGGTTCTTGTTGTGGGCGGCGAAGGCGGCCGGGGTGGCGTGGTTGTACTGGACGGTGGAGACAACGCCGGCGGCCTTGCCCTCACGGGTGGCGCGCTCGGAGATGTTCTCCATCGCGTGGCCGTAGTCGGATACGCCGAGCACGCCGTTGTTGACCTTGGTGCCGGTGGCCATGGCGGTGCCGGCGGCGGCGGAGTCGGTGGCGCCGGACTTGAAGTAGTCGTGGTTAGTCCAGGCCTGCTCCGGATCGAACTTGCCGCTGCTAGCGGAGTAGGTGGCCATGGACAGGCGGTTGAAGTCCTCGTAGGCCTGGACGGACTCGCCGTCCAGCTCACGGGCGGTGTCTTTGCCGAACGGGCCCTCGACGATGTACTTGGACTGGCCGCTCTCGTACAGGTTGGTGCTGGCGATGTGGCCGTAGCCCATGCCGTCGCCGATCATGTAGATGATGTTCTTCGGGCCGGTGCTCTCGGCGGCGGAGGCGGGAGCAACGACGAGGCCGGTGGAGACAACTGCCGCAAGTGCTGCGGCGCCAATACGGGATGCAGAGCGCATGGGGACTTCCTTTTAGAGATTGGGGGATGAAAGGGCCGCGCGGAGAGACAACCGTGGACCAACTGGCAACGCTATGGGGGCACAGTGGCGTCACGGAGAACGTGGGGTGAAATGTCTATAAATTTAGGTGAAGCGGAGTTGAACAGGCCCCGCGTGCCAAAGGCCTAATGTCTGCCTTCCGGGGGCCTGGTAGCTACAATTGGGCCATGACTAAGCCGAGTGAGAACGCAGCCTACCGCTATACGCCGGAACTGGCTTCCCAGATCGAAAAGAGCTGGCAGCAGTACTGGCAGGACCACGGAACCTTCAACGCGCCCAACCCGGTTGGGCCGCTGGCCGACGGGCGTGAGCTTCCCCAAGAGAAGCTAAACGTCCAGGACATGTTCCCCTACCCCTCCGGCGCGGGCCTCCACGTCGGCCACCCGCTGGGGTACATCGCCACCGATACTTATGCGCGCTTCAACCGCATGCTGGGCAAGAACGTGCTCCACACCCTGGGCTACGACGCCTTCGGCCTGCCGGCCGAGCAGTACGCCATCCAGACCGGCACGCACCCGCGCACCACCACCATGGCCAACATCGACAACATGCGCCACCAGCTGGCCATTTTGGGCCTGGGGCACGACGCCCGCCGCTCCGTCGAGACCACGGATCCGAAGTTCTTCAAGTGGACCCAGTGGATCTTCCTGCGCATCTACAACTCCTGGTTTGATGAGGAAGAGCAGCGCGCCCGCCCCATCGCCGAGCTCGAGGCCGATCTGCTGGCCGGCCGCCGCCAGACCAAGGACGGCCGCAACTTTGCTGAGCTCTCCCCCGCCGAGCGCACCGCTGCGCTGGACGAGTTCCGCCTGGTCTACCTGTCCAATTCCACCGTCAACTGGTGCCCGGGCCTGGGCACCGTGCTGGCCAACGAGGAGGTCACGGCCGACGGCCGCTCCGAGCGCGGCAACTTCCCCGTCTTCCGCAAGAACCTGTCGCAGTGGATGATGCGGATTACCGCCTACGCGGACCGCCTGCTCGACGACCTGGAGCTGCTGGACTGGCCGGAGAAGGTCAAGTCCATGCAGCGCAACTGGATTGGCCGCTCCCGCGGCGCCGAGGTCACCTTCGGCTCCGAGGCCGGCGATATCCGGGTCTTCACCACCCGGCCGGACACCCTCTTCGGCGCCGAGTACGTGACCCTGGCCCCGGAGCATGAGCTTGTCGATGCCCTCACCTCCCCTGCTGCCTATGGCGCCGAGGTGGACGCCCGCTGGACCTATGGCAAGGCCAGCCCGCGCGAGGCCGTGGAGGCCTACCGCGCCGACATCGCCGCCAAGTCCGATCTGGAGCGCCAGGAGAATAAGGAAAAGACCGGCGTATTCCTGGGGGCCTATGCCACCAATCCGGTCAACGGCAAGCGCGTGCCCATCTTCATCGCGGACTACGTCCTCACTGGCTACGGCACCGGCGCCATCATGGCGGTGCCCGCGCACGATACCCGCGACTTCGAGTTCGCCCGCGCCTTCGGCCTGCCGATTACCCCGGTGCTCGACGGTGATATCTCCGAAGAGGCCTTCACGGACGATGCCCCGCACATCAACTCGGCCAACGATCGCGGCCTGGACTTGAACGGCCTAGGCAAGGAAGAGGCCATCGCGGCCACCATCGCCTGGCTCCAGGACAACGGTGCAGGCGTGGAGAAGGTGCAGTACAAGCTGCGCGACTGGCTCTTTGCCCGCCAGCGCTACTGGGGCGAGCCCTTCCCCATCGTCTACGACGAGGAGGGCCAGCACCACGCCCTGCCGGAGTCCATGCTGCCGGTGGAACTGCCCGAGGTGGAAGACTATAAGCCGGTTTCCTTCGATCCGGATGATCGTGAGTCTTCCCCGCAGCCGCCGCTGGCCAAGGTCCGCGAGTGGGTCGAGGTCGAGCTGGACCTGGGCGAGGGCAAGAAGAAGTACTTCCGCGACACCAACGTCATGCCGCAGTGGGCGGGCTCTTCCTGGTACCAGCTGCGCTACATCGATCCCACCAACGATGACGCCTTCTGCGACATCGAAAACGAGCGCTACTGGACTGGCCCGCGGCCCGAGGAGCATGGCGTAAATGATCCGGGCGGCGTGGACCTTTATGTCGGCGGTGTTGAGCACGCGGTGCTGCACCTGTTGTACTCGCGTTTCTGGCACAAGGTGCTGTTTGACCTAGGGCTGGTGACCTCGAAGGAGCCCTACCGCCGCCTGTACAACCAGGGCTACATCCAGGCCTTCGCCTACACCGACTCCCGTGGCGTGTACGTCCCGGCCGCCGAGGTTGAGGAGAAGGACGGCAAGTTCTTCTACCAGGGCGAGGAAGTCCACCAGGAGTACGGCAAGATGGGCAAGTCCCTCAAGAACGCCGTGGCCCCGGACGAGATCTGCCGCGACTTCGGCGCGGACACCCTGCGCGTCTATGAGATGTCGATGGGCCCGCTGGATACCTCGCGCCCCTGGGCCACCAAGGACGTCGTCGGCGCGCAGCGCTTCCTGCAGCGCCTGTGGCGCCTCGTGGTAGACGAAAACACCGGCGAGCTGGACGTGGCGGACGTGGAGCCCACCGAGGACGACCTCAAGGCCCTGCACCGGACGGTTGCCGGAGTGCGCGAGGACTACGAGAACCTGCGCCTGAACACGGTGGTGGCCAAGCTCATCGAGTACGTCAACTACCTGACCAAGGCCTATAAGTCCGGCGCCCCGCGCGCGGCGGTCGAACCGCTGGCGCAGCTGGTCTCCCCCATCGCCCCGCACATCGCCGAGGAGCTGTGGAGCCGTTTGGGCCACGAGGGCACCATCACCTACGTGGACTTCCCAGTCTTTGACGAGAAGTACTTGGTAGACGACGAGATTGAGGTGCCGGTCCAGATCAACGGCAAGGTCAAGTCGCGCATCATGGTGGCCGCAGACGCCGGCGAGGACGAGGTCCTGGCCGCGGCTCTGGCGGACGAGAAGATCGCGGGCCTGACCGAAGGCAAGAATATCTTCAAGAAGATCTACGTGCCGGGCCGGATGGTCAACCTGGTCGTCAAGGGATAGCCCCACCCCTTAAAACAAAATAATGCGGTAGCCACTTCCTCGGGTGTGGAGATCATCAAGATTTCCACACGTTGGCTACCGCATTTTTCTGTATTTCCCATCATGGGCCAGCCCAGGGGCTGTTAATGAAAGTTAAAATTGGTGACTGTGTGATTGTAGCATCTATCCGCGCAGCCGCAGGCGTTGGGTCCACAGGCCGGACGAGGCCATGAGGAAGACCCGGCCGGAGAAGTAGGCGCCGACTGCTACCGGGCGCGGCAGGGCCAGGGTGATGAGCCCGCCGGGCAGTTCCAGCCCCGCGACCCAGAAGCTCTGGCCCGTGAGCTCGTTGACGCGCTCCTCGGCGCCGACGATGACGCCCCGCAGTTCCCCGTAGGGGCTCGCGGAACGCGGTGAGAGCGTCCGGTAGTAGTTCTCGGTGTCGGCCGAGCGCAACACCGTGGCTCCTTCTTCTTTCGTCACTGTGTCGGAAACAGTGTAGTCCACCGCCGCGGCGGTCAGTTCCAGATTTTCGGCCTCGAAGCGCTCTCCCCCGCCCGGGAAGGCGGCGGGCAGGGCGAAGGACTCGTCGCAGGCGCACGCCACGGCCTCGCCGCTGGGCAGCTCCGCCACGCACAGGTGCTGGGCGGCGCGGTAGACGCGGGCGGGCATCGTGTGCGGGCTAAAGAAGCCGGGCACCACGGTCGCGCCATCGCCCTCCTCCCGCAGGGCCGTGAGCCGCGGGCCCGAGGGGTCCTGGTAGACCACGGCTTCCTCGTAGCCGTCGGCTTCGAAGGACGTACCCTCCGCGTCCTCGAGGGCGGCGGACAGATCCTCGAAATCTTCGAAGTCGAAGCCGAGGGATGCGTATTCGGGCAGACTCATCCCAGGGTCACCACCGTACGTCCGCGGTGGGTACCGTCCAGGAGCGTCCGCGCGGCGTCCGCGACGCCTGCCAGCGGGACGGAGTCGGTGATCGAGTGCAGCAGTTCCAGATCCAAGTGGGCATCGAGAAGCTCCCACGCGCGGGTGCGCAGCTCCAGCGGGGCGTCGACGGAGTTGGCGCCGGTGAGCGTAATCCCCCGCAGGATGAACGGCAGCACCGAGGCGGGAAGATCCGCGCCCGCGGCCATTCCGGTGGCCGCGACGGTGCCACCCCAGCGCACGCGCGCGAGTACGTTGGCTAGCACCACGGAGCCGGCGGTGTCCACTGCGCCGTCGAAGGCGGACTTCTGCAGTGGGCGGCCGGGCTCGGTGAGCTCCGCGCGGTCCAGGATGTGATCGGCGCCCAGCGTGCGCAGATAGTCATGCTCGGAGGAGCGGCCGGTGACCGCGGTGACCTCGTAGCCCAGTGACTTCAGCAGCATTACGGCCACCGAGCCCACCCCGCCGGTGGCGCCGGTGACCAGAACGTGGCCCCGCGGGGTGCCGTGCTGGATGAGGGCATTGACGCACAGCGCGGCGGTGTAGCCGGCGGTGCCAATCGCGGCGGCATCGAAGGCGTTGAAACGCTCCGGCACCGCCACGGTGGCGGCGGCGTTGACGCGCTGGCGGGCGGTGTAGCCGCCGTGGCGGAACTCGCCTAAGCCATCGCCGAAGGCGGCCACGAGGGTGCCTGGGGCCAGGCGGGCATCGTCAGACTGCGCCACCATGCCCACGACGTCGATGCCCGGGACGAGGGGGTCGACCCGCATGACGCCCTTGTTGCCGTCCAGGGCCATGGCGTCCTTGTAGTTCAGGGAGGAGTGGGAGACCTCGACTAGGGTGTTGCCCTCGGCGAGGTGATCCTCGGTGTGGTCTATCAATGAGTGCTCGGCGCCATTCGCGCCGCGGTTGACGATCAGTGTGCTCATGCCCGCGAGTCTACGCGCGGCCCACAGGTTATAGGCAGCCCCGCGGGTAGCTCCCGCCCAGGTTTGGGGAATACATTGTGTGCAATGGAAATTTCTCGGAGACGGCGCGCGGCGGTTCTGGTGTGCCTGGCGCTGGCGCTCATCGCAGCACTGACCCTGGGCAAGTCCTTAGCGGATTTGCCGGGCGTTGTCGAAGCCTCCGCGCATTCGCACCGCAGCCTCGACCTCCAGCTTTTCAACGGCTGGGATCACCCGAGCGTGTGGTACGGCCCCTATACCAATACCTTCGGCAACATCGCGCTTTTCATCCCGCTCGGGGTGGGCCTGCGCGCCCGGGGCTGGAAGGTAATCCAAGTAGTCCTCGCCGCGGCCGGGCTGAGCCTGGCCGTCGAGGCCGCCCAGTACGTCTTCGCGCTGGGCTACACGGACGTCGATGACCTGGTGTGCAACGCGGCAGGCGGGCTCATCGGCGCGCTGCTGCCGCGGATGGTGCGGCCGATGCTGGCGCTGACGGGCGCGGGGCTCATGGCCTATGTTTTCGCCGTCCTAGTCTAGGAGCCGGCGCTGGCGGGCCACCGTCACCGCCGCGGTGCGGTTGTCCACCCCGAGCTTCTGGTAGATGTGCAATAGGTGGGTCTTGATGGTGGCCTCCGAGACGAAGAACTGGCGGGCCAGTTCCCGGTTGGAGGCGCCGGTGGCCAGGCCGCCCAAGATCTCACGCTCGCGGCCGGAAAGCGAATCCTGCGGCTGAGCCAGGCGTTGGGCCAACAAGCCCGCGACCTCCGGGGACAGCGTGCGCTTGCCGGCGGCGGTGGCCAGGACGGCCTGGTGCAGCTCGGCCTCTGGGGCGTCCTTGAGCAGGTAGCCCAAGGCGCCGGCCTCGAGGGCGGCCATGATGTCGGACTCGGTGTCATAGGTGGTCAGGATCAGCACCGGCGGCCCGCCGGCGGCGCGCAGGCGGCGGGTCGCGGCGATGCCGTCCACGCCGGGCATCTGGATGTCGCAGACCACCACGTCCACGCCCTCGGGCAGGTCGTCCACGGCCGCGCCGGAGGAGCCCTCCGCGATGACCTGGACGTCCGGGAAGGAGTCCAGGATGGCGCGCAGGCCGGCCCGGACCACCGGGTGATCGTCTAAGAGTGCTACCGAAATCATCTACTCCACCCCGCGGGGAACTCGTGCGCTCAGCGCCGTGCCGGCCGAGCTGGACTCAATAGTCAAGGTACCGCCGGCCTCCTCCACGCGCCCGCGCAGGCCCGTCAGGCCGTCGCCATCCGGGCGTAGGCCGCGGCCGATGCCGTCGTCGACCACGTCGAGCAGGCAGTCGCTGCCCGCCGCGCTGAGCGTTACCACCACGCGGTGGGCGAGGGCGTGGCGGGCGGCGTTGTTGAGGCCCTCGCGGGCGACGCGCTCGACCACGTGGGTGGCCGCCGGTGCGAGCTGTGGTCGCCCGGTGACCACGAGCTCGAAGCTGGTGTCCTCCTCTAAGGCTGCGGCGCGGCGGCGGTGGGAGTCCACGAGCTCGCGTAGCAGGGCTTCGACGTCGGCGTCCGCGGGTTGCTCGTCGGCTAACTCCGTGACCAGCGCGCGGGCCTGGTCTAGGGCCTCGGCGGCGGCCTCCTCGATGCCGCGCAACTGCGGGGAGGCCTCGCCGCCGGCGCGGGCGGCCCGGGCCAGCAGCAGGATGGAGCTGAGTCCCTGGGTCACGGTGTCGTGCATCTCGCGGCGCAGGCGGGTGCGCTCCGCCAGCCGGCCCGCGTGGTTCTCGCTGCGCGCGAGCTTGGCCTGGGTCCGCCGTAGCTGCGTGGCCAGGTCGCGGTAGCGGATGGTCTCCTCGCGCAGGGCCACGTAGGAGTAGTAGACGGCAATGGCGAAGGCGGTGCCGATGGCCGGCCCCACCGCGGTGGCCACGGACCAGGACTCCGGGTAGCGCCATGCCGGCATGAACGCGGCGGTGGCCCAGGCGGCCGCGGCGGCCAGCAGCCCGGCGGTTCGGGGCAGGTAGTGCAGGTACAGAAAGAGCAGCGGGAACTCGAGCCACATGAAGTCTTGCTCGTGGAACATCAGCCCCAGCCATAGGAAGCTCAACAAGCCCAGCCAGGCGCCCCGGTTTAGGCCTGGGCGTAGCGTGGGCAGGGCGTAGACCAGGGCCAGTGCGGCGGCGATGCCAACGGCTAGGGGCTTGAGGGTATCGTCCGCCACCGCGCGGGCGAGGCCGAAGAAAAGCAGCAGATAGAACATCGCGTGCAGTCCCCAACGAAGGGAGCGCAGCACGGACTCCAGGCTCGTGGTGGTCATTTTCCCCACGGTAGCCGCCCGCGGTAGGCCCGGCATCCACCGACCGGTTGATTTTAGTTTCACCCACGCCGTCGATGTTTCCCGTGAAACATTCGCTGAGGATGGGAGTCATGTTCTTAGCACTGAGAGAAATTACCTTCGCCCGGGGCCGGGTGGGGCTGATGGCCGGCGTGGTGGGGCTCATCACGCTGCTGCTCATCATGCTCACCGGCCTGACCGGCGGCTTGGGTCGCCAGAATACGTCCGCCATCGAGTCGCTTGGCGCCGACAGCTTTGTCTTCTCCACTGAGGAGCCCTCGTTCACTGAGTCCTCTATCTCCGAAGAAATAGCACGAGACACCGACGCCGCGCCGCTCGGGGTGGCGCAGACCCGGCGTTCCGATGCCGCCGGCAATGCCGAGGGCGTGGCGCTCTTCGGCCTGCCCGCCGGCTTCGACTCCCCCGCCGGTGACATTCCCGCCGAGGGGGTCATCGTGCCCGAGGACTTGGGCTACGCCGTGGGCGATACCGTCCAGCTCGGCGGCGAGGAAGCGCGCGTGGCCGCGCTGGGGCCGACGCTCCACTACTCGCACGTCCCCGTCGTCTGGGGATCCACCGCCACCTGGCAGGAGGTCGGGCACGTGCCTGCCGATGCCGTGGGCACCGTCCTGATCTCGCAAGACTCCCCATCCGGGGCCGCGGTGAGCGAGCGCGAGGCGCTGGCCGGCCTGCCCGCCTACTCCTCCGAGCGTGGATCGCTGCTGACCATGCAGGGCTTCCTCTACGCGATCTCCGCTCTGGTGACCATCGCCTTCTTGAGCGTGTGGACCATCCAGCGCAGCCGCGACCTCTCCATCGTCCGCGCGCTGGGGGCTACCGCCGGCTACCTGTTGCGCGATTCCCTGGGGCAGGCGGCCATCCTGCTGACCTTGGGCACCGGTATCGGCGCTTTGGCCGGCTGGGGCGCGGGCTGGCTTGCCGCTGGCGCCCTGCCCTTCCAGCTGGACTGGACCACCGTCCTCGTCCCCGCCGCAGGTGTCTGGGTGCTCGGCATGCTCGGCGCCCTGCTGGCCACCCGCCGCGTCACCCGCACCGACCCCATGCAAGCACTAGGAGGAATGGCCTAATGGACACCCGCACTACTTCCCCACTCGACCTGGAACAGGTCACCGTCACCTACCCAGACGGCGAGCGCGAGCTCATCGCCCTAGACTCGGTGAGCCTTCAGGTGCGCGCCGGGCAGATGGTGGCGTTGACCGGCGAGTCCGGCTCCGGCAAGTCCACCCTGCTCTCCGTGGCGGCGGGCCTGCTCGCCCCCACCGCCGGGGCAGTAACGGTGGCCGGCCACCGGATAGATGGCCTCGACCTGGACGCCCGGGCCCGGGTGCGCCGCGACCACATCGGCATCGTCTTCCAGCAGTCCAACCTGCTGGCCCCGCTGACAATGCTCGACCAGCTCCTGGTCGTCGACCACCTGCGCGGCGTGCGCCCCCGCCCCGAGCGGGCCCGGGAGCTGCTGGGATTTGTCGGCCTGGGCGACCTGGCGCACCGCCGCATCGGCGAGCTCTCCGGCGGGCAGCGCCAACGCGTTAACATCGCCCGCGCGCTCATGGCCGGCCCCGAGGTGTTGCTGGCCGACGAGCCGACCTCGGCGCTGGACTCGACGCTCAGCCGAGAAGTCATCGCCCTGCTGCGCCGGGTGACGGAAGAACTCGACACCGCCACCCTGGTGGTCACGCATGACCGCGGGCTGCTTGAGGCCTTCGACGGCGAGTGGGAGATGGCCGACGGGCACCTGGCGAATCGCCTTATCGACGCGGAGGCGCTAACCTAAGTATCTTATGTTTAACCGCCTCCCGGCCTCCCCCACTGACTACGAGCGAATGCCACAGTGGGGGCGGCAGCATCTCAGCATGTTGGGGGCGACTGCCTTAACCTGTGGGGCCTGCGTGCTGGGGGCGCGCGCCGTGCGCGATACCGCCTGGGAGGAGCCCGCACGCCGGCTGCTGGGCTGGGCGCACCTGGGCCTGGGCACGGCCTGGACCGTGATATCGCTTGACCCGCGCCAGTTCGACGCGCGGGAGTCCCTGCCCCTTCACCTGTGTGACGTCCTGCGGCCCATCCTGGCGCTGGGGCTCATCACCGGCGACGAGCGCGCGGTGAATCTGACCTACTTCTGGGGTCTGGTACTCAACCCGCAGGCGATCATCACCCCGGACGTCATCTACTACTGGAAGCCCAATCCGGTGCGTTTTGCCACCTACTGGTTCTTCCACATCGCCGCGCTGGCCACCCCGCTGGCGCAGACCTTCGGCCTAGGCTATCGGCCCACCTGGCGCGGCTTCCGCCACGCCGTGGCGGTGACCCCGGTGTGGATGGCCGTGGCGCTGGCCGTCAACGCGCGCACCCAGGGAAACTACGGTTTTTTGAGCCACGCGCCCGGCAGCAGCTCGGTCATCGACCTGCTCAAACGGCTGGGCCCCTGGCCCACCCATGTGGTCATCGAGACCGTCGCCGTCGCCGGCCTGTGGGCGGGGATCACGGCCCCCTGGCAGACCGCGAAGGCCCGCCGCGGCACCGTCTTAGGCCCGCGCCGCCTTATGCGCCGGAAGGTGCGGAAAGCCGCGCATTAGCGAGCGGGATAGCCGCCGCGATCCCCGAGGCCGAGGTGGGGGCCGGGCCGAATTCGGTCCGCGCGGCCAGTGCCGCGGCGTGGGCGTGGACCGTCGCGGCATAGAAGAGGGCATCGGCAGGCTGGGTACGCGCCAGCCAGGCGCCGGCGATGCCGGAGAGCACATCCCCGCTGCCCGGGGTGGCCGCCCAGGAGCTGCCCGCGTCGAGGGTGCGCAGCTCACCCTCCGGGGTGCAGATGAGCGTTATCCGGCCCTTGAGCAGCACCGTGCAGCGCAGGGCGGCGGCCAGCTCGCGGACCACGACGGCGCGCCCGCGGCCGAAATCGAGCTCGCCCAGCGTGGCCTCGTAGACGCGGCGAAACTCCCCGGCGTGAGGGCTGATGCTCACTTTCCCATGTGCGCGGACCGCCTCCCGTAACGCCGCCGAGCCGGCCAGGGCGGTCAGGGCGTCGGCATCGAGCAGCGTGGGCACTCCCAGGGCGAGCACGTCCAGGATCTCCTGGGAGTCGGTGCCGCGCCCCGGGCCCACCACCCAGGCCTGGGCCTGCCCGGTCGCCTTAACGTCCCGGGCGATGACCACCTCCGGGAAGGATCGGACGATTTCCATCCCCAGCGGCCCCGCGTAGCGCACCATGGATGCGGTCGCGCGCACCGCACCCGCGGCAGAGAGCAGCCCCGCGCCGGGATAGGTAGCCGAACCCGCCGCGAGCGCCACTACTCCCCCGGAGTACTTATCGTCGCCTGCGCCCGGCGCCAGGCTGGGGATGCGCCCGCGCGTGGCCGCCGGCCGGAGGCTGCCCCACCCGTCGGCGTCGTGGAACTCCCGCAAGGTCCACCCCGCGCCCTGGCCCACATCCAGCAGGGCGCACCAGCCCGCCGGGGTGGAAGACTCCAGCTGCTCGCGGAAGCTGGTGGGGTTGCCGGTGGTGCGGGCATCGGCCAGCAGGATCTGACCGCAGTGGGGGCAAAGCGCGTGCGCCGGGCGCAGGCCGCCGAAGGTCACCGTGGCATCGGCGGCGATGAAAGACTCCGCAGCCACGCCCGTGCCGGCGTCGATGCCGCTGGGCACGTCGACGGCGAGTACCTTGCCCGCGCGCCGGGCCAGGCGGGCCGAGTGCTCGTCGACCGCGCGCCCGGCACCCAGCCCGGCGATGGCGTCGATGGCCAGGTCGAACTCCCCCTGAGGATCCTCTTCTACCTGGCCGCCGGCGGCGCGGAACGCCTCCAGGGCCGGCCGGTGGGCAGAGCCGGTGACCAGGCAGGCCACGACGGGAATGCCCGCGGCGGCCAGGCGGGCCCCGGCGTAGAGGCCGTCTCCCCCATTGCCACCGGGGCCGGCCAGGATCACCACGCGGGGGCTTTGCCCGGTGAGCATCTGGCTGGCGGCCTCGGCCACGGCGCGGGCGGCTAGCCGCATGAGCTGATCCGGGCCGGAGCGGGCGAGGAGAATTTCTTCGGCGGCGCGGACGGTGTCAACAGAAAATACGGGCAACATGCCCAAAGTCTAGTGCGCGCCCGGCCTAATGCGCCTGGCAGCCCGGACACCAGAACAGGTTGCGGCCCTCCATGACGTCCACGGCGACGGGCGTGCCGCACACATAGCAGGGCTGGCCGGCCCGCCGGTAGACGTAGACCTCCCCGCCGTGATCGTCCTTGCGGGGCTTACGTCCCATCGCCTCCGGGCTATGCTCCGGGGCCACGGTGTCGATGCGCGCGGGCCCCACGCCGGCGCGCATGAGCCCCACCAGATCCTCCCAGACGGCGTCGAAGTCCTCGTGCGTGAGGCTCGCGCCTGCCCGAAAAGGCGAAATATGCTGGCGGAAGAGTACCTCCGCGCGGTAGATATTGCCCACCCCGGCAAAGAGCTTCTGGTCCATCAGCAGCGAGCCGATGGAGCGCCGCGAGCGATGCACCTTGGCCCACAGCTCCTCCGGCCGGGCATCGTCCCGGATGGGATCCTGGCCAATCTTGGCCAGCGCGGCGGCGTAGCCGGCATCGTCGATGAGCCGGCACCACTGCGGCCCGCGCAGGTTCGCGGCCTGGGACTTCGTGGCGATGTGCAGTCGGATCTGCCCCCAGTCGGCCTCCGGGGCCTCGAAGTAGAGCTTGCCGATGAGGCCTAGGTGGATGTAGACGATCGACTCCGGGGCATCGGCAGCAAAATGGCAAAACAGGTGCTTGCCGCGGGCCTCGGCCTCCTCCAGCTCGCAGCCATCGAGCACCAAAGCCTCCCGCGCAAAGCGGCCCTGGGGGCTGGAGACCTCCAGCGGCACACCCCGGAACTCGGCGTTGAGGCGCTGGGCAAGATGATGAATGAGGTGACCTTCGGGCATGTGTTCCCATCTTACCTGCAGCTATATTTTTTCCCGCCCGACCGTGTAAGCTTTTCGTGCGGAATGATTCCCCGGCCCGCAACCCGGGCCGGCCGGCTGCGAGCTCATCAGGAGACCCCATCATGACGCATAAAATTGGCTTTGACCGCGAAAAATACATCCAGATGCAGTCGGAGCAAATCCACGCCCGGCGCAAAGAGATCGGCGGCAAGCTCTACCTCGAGATGGGCGGCAAGCTCTTCGACGATATGCACGCCTCCCGCGTCCTGCCCGGCTTTACCCCGGACAACAAGATCGCCATGCTCGAGCGCATCAAGGACGACGTCGAGATCCTCGCCTGCATCAACGCCAAGGACATCGAGCGCCAGAAGGTCCGCGCGGATCTGGGGATTACCTACGAAGACGACCTGCTGCGCCTAGTCGATGTCTTCCGTGAGCGCGGCTTCCTCATCGAAAACATCGTCATGACTCAGCTCGAGGAGGGCAACAAGGCCGCCGAGGCCTTCATCGAAAAGCTGGAGCGCCTCGGCCTGAAGGTCACCCGCCACCGCATCATCGAGGGCTACCCCACCAACATCGACCTCATCGTCTCCGAGGACGGGCTGGGCCGCAACGAGTTCGCCCAGACCAGCCGCGACCTGGTGCTGGTTACCGCGCCGGGGCCCGGCTCCGGCAAGCTGGCCACCGCGCTCTCGCAGGTCTACCACGAGCACCAGCGCGGGGTGGCCGCCGGCTACGCCAAGTTCGAGACCTTCCCGGTCTGGAACCTGCCGCTGGAGCACCCCGTCAACCTGGCCTACGAGGCCGCCACCGTCGACCTCAACGACTCCAACATCATCGACCACTTCCACCTGTCCGCCCACGGCGAGTCCACGGTCAACTACAACCGCGACGTCGAGGCCTTCCCGCTGCTCAAGGCCCTGCTGGAAAAGCTCACCGGCACCACCCCCTACCAGTCGCCCACCGACATGGGCGTGAACATGGTGGGCTTTTGCATCAGCGACGACGAGGTCTGCCGCAAGGCCTCGCAGCAGGAGATCATCCGCCGCTACTTCAAGGCCCTGGTGGAGGAAAAGCGCGCGGGCCTGGGCAACACCCAGTCCGAGCGCGCCGCCGTCATCATGGCCAAGGCCGGCATCCGCGAGCTCGACCGCGTGGTGGTCGCCCCCGCCCGGGCGCGCGCCGAGGAGACCGGGGAGCCGGCCTCTGCCATCGAGCTGGCGGACGGCTCCATCATCTGCGGGCGCACCTCGGAGCTTTTGGGCTGCTCGTCGTCCATGCTGCTCAACGCCCTCAAGCACCTGGCCGGCATCGATGACGAGGTCCACCTGCTCTCCCCCGAGTCTATCGAGCCCATCCAGTCGCTCAAGACCAAGCACCTAGGTTCCCACAACCCGCGCCTGCACACCGACGAGGTCCTCATCGCCCTATCGGTCTCCGCCGCCACGGACCCGCACGCGCGCCGGGCCCTAGAGGAGCTGAAGAACTTGCGCGGCTGCGACGTGCACACCACCACCATCCTGGGCTCGGTGGACGAGAGCATCTTCCGCAACTTGGGCGTGCTGGTCACCTCCGATCCGGTCTTCGCCCGCAAGAAGGCGCTGTACCAGAAGCGATAGTTTCCCTGCCCCGCCCCGCAGCGCTTAAACTGGGGCGGTGAGCATCGGCAAAATCCTCCTGTATTACTGCTTTACCCCGCTGGAAGACCCCACCGCGATCATGCTGTGGCAGCGCACCCTGTGCGAAAAGCTGGGGCTGCGCGGGCGCATCCTCATCTCCCGCCACGGCATCAATGGCACCGTGGGCGGGGACATGGAGGACTGCAAGCGCTACGTGCGCGCCACCCGCCAGTACCCCGGCTTCAAGGACATGGAGTTTAAGTGGTCCGCCGGCGGGGCGGAGGATTTCCCGCGCCTATCGGTCAAGGTCCGCGAGGAGATCGTCTCCTTCGGCGCGCCCGAGGAGCTGCGCGTGGACGCGGACGGCGTGGTCGGCGGCGGCACCCACCTGCGCCCCGAGGAGGTCAACGAGCTCGTCGCCTCCCGCGGCGACGACGTGGTCTTCTTCGACGGGCGCAACGCCATGGAGGCCGAGATCGGCAAGTTTAAAAACGCCGTGGTACCGGACGTGGAGACCACCCACGACTTCATCGCGGAGCTCGACTCCGGCAAGTACGACTGGATGAAGGACCGCCCGGTGGTCTCCTACTGCACCGGCGGCATCCGCTGCGAGGTGCTCTCCGCCCTGATGGTCAACCGGGGTTTTAAAGAGGTCTACCAGATTGACGGCGGCATCGTCCGCTACGGCGAGAAGTACGGCAACGACGGCCTGTGGGAGGGCTCGCTCTACGTCTTCGACAAGCGCATGCACCAGGAATTCGGCCAGGGGCTCGAGGATCCCGGCTTCGTGCAGCTAGGCCACTGCGTCCACTGTGGGTCTGCCACCAATACCTTCCGCAACTGCATCAACGAGGACACCTGCCGCCAGCAGGTGCTCATCTGCGACGACTGCGCGCAGCAGGTGCGCACCCAACACTGCGGGCGCCCGGAGTGTGCCGAGGTGGCAGCGAAGGCTGCCGATGCCGCCAGCTAGCTCAGCTCGAGCTGCCAGTCGAGGAAGACCTGGAGCACGTCGATGCCCCACAGCATAAAGTGCAGGGCGCAGAACCAGAAGGTGCCCATCCAGATAGACCAGCGCACGTAGCCGTTGAGCTTCTTTAACATGATGACCCCGGCGCCGACCATGCCGACGGTGGGCCCGATGAGGGCCAAGGGCATCCAGATAAAGTGCTGGGTATCCGAGCAGATCCAGGTATTGGGCCCGCACTCGGGGCCGCCGATGAGGCGGAATATGGCCAGCGTGCCCAGCCCGATGAGCAGCGAGAAAAACAGGGTGCCCACCGCCCACCAGATGGCCTGGCGGGTGGACTTCTTCGACTGCTCGGCAATCCAGATGGGATCCGGGGTATCGGCCAGCTCGTCGAAGGAATGGGGCTCTGGGGGGAGCTTATTCATGGAGTCTAGGGCGTCGACGTAGCGGTTTTCGGGGTGCTCGAAGTCTTTCATGTTGCCTCCCATCCTAGTGCAGGGACGGGTTGACCAGCACCGGAACCCGCAGGTGCGGCAGGAGCTCGGTGGCGGTAGAGCCCAAAAAGACCCGGGCGAAGGCGCCCTGCGGGGCCGAGCCTAAGACCATGAGATCGCCCTTCTTCCACTTCAGGGAGTCCACCGCCCCCTGCCAGCCCACGCCGGAGCCGACCTCGGTGCTCACGTCGAGCTCGGGGAAATCATCCAGCACCAAGTCGCGGGCCAGATCGAGCAGGCCTAGGGAGTGCTCCCGCCATTCCATGGTCAACTGCTTGGCCACGTCCAGCTTGTCGTGCATGGGCGCGTGGACGAGACCCGTGGGCGAGAACGCCAGGATGCGCAGCGGCACGCCCCAGCGGGCGGCCAGGGCGGCTGCCGAGCGCAGGGCGGAGTCCTCGATCTCGTGGGTCCCGCAGCCCTCCTCGGTATAGGCGAAGTTGACGCGGGTGATGCCGTGCTTGGACAGCTTGACCCCGCGCGGGGTCAGCCCCAGCGGGACGGGCGAGTAGTGCAGCAGGGCATCGGCAGTAGAGCCGGCCATGATCCGGCTCTTGGGCGCGGCATGGTGGGGGCCCAAAACGATGAGATCGGCCTTGAAATCGGCCGCGACATCGGTGATGATCTGCGCGCGGTTAGAGCCGGCCACTACGACTGAGAAGCGCTTGACGAGCGCCGCCTCCGGCACCCCGGCGGCCGACAGGGACTCCTTAACCGCGTCCTGGAGGGCGGCGGATTCCTTGGCCAGCCACTTCTTATACTTTCCCCCCAGCTTGTTGAGCGAGCCTGTCCCCCACGGCTGTAGGAGGGTAGTCACTACGCGGACCCGCACGGGGGTGGTCTGCGCCAGCCAGGCGGCAAAACGCAATGCTTCATCGCCGCCGTACTCGGTGGAGTGCGGGTTGAATGCGATGAGTACGCGCAGCGGGACTTCTGGGTTAGCTTTGTCCTCTAGGCCGCGCGCAGGAGAAGTAGAGTCAGTGCCCATGTTTACCGTGCGATCAGGAAGGGGAAATGTGCTTGTCCCCTATTATTCACGGCTAGGACTCTTTTTGTGAAACCCGGGCGGGGTCGTAATTGTCCGCCAGGTTGTTGATCAGCGTGGTGACCTCGCGGGCGGTGTCCAGCTGTGCCGAATCCAGCCAGCACAGAATGTCGGCTAAGGCCTCGGCGCGCTGGCGGGAGACCTCGGTTAGCTCGGATTCTCCTTGTTCGGTCAGCGCCACGAGGACGCCGCGGCGGTCGGTCTCGTCGCGCATGCGCTCCACCAGGCCGCGCGATTCCAGCTGGTAGAGAGCGTTCGAGGCGGTGGGCATGCGGATGAGCTCGGCTTTGGCGATGGTGGATACCCGCGAGGGGCCGCGCTGGCGCAGCTGGTTCATGATTGAGACCTGCGAGGTCGTCAGTCGCGCCCCTTCCGTGGTGCGCTGGAAGATCACCATGAGTTTATTCATGGCGGGTTGCAGCTCGGTGGCTACTGCGAAGGCGTCTTCGAAGGAGGACGGGTAGCTCGCGGTGGGTTCAGACATAAAGACATAATATACCTTCGTAGCTTAAGAGAACCTAATTGATTTTGTATGCCATATGTTTCAGCTCTGTGCTCGGCGAGGTGGGAATAAGACCGTATGCGCTGGTGTTACTACAATCATCCCCCGGTTGTGGCGCCGGGGTGTTGTAGAGACTTACCGTTAAGGATTAAGGCCTGAGGTTCAAAAGGAAGAGCGAGAAATGATCGATGGGGTTCGCACCAAGCATCCGGTGTCGCACGAGTGGCAGCGCGCGCAGCACCTGCGCCAGTGGCGGGCCGGGCAGCTCCAGCGCGCCGAGCTCTGCGATGCCGACTTTCTGTTGCGTGCCGCCGCCGAACACCACGGCGTGGACATGAAAAGGCCCTGCCCAATCTGCGGCGGGCGGATGCGCCAGACGCTGTGGATCTACGGCGACGCGCTGGGCCGGCGGGCCGGCAGCGCGCGGCACGCGGAGGAAATCACGCGCATCGCCGCTGAATTGGCTGGGCAGGAGTTTACGGTCCACCGTGTGGAAGTCTGCCCGGAATGTCGGTGGAATCACCTGCTCGAAGCCGCTATTGCCTACTAGGCGTGTTAAATTTGATGCTTTATAAGGGTCCCTAAAAGTTTTCCAGAAAAGGTTCGTACGTTGACCGATTCCTCAGAAGTAAATAGCGGCAAGCGCAAGCCCCGCGCGCGGCACGGCCGCACCAACCAGCGCCGCTGGCCGTGGGTGCTGCTCATCACGGTGCTGACACTCATCCTCATCCCCCTGGGGCTATTTGCCTACGCCTACTCCCAGTACACGGTGCCCAAGCCGGAGGAGCTGGCTAATAAGCAGATCGCCACCATCTACGCCAACGACTCCACCACGCAGCTTGCTCGTCTGGTCCCGCCCGAGGGCAACCGCTCCCACGTGACGCTGGAGCAGATCCCAGACTACGTCGAGGACGCCGCCCTGGCGGCCGAGGACCGCGAGTTCTGGACCAACTCGGGCTTCTCGTTTACCGGCTTCGGCCGCGCCGTGGTAGGCCAGCTCACCGGCAATGATTCCGCCGGCGGCGGCTCCACCATCACCCAGCAGTACGTCAAGAACACGCTGGTGGGCAACGAGCGCTCCTACGTGCGCAAGATCCGCGAGCTCATCTACTCGATCAAGATGACGAACGAGTGGGACAAGTCCACCATTCTCAACGCCTATTTCAACACCGTCTACTTCGGCCGCAACGCCTACGGGATCCAGGCTGCGGCGAATGCCTACTTCGACAAGCCGGCCGAGGAGCTGACGGTCTCGGAGGGTGCCATGCTCGCCGGCCTCATCCAGGCGCCTAGCGCCCTGGATCCGGCCGTGGACCGCGAGGCCTCCGAGGCCCGCTGGAACTACGTCCTCGACGGCATGGTGGAGATGGGCCATCTGTCCCAGGCCGAGCGCGACACCATGGTCTTCCCCGAGACTCGCGACCCGGCCGGCTACTCCGCCTACACCGAGGCTCCGGGCGCCAACGGGCACATTAAGTCCCGCGTCATCGAGGAGCTGGCCCGCCTGGGCATCTCCGAGGAGGACGTGCAGACCCGCGGCCTGCAGATCACCACCACCATCGACATGGACGTCCAGAACAACACCATTGCAGCGGTGGACCAGGCCCTGGCCCCGCTGCAGGAGGATGCTCGTTCGGCGGCCGTGACCATCGACCCTGCCACCGGCGCGATCCTGGGCTACTTCGGCGGGAATGACGCCAACGGCTGGGACTATGCGAACGCGGGCCTGCAGACCGGCTCCACCTTCAAGATCGTCGGCCTGGCCGCAGCCCTCCAGCAGGGCATCGGGCTGTCTACCCCGTACTCCTCGGCGCCCTACCAAATCCCCGGCACCGACATCACCATCACCAACGTCGGTGGCGGCGGGTGCGGCAGCTGCTCGATTGCCGAGGCCCTGAAGAACTCCTTCAACACCTCCTTCCAGCGCCTGCAGGACGACCTGGAAGACAAGTCCCAGGACACCGCGGACATGGGCCACGCCCTGGGCGTGGCACGTACCCTGCCGGACGGCACCCCCACCCTCACCGAGGAGGGCGAGCGCCCCTACGACGGCATCATCCTGGGCCAGTACCCCTCCCGCGCGATCGACATGGCCACCGTCATGGCCACCCTGACCAACGACGGCGTGTGGCACGAGAGCCACTTCGTCCAGATGGTCAAGACCAACACGGGCGAGGTCCTCTATGAGCGGCCTGACGATGCGGGCCAGCGCCGCGTCTCCGCGCAGGTCGCCCGCAACGTCATCCAGGCCATGCAGCCGATTGCCGCCTGGTCCAACGGCGCCCTAGCCGGCGGGCGCGAGTCCGCCGCCAAGACGGGCACCTCCCAGTTCGGTGACACTGGCTACAACCGCGACGCCTGGATGATCGGTTCCACCCCGCAGCTAGCCACCGCGGTGTGGGTGGGCACCGCCGATAACACCTCGCCCATCTTCAACGCCTACGGCGGGGTTATGTACGGCTCCGATGCCCCGACGCAGATTTGGAAGAATATCCTCGATAGCTCCCTGGCGAACGCCGAGTACGAGTCCTTCCCGCCCGCCGTCTCGGTCCGCTATGGCACCGGCACCGCCGGCTCGGGGTACTACTACTCCCCCACTACGCAGAGCCCGAGCGCCGCGGAGGAGTCCGCGGCCGCCTCTGCTGCCCCGGAGCCCAGCGCGCCCGCGCCCGCCCCGGAGCCGGAGTCGGCCCCGGTTCCGGAACCCGCGCCGGGCGGGGCTTCCCTGGAGGACCTGGGCAACCAGGTCAACGACGCCATCAACGATTTCTTCAACCCTTAAAGCGCGCTAGCCGCCGTTGACTACAAGGAGGAGCTTCGCCGTGTCCCACTTCGTCCCGCTTCACGCGGAGCCTCTCGCCCGCGGCATCGTTGAGCGCTGCGGCGGACCCTGGGGCCGCCACGCCACCCGCCTTCCCCGGCCGCTCCCCTTTATCCTGGCGGTGGGCTGGGTCTTTATGGCGCTGGCGTATCTGTCCAAGGCCAACTGCGCCGGGGGCCGCCGCCTAGACGATGGCACGGTGGCCCTCAACTGGGAGGGCGGGCGTCAGTACACGTCTTTCTGTTACAACGACATCATCCCCCTCTACTCCGGCCGCGGCCTGGACCAGCCGGGCTTCGTCTACGCGTTTAGCTGGGCTGAGGATGGCATTAACCGCTACATGGAGTACCCCGTCCTGGCCGGCTTCTTTCAGGGCGCGCTGGGCTGGGTCGCCCGCCACACAGCCGGGCTGGTGCGCTGGGCCGGCGTGGCCGATGCCGGCTGGTACTTCGCGCTGACCTGCCTGGTGCTCGCGATTGTCTGGGTGGCCACGCTGCGGATGTGCGTGGAGCTCGCCGGGGCGCGCCCCTGGGACGTCCTCGTTGTCGCCGCCAGCCCCCTGGTCATCATCCACGCGTTTACCAACTGGGATATCCCCGCCATCGCCCTGGCCGTGGCCGGCATGCTCGCCGTCAAACGCGGCCGCCCCGGCTGGGCGGGCGCCCTCTTCGCGCTCGGCTGCGCCTTTAAGCTCTGGCCCATCTTCCTGCTCGGCGCCTACCTGGTGCTGGCGGTGCGAAACCGCCGGTGGGCTCCCCTGGCGCGCATGTTCGCCACCGCAGTCATAACCTGGCTGGCGGTCAACCTGCCGGTGGCGCTGGCTTACCCGCAGGCCTGGGGCGAGTTCTTCCGCCTCAACTCCACCCGCGGCTGGGAGTGGACCACCATCTACGCGGTCATCGACCGCAACCTCGGTCTGCCGGCGTCCCCGGAGGCAGTCAACGCCTTCTCCCTGGTCGCCTTCCTGGGCCTGTGCGGGGTAATCGCGCTCTTCGGCTGGCGCGCGGCCCGCACGCCGCGGGTGGCAGAGCTGGTATTCCTCATCCTCGTGGCCTTCTTGCTGGTCAACAAGGTCTGGTCGCCGCAGTACTCCCTGTGGCTGCTGGTCCCGGCGGTACTTGCCCTGCCGCGCTGGCGCCTGCTGTTTACCTGGGGGCTAGTCGATGCCCTCCTGTGGCCGGTACTCATGTGGCACATGCACGGCACCGACAACTTGGGCCTGCCGGGAGCCGCGCTGGATCTCGCGATCGCCGGCCGGGACGGCCTGATCATCGCCATCGCCGTGCTGGTTATTCGGCAGATGCTGGGCTTGGGTGAGGACAAGGTCGCCGCCGCTAACGGGGCCGACATCCTCGCCGGGGACTTCTCCCCCACCCCGGCCGCCGGGCTTGAAGCTGAAGCCGGAAGCAAGTACAGGGAAGAAGTCGAGGCGGCATCGCCAGAAAGGACGCTTAAATGATCGCCACCATCGTAGGGATAGTCTCCATCTTCGTCGGGTTTTGCTGCGTGATGGGCGCCTACTACTTCTTCCAGCGCGCCGGCGAGACCGGATCGAAGCGCCCGGCGCTCATCCTGGGGCTGTGCGCCCTGCTCTTCCTCACCGTCATCCCGGCGGGCACCGCCGTGTTCTTCGCCGCCACTCAGGGGCAGACGCAAGCCCCCGGCAACTAATCCCCTGGTAATTGCCAAAAGGGCTGCGATTGCGGTACTGTTGAGCGGTTGCTTGACGCAACAGACCCTCCTGCCATGTCCGCAAAGGTGACATGGCCGATTCAAATTACTAGACCATAGGAGGTGATGAGGTCCGTGCGTCACTACGAAGTCATGATCATTCTGGATCCCACCCAGGATGAGCGCACCGTTGCCCCGTCCCTAGACAAGTTCCTCTCCACTGTGCGTGAAGAGAACGGCAAGGTAGAAAACGTTGATATCTGGGGCAAGCGCCGTCTGGCCTACCCCATCAACAAGAAGGAAGAGGGTATCTACGCGGTACTTACCCTCGAGTGCGAGTCCGCCACCGTGCTGGAGCTCGACCGTCGTCTGAACCTGAACGACTCTATTCTGCGTACCAAGGTTCTGCGCACCGACAGCAAATAACGGATACTGGGTTCACCGCGTTCATTAGACCGCATCGTTTGAGAACCTATCGTTAAAGGAGAATCCATGGCTCAGGGAGATACCAACATCACCGTGGTCGGCAACATTGTCGCCGATCCAGAACTGCGTTTTACCCCGGCGGGAGCAGCTGTCGCTAACTTCCGTGTCGCCTCTACCCCGCGTCGCTATAATTCGCAGACCAATCAGTGGGAAGACGGCGAGGCAATGTTCCTCACCTGCAACGTGTGGCGCCAGGCGGCGGAAAACGTAGCGGAGACTTTGACCAAGGGTATGCGCGTTGTCGTTACCGGCCGTTTGAAGTCCCGTTCGTACCAGACCCGCGAGGGCGAGAACCGCACGGTGTTCGAAATCGACGTTGATGAAGTTGGCCCTTCCCTGCGTTATGCCACGGCCCAGGTCACCCGGAACCCGCGTGAAAGCGGCAACGGGAACTGGAACGGTGGCGGAAACCAGGGCGGCAACTTTGGCGGCGGCCAGCAGCGCCAGCAGCAGGGCGGTTTTGGCGGAGGCCAGAACCAGCAGTCCTCGCAGCAGGCGCCGGCCAATGACCCGTGGAACTCCGCACCGCCGGCTGGCGGTTTTGGTGGAGCGACCGATGAACCCCCGTTCTAAAAGCTGTTAACGCAAAACATTTATCGAATTAAACTCAATTGAAAGGCAGGGATCATGAAGCTGATCCTCACCGCTGCCGTTGAGAACCTCGGCGCCGCAGGCGATATCGTTGAGGTCAAGGACGGCTACGGACGTAACCTCTTGCTTCCGCGCGGCCTGGCCATCGTGGCCACCCGCGGGGCAGAAAAGCAGATCGAGGGCATCAAGCGCGCCCAGGAAGCTCGCGCAATCCGCGACCTGGACCACGCTCGCGAAGTCCGCTCCCAGCTCGAGGAGCTCACCGGCGTTCAGGTGCCCGTGAAGACCTCCGAGAAGGGCAAGCTCTTCGGTTCTGTGCAGGCAGAAGACATTGTCAAGGCAGTTGAGGCTGCCGGTGGCCCGAAGCTGGACAAGCGCGTCGTCGTGCTTCCCAAGGGCCTGGTCAAGAAGACTGGCAACTACCAGGTCGAGCTTCGTCTGCACGCAGACGTGCTGGGCAAGGTCAACTTCTCGGTCGTCGCTGCTTAAATTCAACTAGCACGACGCGCGCTGAAATTTTTCGCGCGCACATAATTAGACAACAGCATTGTGCAGGCCCCGTGGCCGCTGCCTTGTGAGGAGGCGGCAACCGCGGGGCCTGTGCGTATGTCTGGGCAACTCAAGCCCTGTGGATAACTCTCCTAATCTGTGGATAACTTCGTGTCCTGGTGTGTCAATTCACCCCGCGTTCAGCGGCGGTTTGGGCGACTGTTTTCGCAGGCTAGCGGGTTATCCACGGTTGGCGTGAAGTTTCTCACAGCCGACGATCTAACCCGTGACCTGGGAAAATGCGCAGCGGGGAAGTGGGGCCGGGAAGTTTATCCACAGCCGCCTCCTCGGGAAACGTTGGCCTGCAGGTTAACTACCTGGGGATTACACAGGCCCCTGTGGATAACCCGGTGCGTTATACCCAGGGGGTAGCCAGATCTGGCCGGGGTGCACCTGATATCTGGACCCCCGGTCGTGGCCGCGTGCTAGAAGACGCCATCGGCCCAAGGGCTCGGATAAGGTAGGAAACACATGACGCTTAACGGAGCAATTCCAGGCAAGATGAAGGGGAGCCGACCGCGTGACTAGTCCCAGCTTTGATGACGATAGCCTCGTCCCGCCGGAGGACGATCAGGTCCCGCCGCCGCCGGAGCCGGAGGACTCATCCCGTGACTTCGGTGGGCGGGGCCGCAACTACCGGGAGCGCCAGCAGCACAAGTTCGGAGACTTCCGCCAGCCGCCGGCGGACCGGGAGGCCGAACAGGGCGTGCTGGGCGCGATGCTCATCGACGCCAACGTCACCGCGGAGATCACGGAGATCCTCCAGGAGGATGACTTCTACTACCCGGCCCATGCGCTCATCTTCAAGGCGATGATGGATCTGTATGCCGCGGGCAAGCAGATCGACGCCGTCATCCTGGCCGGCCGCCTCGACCGCTTTGATGAGCTCGAGCGCGCTGGTGGCGCCCCTTATATCCACACTCTGCTGGCCTCGGTGCCGACGGCGGCCAACGCGCGCTACTACGCCGAGATCGTGGCAGAAAAGGCCGTGCTGCGCCGGCTGGTCGATGCCGGCACCCGCGTGGTGCAGCTGGGCTTCGAGGCCGCCGAGGACGCCGAGCTCGAGACCGTGCTCGACCAGGCCCAGAAGACCGTCTTCGACGTGTCTATGCGTAAGAAGACCGAGGATTATAAGAAGCTCGACGAGCTCATCGATCCCACCATCGACCAGCTGGTGCAGCTCCAGGAGCACGGCGGCGTGGAGCTGGGCGTGCCCACCGGGTTCGCGGACTTAGACAAGCTCACCAACGGCCTGCACGCCGGGCAGATGATCATCATCGCCGCGCGCCCTGGCGTGGGTAAGTCCACGTTAGCCATGGACTTCATGCGCTCGGCCTCCATCCACCACGGCAAGACCTCCGTGATCTTCTCGCTGGAGATGTCGGCGCAGGAGATCCTCATGCGCCTGCTCTCCGCGGAGTCCGAGGTCAAGCTGGCGGACATGCGCTCCGGGCGCATCAACGCCGAGGACTGGGCCAAGCTGGACAAGACCCTGGATCGCATCCAGGAGGCCAACATGTTCATCGATGACTCGCCGAACCTGACCATGATGGAGATCCGCACCAAGGCCCGCAAGCTCAAGCAACAGTACGGGCTCGACCTCATCGTGCTCGACTACCTGCAGCTGATGAGCTCAGGCAAGAAGGTCGAGTCCCGCCAGCAGGAGGTCTCGGAGTTCTCCCGTAGCATGAAGCTGCTGGCCAAGGAGCTCGAGGTTCCCCTCATCGCAATTTCGCAGCTCAACCGTGGCCCGGAGTCCCGTACGGACAAGCGCCCGCAGCTAGCGGACCTGCGTGAGTCGGGCTCGCTGGAACAGGACGCCGACATGGTCATGCTGCTCTACCGCCCGGACTCCCAGGATCGCGACAACGAGCGCGCTGGCGAGGCCGATATCATCCTGGCCAAGCACCGTGGCGGTCCCATCGACACCATCCCGGTGGCGCACCAGCTGCATTACTCGAAGTTCGTCAACATGGCCCGCGGCTAGGCGGGGAGCTACGACAAGAAGCGGCCCTTCTGCTCGGGCAGGGCGAAGGCGGCGAGTGCTGCGGCGGCAAAGGAGGCGCCGAAGAGCGCGAAGAGCCAGCCGGTGCCAGCGGCCGCTACCACGGCGGGCGCCAGCAGGGGAGCGGCAATCGAGGCCAGTCGGCCAAAGCCGGCGGCCGCGCCCGTGCCCGCGCCGCGCAGGTGGGTGGGGTAGAGCTCCGGCCCAATCGCGTAGAGCGCACCCCAGGCGCCCAAGTTGAAGAAGGACAAAAGGCACCCGGCGATGAGGATGGTTGCCGGGGTGCTCGCCAGCCCGAAGAGGCCGGCGGCGATGGCGGAGCCGGCCAGGAAAGCCGCGAGAGTGGGGCGGCGGCCCCAGGCCTCGATGAGCCAGGCGGCCGCGGCATAGCCCGGCAGCTGCGCCAGGGTGATGATGAGGGTGAAGCTAAACGAGCGCACCAGCGTAAAACCGTCAGCCACCAGCAGGGACGGGATCCAGATGAAGGCGCCGTAGTAGCTTAAGTTCACGAAGAACCAGATGGCCCACAGGGCGCCGGTGCGCCGGCGCAGCGCGGGGGACCAGATGCCAGTGGCCCGGGCGGCGGCGCTATCGACATCGGCAGGCGTGGCCTCTTCCGGGGCCGACGCCGCGGCATCGGCGGATACGTGTGCCTCGAAGGAGGAGACAATCTCCTCGGCCTCGCGGTGGCGGCCCTTGGACTCCAGGAAGCGCACGGACTCGGGCAGCCCCAGGCGCACGTAGAGGGCGTAGAAGGCCGGCACCATGCCGAGCGCTAAGGCCCAGCGCCAGCCGGACTCGCCGGCGCCGACGACGAAGGTGCCGATGATGGCGGCGAGGATCCAGCCCACGGCCCAGAAGGCCTCGAGGAGGACCACCATGCGCCCGCGCACGTGCCTAGGCGCAAACTCCGAGATGAGGGTAGAAGCTACGGGCAGCTCGGCGCCTAGGCCCAGGCCGACGAGGAAGCGCAGGACGATGAGGACGCCCAGGCCCGTGGCCAGCGCGGAGGCGCCAGTGGCTAGGCCGTAGACGAGAAGGGTCAGAGCAAAGACCTGCCGGCGGCCCAGGCGGTCGGCCAGCAGTCCGCCGAAGGTAGCGCCCACGGCCATGCCGATGAAGCCTGCGGAGGCCAACCAGGAGGATTGAGTGGGGCTGATGCCCCAGTGGACGGCGAGGGCCGCCATGATGAAAGAGATGAGGCCGACGTCCATGGCGTCGAGCGCCCAGCCGATTCCCGAGCCGACGAGGAGCCGGCGGTGTTTAGGGGTGACAGGGAGCCGGTCAAGGCGTTCGTTCCGGGTGAGAGAAGAGATATCTGTCATCCGTTCATATTAGGCCCCGGGGGTATCACAGCGGCGAAAACCGGCGCAGCCGCAGCGAGTTGGCCACCACGAAAACGGAGGAACAGGCCATGGCGATGCCGGCGAAGAGCGGGTTGAGCAGCCCCACCGCGGCGATGGGGATGAGCAGCACGTTATAGGCAAAAGCCCAGAAGAGGTTGCCCTTGATGGTGCGCAGCGTTCGCCGGGAGAGCCGGATGGCGTCGGCGGCTGAAATTAAATTGTCATTCATCAGGGTGATGTCGGAGGCCTCAATGGCCACATCCGTGCCCGTCCCCATGGCGATACCCAGGTCCGCCTGGGCGAGCGCGGCCGCGTCGTTGACGCCGTCACCGACCATGGCCACGACCTTGCCCTGGACTTGTAGGTTCTTGACCACGGCCACCTTGTCCGCGGGCAGCACCCCGGCGGTGACCTGGTCGATGCCCACGGCATCTGCCACGGCCCGGGCTGCCCCCTCGCTGTCGCCGGTAAGCAGGTGGGGGCTAAGCCCCAGGGCCTTGAGCTCGGCGATGGCGCGGGCGGAGGTGTCCTTGACCTCGTCGCGGACCTCGATGGCGCCCAGGTAGGCGCCGTCGGCGAAGACGTAGACCTGCGTGCCGGTGCCGGAGTACTCGGGCACCTGGGAATCGGGCAGGGGCCGGCCCACGTAGATGCGGCGCCCGGCAACCATAGCCTCGGCGCCGCGGCCGGGCAGGGAGCTAAAGCCGGTGGCGGCATCGGCAGGCTTGGCGTAGCTGGCGATGGCGCGGGCGATGGGGTGCTCGGAACCGGCCTCCACGGCGGCAGCCAGGCCGGCTACCTCCGCGGCCGTGCTGCCGGGGGCGGGCGAGATACCGGCGACGGACATGTGGCCGCGGGTTACGGTGCCGGTCTTGTCCAGGACCACCGTGTCGACCTTGCGGGTGGACTCTAAAATCTCCGGGCCCTTGATGAGGATGCCCAGCTGGGCGCCGCGGCCGGTGCCCACCAGGATGGCGGTGGGGGTGGCCAAGCCCATGGCGCACGGGCAGGCGATGATGAGCACGGAGACCGCCGCGATGAAAGCGGGGGCGACCCCGCCAAAGAAGAGGTGAACGATGAGCGTGAGCGCCGCGACGGCGATGACGGCGGGCACGAAGACCTGCGCGATGCGGTCGACGAGCCGCTGGATGGGGGCCTTGCCGGCCTGGGCCTGCGTGACCAGCCGGCCCATCTGGGCCAGAACAGTTTCGGAACCGACTTCGGTGGCGCGGACCTCCAGCCGGCCGGAGGTGTTGATGGTGGCCCCGGTGACGCGGTCGCCCTTGCCCACTTCGACGGGAAGGGATTCGCCGGTCAGAAGGGACTGATCCACCGCGGAATGGCCGGAGACCACCACGCCGTCGGTGGCGATCTTCTCCCCGGGCCTAACCACGAAGACGTCGCCTGCCGCCAGCTGAGTGGCGGGCACCCGCCGCTCGGCCCCGTCGACGAGGAGGGAAGCCTCTTTGGCGCCCATGTGCACCAGGTCGCGCAGCGCCTCCGAGGAGCGCCCCTTGGCGCGGGACTCGAACCAGCGGCCCAGCAACAAGAAGGTGATGACCATGCCCACGGACTCGAAGTAGATGTGGTCCATGTGGGCGTCGTTGGCGAAAAACGTCATGTGCATGGTCATCCCCGGCATGCCCGCGTTGCCGAAAAACAGCGCATAGAGCGACCAGAAATAGGCCGCCGAGGTACCCATGGTGATCAGGGTGTCCATGGTGAAGGCGCCGTGCTTCAGGTTGGCCCAGGTGGCCTTGTGGAACGGCGCGCCGCCG
>CAVFKS010000001.1:72948-78927 GCA_963623015.1 Clostridia bacterium
CTACCAGTGCAGAAACTGCCAGGCCGGCACCATGGAGACCGCCATGATCGGCACCGATAGCGCGGCGGACCAGGCGGTGCGCCGGGCCAGCTCGCGGGCCTCGCGGTCGCGCGCGGCGGTCACGGGGTCTTCCTCGCCTGGCGATGCCGCCCCCTCGCCGCCCAGCGCGAAGGCGCCGTAGCCGGCCCCCTCGACGACTGCGATGAGTTCATCGACGTCGGTGGCCTGTGGGTCATAGGTGACCGCGGCCTGCTCGGTGGCGAAGTTTACTTGCGCGTGAACGCCCGCGACCTTGTTGAGCTTGCGCTCCACCCGGTTCGAGCAGGAAGTGCACGTCATCCCGGTCACGCCCAGGTGTACCTGGGCCGGGGTTATGGTGTCGGCGGCAGAGCTCATGGTCTTAGGCGAGCTTGAATCCGGCCTCGGCCACGGCTGCGGCTACCTGCTCGTCGCTAAAGCCCTCGCCCTCGACGGTCACGGCGCCGGTGGCGTGGTCTGCGGTAACGGCCTCGACGCCGGGGATTTCCCCTACCTCTTCGTTGACCGACATCTCGCAGTGGCCGCAGGTCATGCCTTCTACCTGGTACTTCTTGAGCATTGTGGTGTCCTTCCGGGTTGAAATCTACAAGGCGCACAGGCCTTACTCACACCCGCCAGAATATACCCCCCTGGGGTATTGGTCAAGGGTGGAATCACCGGGTGGGAATAACCCGCGTGCCCGGTACGGTTGGAAGGGGAAGAAGCAGACCAATTTAAGGAGAAACTCTTATGGCAACCATCGACGTTACTGAGCAGGACTTCGAATCCACCGTCACCGCAGACGGCATCGTCCTCGTAGACGCCTGGGCTGACTGGTGCGGGCCCTGCAAGCGCTTTGCGCCCGTGTTTGAGAAGGCCTCCGAGGAGCACGGGGACATCACCTTCGCCAAGCTGGACACCGAGGCCAACCAGCAGCTAGCCGGCCAGCTGCAGATCCAGTCCATCCCCACGCTGATGGCTTTCCGTGACGGCGTGCTGGTCTTCCGCCAGGCCGGCGCCCTGCCGCCCGCCGCCCTGGAGGACCTGATCACCCAGGTCGAGGGCCTCGACATGGATGAGGTCCGCAAGCAGGTCGAGGCCCAGGGTCAGGCCTAAGCGACGGCGTCCGCGCGCCGGGCCCTTTGCCATTTACGTAGACTCGATGGCAAAGGGCTTTTTCATGCTTAAAACCAAAATTGTCTAAAGGAGTAACTATGGCTAACCCGTTGAGCAAGGGCTGGAAGTACTTGATGTCTTCTTTCGATCAGAAGATCGATGACAACGCGGACCCGAAGGTCCAGATTCAGCAGGCCGTGGACGCCGCCAAGCGCCAGCACCAGGAGATTACGGAGCAGGCCTCGGAGATTATCGGCAACGTCTCCCGCCTCGAGATGCAGATCAACCGCCAGGTCGAGGCCGCGAACCAGTACCGTTCGCAGGCGCAGCGCGCGCTCCAGCTAGCCGATGCCGCGGCCTCCGAGGGCGATGAGAAGAAGGCCCAGGAATACAACCAGGCCGCTGAGGTGGTTGCCGCCCAGCTCGTCGCGGCTGAGGAAGAGCTGGAGTCCCTGCGCACTCAGCACCAGCAGGCCAGCGCCGCCGCGGAGCAGGCCAAGGGCCAGCAGAAGGAATCGGAGCTGCGTTTGAAGGAGCAGCTCGCGCAGGTCGACCAGCTCCTGGCCCAGGCGGATCAGGCCAAGATGCAGGAGCAAAACGCCAAGACGATGGACTCGCTCAACCAGCTGAAGCCGGATGATTCCGTGCCCACCATGGATGACGTGCGCGCCAAGATTGAAAAGCGCTACGCTACCGCGCTGGGCGCCCAGGAGCTGGCGCAGGATAGCGGCTCGGCGCACATCCATGAGATCTCGGCCTCGGCCACCGACATGCGTGCCGCCAGCCGCCTCGAGGAGATCCGCGCCGAGCTCAATCAGGGCGGCAGCAAGAATAAGGAGCTTGACGCCGGCGAGGCCGAGCCGGAGAAATAACCCCGGCCGCTAGCCCTGCTGGCGGTTGATGAGCACGCCCCGGATGCCCGAGTGGAACCCGTCGCGCAGGTTGACGCGCTGGGTCTCGGTCAGGGTGTACTCGTGCAGGGTTTCGCAGGCAAACTGCAGGAGCGGCCGGTCAATCTCGGGGGGTAGGCCGCCGCCGGAGAGCAGGTGGGCCTGGTCGCGCTGATCGCCCGAGGCGGCGTTTTCAAACCACCAGCTGGCATACTGCTGGCCCACGTCGAACGGGGTCTGGAAGCCGGCGGAGGTCCAGACCTCCTCGGGCAGTGGCACATAGCGGGAACGCAGCTTGCGGCGCGGCGCCATCATCGACGGCTTCGGCGGCCCAGACGGGGTGGGCCGGGCGGCCGGCTGTGGGGCGGCATCGCCAGCCGGGGCTTCTTCGGCCGCCGCAGCAGAGCGCAGCCGCTGGCCGGGGTGCAGGTGCGGGGTGGACGAGAAAGCGGCCTCGATCTCCGAGGGCTCGCCGCAGTCGTCCGGCTCGGGGATGTCGGGCAGCTCGTTCGCGCTGGCCGTCTCTGCGGCACCGCCAGTTGCTTCCGCAGTATCTTGTGGCGTGCCCTGCGTGGCCTCTGCTGCGGGGGCGGGGTTTGCTTCCTTATCCTCGCCGGACTCGTCCGCGGGGGCCTTGGGTTCTGCGTCGTCGTGGGGCTGCTCGCGGATGACCGGGGGCAGCGGGCCTTCGAGGACCTGGATCTCCATGGCCTCGGAGAAGTCCTCGCGCGGGTCGAGGATCGTGGTGGTATCGCAGGCGTGGCGCAGGGCGGAGGACATGGAGTCCCAGCCGAAGCCGTAGAGGTGCACGCGCACGCCGTTGAGCACGGCCTCCTCGACGCCGGGGATCATGTCGGCGTCGCCGGAGACGAGCACGAAGTCGGTGACCTGGCCCTTCATTGAGGAGACAATCATGTCGGCGACCAGGCGGGTGTCCACGCCCTTCTGGGTGCGGCGATCGCCCCATTCGATGAGCTGGCCGGTGCGCAGTTGCACGCCGTCGCAGGTGCGTAGCGCGCGCTGGTAGCGGTGCGGGCCGGTATCGGGGATGCCGTCGTACCAGTACTGCCGTTGGATCTTCTGGTGGAGCTGGTTTTCAATCATGGCGCCCATGGTGTTGACGACCTCGGGGAGGTCGATTTCTAACTGGGCGCGGGCGCCGGTTTCCCAGGCATTATAAAAGCTGGCTAATAGGTATGAAGTGTCGACGAAAACGAGAGTTCTCTCAAGCATGGCCTAATTCCTAAATCATCATTTCTAACTTGCTCCCTCCAGTGTGCACCAAAACCGAGAAAACTGCGATAACCATTGACGAAACCCCAGCCCGCTTATATGGTTGGTTACATGACTAGCTAACCAACCTACTTTGGCTAGTCGCACCGCCAGCCTTAGTGAAGGAGAGCCTCCGTGGACAACTCGACCCAGCCGCTGTTTAGGCAGATCGCCACGCTGATCGAGGACTCGATTGTCGATGGGGTCTTGAAAGAAGGCGATCAGGCTCCCTCAACCAATGAGCTAGCGGAGTTTCACAGCATCAACCCCGCCACCGCGCGGAAGGGAATCTCCCTCCTGGTGGAAATGGGGATTTTGGATAAGCGCCGCGGGGTGGGCATGTTCGTCGCTCCCGGCGCTCTAGAGGCCATCCGCCGGCGCCGCCGGGAGGACTTCGCAGCCGACTTCGTCGCCCCCTTGGTCGACGAGGCCGCGCGGCTGGGTTTTACCCGGGGCCAGCTTCAAGAGCTAGTACTGCGCGTGGCTGAGAGTCGGGGGCTGTACTCATGAGCCTGACCCAGCCGCCTTCCACACCGTTTACTCAACCCCGCAAGGAATACTCATGATCCAAGCCCGAAACTTAGAAATGCTGCACACCCCGCCGCTCAACTTCGAGCTGGCGGCGGGGCTTACCCATGGCCTGGTTGGCCCCAACGGCATCGGCAAGACCACGCTGCTGCGCATGATGGCCGGCCAGCTGCCCTCTCGGGGGCTACGGGTATTAAAGCAAGACCCCTTCGACAACCAGTACGTCATGGACCGCGCAATCCTTATGGGCATCGACAATCCGCTCATGGACGGCTGGAATATAAAGAAGCTGCTGCGTCTGGGTGCGGCGCGCTGGCGCACCTGGAATGCGGATAGGGCCGAGGAGCTAGCAGAGCGCTTCCGCCTGCCCTCGGGCAACTACTCGGCCTTCTCGCGTGGCCAGAAATCCGCCCTGGGGTTCTTGTTCGCCGTGGCCTCGGGCTGCGAGATTATGTTGCTCGACGAGCCCTACCTGGGGCTCGACGTGGACAACCGCGCGGTCTTCTTCGAAGAGCTGCGCCGCGAGCACGGGCGGACCATCGTGGTCTCTACCCACCACCTCAATGAAATCTCCGGGCACCTCGACACGGTGCTCCTGCTTGGCGATGCCCCGCTAGCCAGCCCCATCGATGACTTCGTCGAGGACATCCTAGAGGTCACCGGGAAGCCACAGGCCTTAGGCCAGCTGCTCGATGAGCTAGGGCTGCCGGTGCTCGAGCGCTCCCCGGGCCCAGCGGCCGATCGCGCGATTATCGATGCCCGCGCCGGGCGGGCCGAAGAGGTCTTCGAGCGGGACTCCCGTGCCGGCCTGCGGCCGGCCGAGGTCTCCCTAGAGACTGCGGTACGCGTGCTGGGAGGTGCCCAGTGATAGCAAACCCCGTCCGGCTGGCGTGGGAATTGGGCCTGCACTGGCGCAACTTCTTTGCACTGTTCTACCTGGCCCTGTCCTGGACAGTGGTGGGCGAAGACCCCTCAGCGTTAGTGGCCGTGTTCTTTACCCTGTTTACTGTGTGGCTGGTCTCGACCGCGGAGGGCGACTTTGCCCGATACCGCGTCCTGGGGCTGACCCGCAGGATGTGGTGGCGGCAGGGGCACATCCCAGCGGTGTGTTTTGGGGCAGCGTCCATTGCGGTTGGGTGGCGCGCCGGGGAGCCGCTTGTCGTTGCCGCCTTGTGCGCGGCCTTGGCCTGGCGTCTCCTGCGCCGCACGCCCCAGGGAAAGCCGGAATCTGACGCGGCGGAGGAGCTGGTGAAAGGCTCGGAGGGGTCCACGAGCTTTGGTAGGTTCCCCGTCGAGTTGTACTCCCAGCTGGTCACCGGCCCAATCGTTCGCAGTTGGATCTGGGTGTGGGCCGTCTGCCTGGTAGTTACAGTGATTGCAATTTTGTACCACGAACTTAGCGGGAGCGGCAGCTACGCTGCGAGCGTAATCACCGGCCTCGGCGCGGCCGCAGCCCTGTTCGCATTTAGGGACGAGCGTGCCAGTCTGCGTCAGACAATTACCTTGGGCGGCACCCGCCGAAAGTGGGCTACGAAGGCTGCCGTGGCGCAACTGGCGTGCCCGGCCATCGGAGCTCTGATGGCAGGGGTGGCCTGGGTTTACCTGGGCGAATTCAGCGACCTAGTGCTTCTACCGTTGTACGTGGCCCTCGCCCTCCCTCCGGCCATGGTAAGCCTCAACCTATTTGGCCGACGCACGTTGGTATTGTGCCTGGGCTCGATCGTTGCCGCGGCGGTCTACGTGGTGGCGGCGATTGCCATCCCTCGCCCTCGTGGGGCTGGGGCTCGTCCTCTACGCGGCGTGGAGTCTCGTGTTGGACGCAATCGCACGCCGCATCAATCCCTTCAATCCTGGCCTTAGCGCTTGGTTCGGAGTGCGTAGTTAAAAGCCACGCGTCTAGGCCACTTTCCACGGATTGAAAAGCTGGCCTGGCCTGCGGATTTGTGTAACTGCGCGGCGGTGTGTAACTTTATGTGAGTCAGCGCGACCGACAGCGCCCCACAGAGATAAACACTCTGCAGTGTGGCGGGAAGAAAACAGACGCTGATAAAACACCTTACTTTTACTAGTAACACTTCCGTGTTGCGGTGGGGTATGGGTGATGATGTTTGAGAACTCAATAGTGTGCCAATGTACTTTTTTGTCTGCTGTGGCG
>CAVFKS010000002.1:0-64232 GCA_963623015.1 Clostridia bacterium
AAGGCCGCGAAGTCTGTGATTTGCGTGCGCGCCCGGGCGCAGAACTCGCGGGCGAGGATGAGCAGCTCCTCGGCGGTCATGCCCGTGACCTGCGGATCTCGGCCTCGAGGGCGGCGCGGCCGGGCAGCAGCGCCCGGGCGGTGTCCTGGACTTCGGCATCGCGCAGCGTGCGGGCGGCGGCGGTGACGATGGCGCGTACGGCGGCCTCGTGCTTGGAGGTACCCCCTGCGGCGGCGAGCAGGGTGAGCGCGTGATCCTGATCGGGGGTCAGCCGCAGATTCATAGCCATGCGCCAAATGGTACCAGTCTGGTACTACCTACCTTCGCCTACGGCCTGATTTCGACCACAGAGGGTAAGATTTGGGGTTATGAGTGACCAGACCGGCGATCTTTTCGATCGCATCGAACCAATTGACATCAATGACGAGATGGAGAAGTCGTATATCGACTACGCCATGTCCGTCATCGTCGGCCGCGCCCTCCCTGAGGTGCGCGACGGCCTCAAGCCCGTGCACCGCCGCATCATCTACGCGATGTTTGATTCCGGCTACCGCCCCGAGCGCGGCTACGTGAAGTCTTCGCGCCCGGTGGCCGACGCCATGGGCCAGTTCCACCCGCACGGCGACGCCGCCCTCTACGACACCCTGGTGCGCCTGGCCCAGCCGTGGAACATGCGCTACCCGCTGGTAGACGGCCAGGGCAACTTCGGCTCCCGCGGCAACGACGGCCCGGCCGCCATGCGTTATACCGAGTGCCGCATGACCCCGCTGGCCATGGAGATGGTCCGCGACATCCGCGAAAACACGGTGGACTTCTCCCCGAACTACGACGGCAAGACTCAGGAGCCGGACATCCTGCCCTCGCGCGTGCCGAACCTGCTGATGAATGGCTCCGCCGGCATCGCGGTGGGCATGGCTACCAATATCCCGCCGCACAACCTGGGCGAGCTGGCAGAGGCCATCTACTGGATTCTCGATCACCCGGACGCCAGCGACGAGGAGGCCCTCGAGGCCGCCATGAGCTACGTCAAGGGCCCGGATTTCCCGACCGCCGGCCTCATCGTGGGCGACCAGGGCATCAAGGACGCCTACACCACCGGCCGCGGCTCTATCCGCATGCGCGGCGTGACCGAGATCGAGGAGCGCGGCAACCGTCAGACCATCGTGATTACCGAGCTGCCCTACCAGGTCAACCCGGATAACCTGGTGGTCAACATCGCAGAGGCGGCCTCCAACGGCAAGATCGCCGGCATCGCCAAGATTGAGGACGAGTCCTCCGACCGCGTGGGCATGCGCATCGTGGTTACGCTCAAGCGTGACGCCGTGGCCCGCGTGGTGCTCAACAACCTCTACAAGCACTCCCAGCTGCAGACCTCCTTCGGCGCGAACATGCTCTCCATCGTCGACGGCGTGCCGCGCACCCTGCGCCTGGATCAGATGCTGCGCTACTACGTGGAGCACCAGATCGAGGTCATCGTGCGGCGTACCCAGTACCGCCTGGCCGAGGCCGAGAAGCGCGCCCACATCCTGCGCGGTTTGGTCAAGGCCCTCGACATGCTCGACGAGGTCATCGCGCTCATCCGCCGCAGCCCCACCGTGGACGAGGCCCGCGAGGGCTTGAAGGCCCTCCTCGACGTCGACGACGTGCAGGCCGATGCTATCCTGGCGATGCAGCTGCGCCGCCTGGCCGCCCTGGAGCGCCAAAAGATTGTGGACGAGTTGGCCGCCATCGAGGCCGAGATTGCTGACTACAAGGACATCCTGGCCCGCCCCGAGCGCCAGCGCCAGATCGTCCACGACGAGCTGGAGGAGATCGTCTCCAAGTACGGAGACGAGCGCCGCACCCAGATCACGGCCGCCTCCGGCGACGTCACGGACGAGGACCTCATCGCCCGCGAGAACGTCGTGGTCACCATCACCTCCACCGGGTATGCCAAGCGCACCAAGGTCGATGCCTATAAGGCCCAGAAGCGCGGTGGCAAGGGCGTGCGTGGCGCGGAACTCAAGCAGGACGACATCGTCAAGAACTTCTTCGTCTGCTCCACGCACGACTGGATCCTGTTCTTCACCAACTTCGGCCGTGTCTACCGCCTCAAGGCCTATGAGCTTCCCGAGGCCGGCCGCACGGCTCGCGGCCAGCACGTGGCCAACCTGCTGGAGTTCCAGCCGGAGGAGCGCATCGCGCAGGTCATCCAGATCCAGTCCTACGAGGACGCCCCTTACCTGGTGCTGGCTACCCAGCAGGGCCGCGTGAAGAAGTCGCGCCTGACCGACTACGAGTCCGCGCGCTCGGCGGGCCTTATTGCCATCAACCTCAACGAGGGTGACGCCCTCATCGGCGCCCAGCTGGTCTCGGAGGGCGACGACATCCTGCTCGTCTCCGAGCAGGGCCAGGCCATCCGTTTCACGGCTGACGATGAGCAGCTGCGCCCGATGGGCCGCGCCACCGCCGGCGTGAAGGGCATGCGCTTCCGCGGCGACGACCAGCTGCTGAGCATGTCCGTGGTCTCCGACGGCCAGTTCCTGCTGGTGGCCACCTCCGGCGGCTACGGCAAGCGCACCGCCATCGAGGAGTACACGCAGCAGGGCCGCGGCGGCCTGGGCGTGATGACCTTCAAGTACACCCCGAAGCGCGGCAAGCTCATTGCCGCCATTGCGGTGGAGGAAGACGACGAGCTGTTCGCGATCACCTCCGCCGGCGGTGTGGTGCGCACCGAGGTCGACCAGATTCGCCCGTCCTCGCGCGCCACGATGGGCGTGCGCCTGGTGAACCTGGCCGACGATGTCGAGCTGCTGGCCATCGACCGCAACGTTGAGGACGACGGCGAGGAGAACGCTGAGAAGGTCGCCAAGGGCGAAAAGACCGTGGAGGACATCCAACAGGAGCAGCTCCCGGGTTCTGAGCCGAAGAGCGATGAGGAGTAGCCGATGGCACGACGAGACGTAACGCTCAAGCGCGTTGCCCCGCTTTCCGCGTTCCGCGTGGGCCTGGCCTTTGCCCTCGTGGGTCTCGTGGCCTGGCTCCTGGCGGTCTGCCTGGTCTGGTTCGCGCTCGACCAGGTCGGCATCGTCACGCAGGTCAACAGCCTGATGCGCGATGTCGGCGGCAATTTCGAGCTCAACTTCGGGATCGTGTTGTCCGTCTCCGCCCTGCTGGGGGCCGTGATGGCCATCTTGATGACCATCCTGTGCCCGCTGTTGGCGGCCATCTACAACGCCATGGTTGATCTCTTCGGGGGCTTCGTCCTCCGCCTGACCGACTACTAAGATTTTGGTCAAAAACCGTATGTGACCATACGATTTGTGTTCTTTGCGGAACGCTATGTAAAGTAACTACTCGTTCCGCAAATGGACGCGGGCCTATAGCTCAGTCGGTTAGAGCGCATCGCTGATAACGATGAGGTCGCTGGTTCGATTCCAGCTAGGCCCACCACGGAACAATGGGGCATTAGCTCAATTGGTAGAGCATCTGCTTTGCAAGCAGAAGGTCAGGAGTTCGATTCTCCTATGCTCCACAGCTAGCGGCTGTTAACTCGATTAAGAGTTGACCGCCGCTTTGTGGTTTTCTCTGTCCCTTAAGCCACGATTTCGTTAGCGGGATGTCGAGGAGTAACCTATCTAGTCATTGGGGCATTAGCTCAGTTGGTAGAGCGTTGCGTTCGCAATGCAAAGGTCAGGGGTTCGATTCCCCTATGCTCCACAAACAAAAAGCCTGCTAGGAGAGTATTCTCCCGGCAGGCTTTTTCTTTTTCGGTTAGTGGACCTCGAAGGAACGGATGTGGTTGCCCAGGCCCTTGCGGGTAAACACGGTGCGGGCCGTGCGGGCATCGTCAGCCGCGCCTAGGGTCAGCAGCAGCGGCACGTAGTGATCGGCCGTGGGGTGGGCGATCTGGGCGCCGGGGGCCTTGTGCAGGTAGTCCACCAGCTCGTCGACGTTGCCGGCGTGGACGTTATTGGCGGCCCACTCGTCGAAGGCGTCCAGGTGGCCGGCGAGGGCCGGGTTGCGGAAGACAGCGAAGGAGTGCGTCATGTAGCCGGAGCCGATGACCAGGATGCCCTCCTGGCGCAGGGAGCGCAGGCGCGTGCCCAGGTCCAGCAGATCCTGCGGGTTGAGCGAAGGCATGGAGACCTGGACTACGGGGACATCGCCAGCCGGGTACATGGCCATCAGCGGAATGAATGCGCCGTGGTCCAGGCCGCGGTTGGTGAACTGGTGGACCGGGCTATGGCCCAGCAGGCCGGCCACGCGCTGCGCCAAGTCGGTGGCGTCGGGGGTCTCATAAGTCAGGGAGTAATACTCCGGATCGAAGCCCGAGAAGTCGTAGTACAAAGGCGTGCCGGCGGCGGTGCCGTTGATAGCCACCGGGGCGTTTTCCCAGTGGGCGGAGATCACCACGATGGCGCGCGGCTTCGGCAGCGCCTGGGCCCAGTCATAGAGATCGTTCATCCAGGCGTGGTTGCCCAGGGCCGGCGGGGCGCCGTGGGAGATAAACAGCGAAGGCATGGGGCCATCGGCAGGCTCCCAGCGGCGCTGCAGGTGGGCGACCGGGATGGCGCGCTCGCGCAGATCGTAGATGGCGCCGGCAGGGCGGGCGGGGTTGAATTCTTCGGCCAGGGTAGTCATGGGAAATCCTTTACTTTGTTGTTTTCCTCACCCTACCCCAGATGACTTCAAGTGTAAAGTCATCGCGCGGGGTTGTTTAAATTTTAAAGTGCAATTGTGCTAGCTTGAATATTTATGAATGCGCAGGCAGAACCCAACTGGCTCGACGAGGAAGAACTCGCGGCCTTCACCTCCTTGATGCACGTTAACCTGCAGCTCATCAACAAGCTCGACCGCCAGCTCCGCCGCGATTCCGGCATGAGCTTCTACGATTACTCGGTCATCTCTAGGCTCTCCGAGGCCCCGGATCGCACCATGCGCATGAGCGAGCTCGGCCACGTCACCGGCGGCTCGCTGTCCCGGCTGTCCCAGGTGGTCAGCCGCCTAGAGAAGAACGGCTGGGTGGTGCGCCGCCCTGACCGCGAGGACGGGCGCTTTACCGTGGCCACGCTGACCGAGGAAGGCTGGCAGACGGTGCTCTCTGCCGTGGGCGGCCACGTCGCGGCGGCTCGTCGGATTATCATCGACCGTTTGACGCGGACGCAGATCCGCCAGCTGACTCAGATCAACGAAAAGATCATGGAAGGCATCAGCGCGGAAGATTAACCGCGGTATAGGTCTGGCCCGGAGCCGGCTGCGGAATCATCTGATCCAGGCTCACCGGGTTAAGGCCCTTGGCCCGCAGGCCCGAAATAACGCAGTCCACCGCCGCCACCGTGGTGGGGTGGATGTCGTGCATCAACACGATAGAGCCCGCTCGCGCCTGATCCACCGCCGTGCGGCAGGTGGTATCCGGGTTGCGATGCTGCCAGTCCAGCGTGTCGACGTCCCAGAGCACCAGGGACTGGCCGGCCGCCCGTGCAGCGTCGGTGACGGTCTGGTTGGTGGCCCCATAAGGCGGGCGGAGGAAGCGGGGGTTGGCCCCGGCGGTCTCGGCGATGGCGCGGGAGCCCTCGCCGATCTCCCAGCGCACCTGCTCGGCGCTGCGCGTGCGTAGATCTGGGTGCGAGGAGGTGTGGTTGCCAATCGTGTGCCCGGCCGCGCGCATACGCCGGATGAGGTCCGGGTGGGAGCGCGCACTCGGGGCGAGCACGAAGAAGGTGGCATCCACGTGGTGGCGGTCGAGGATATCGAGCAGGGCCGCAGTCGAGGCAGCCGGGCCGTCATCGAAGGTCAGGGCCACGCAGTTTGGGCAGCCGGCCGGGCGCGCAGGGGCGGGCGGGGTACGCGGGGCGAGGTCTTTGAGTGCCGGATGGTTGCGCGCCTGCGGGGGCAGGGCATTCCACAGCGCCTGGTGCGCGGACTCTGCCGCGTCGCTGCTGCCGGCCAGGGGTGAGGCGCTGGCCACGGGGGTGCCCAGGGCGACGGTGGCGGCGAGGAGGACGGCGGCAAGGCGGCGCATGGAGGGGATTCCTTTCGGGGTCGGTTGCCTCCATTGTCGCCGGTAGATACCTTTGTGCCCTGTGCGACACGTGAAAATTGTTAATTAAAGTGATTCAAGTGATTAGAATCGCTTGACCAGGACGCTGTGGGTGTCGGCGCGCCCGGCGTCCTCGAAGCCCACGTGGAGGTAGAGCTTGTGCGCGCGGGGGTTATCGTCCTCGACGGACAGGGAGATGCCCGGGGCGCCGAGGGTGCGGGCCAGCTCCGTGGCGGCATCGAGCAACTTGGTGCCGATGCCATGGCCCTTGTAGCGGGCCTCCACCGCGATGGCAAGCTCCGGGATGGCCTCCTCTACGAAGCCATAGCCGTGGAGATCCTGCGTGCCCCAGTTGAGCCACACGCCACCGGCCGGGATATTGCCCTTCCAGGCGATGAAACCGCCGTTGTCGGGGCGCCACTGGTCAAGGTAGAACTCGTAGTCGGCGTCGAAGTCCTCGCAGGGCGTGCCGAACTCGTCGCCGAAAGTGTCGGTGAGGAAGTTCAGCCGTGCGATATAGGTGCGGTCAGATTCGGTGGTGGGGCGCAGTTGCAGTTCTTCGTTCATGCGCGCCATCCTAGACGCCGCCTGCTGGGCTAGGCCAAGTAGTAGTTGGCTACGTCGGCGCCGTTGAACTCGCGCAACTCGCCGTTGACGTCCGGGGAACGGAAAAGAGAGGCGTCATCGATGGCATCGCGCAGTAGGTCCACCCGGTTTAAGGGATCGCCCATGATGGCGCCGGCACGGAAGTAGTACACGGAGCCGTCGCGAAGCTTGACGGTGAGATCCTCGATTGCCACAGAATTAACCTCCAGTTAGCCAAGAATGGAATTGCTCTATAACAACACCAAACGGTCCCCCGGGCAATGAAATGAGACGCAGGCAACACGCCTATATGCCCGGAATGGGGGAGGAGGCGGGGCTAGTCCTCGTCGCGGTGCTTGGCCAGCTGCTCGTCTAAGGAGTCCAGCAGCTCCTCATCGCGCTCGGTCACGCCCTCTTCCGGGGTGGACTCGCTGGTGGAGGTGTAGACGAGGGTGGAGCTTTCCGGGTTGCTGCCGCTGAAGTTCTCCACGCGCGGCGGGTTCTCGGACGGGGTCTCCTTGACGAAGACGTTGCGCACCAGGTAGAACGCCACGCCGCCGAGGGCCAGCAGGAGGGCGAGAACGCGGAAGATGGGCCAGAACTTGCCCTTGTCCTGCTTGCGGGCCAGGGCCTTAGCCTGCTTTTGGGCGGCCTTGCGGGACTTCTTGGCCTCCTTGCGGGCGGACTTGACCTGCTTCTTGCCGGCCTTCTTGGCCTGCTTGACGGTGCGGGCGGCCTCCTTGCGGGCGGCGGCGACGCGGTCTACTAGACCTTCCTTGGCTTCCTCACCGCGCTCGGAGAGGTCGGCCAGTGCGCGCTCCAGGCGGGCGTGGGCGGCCTTGGTGACCTCGCCGGCCTCGCGGCGGGCCTGAGGCAGCAGGTCCTCGGCGTCGTCCTGGACGGTGTGGGCGGCATCGGCCAGCGAGGAGTAGGCGGCGCGGGCCTTCTCCTGGCGGGAGTCATCCAGCTTCTCCCAGAGGGAACGGGCGACCTTGTAGGCCACATTGACGGTTGCGAGGTTCATCGCTTCTCCTTTGCGTGTTAACTCTTTTGTTCCCAGCGTACTTGGGGCAAGGGGGTGCCCGCCGCAAGAAACTGCCCTAATCCTCGCGGAGTAGACCGCTTGGTATAGAAGTGGGCGTTTTAAATTCTTGCGCAGGCGCCTCATCTGCGCAGCTGCGCGACTTTTAAAGGTATTACCTTTGCTCTCGGCCTAGCCAAATTTCTAGACAGCTTGGTACATTTTTGGTCACAACAACCCCCTGACCAGGAAGGAGGCCGCCATGACCCCGCGCCTATCCGCGTCCGCGCCGCTCGACGAATGGGAAGACATAGCCCCGCCGGCGCCCGCGCGCACGGCGCTGTCTTTCGAGGTGATCCCGCCCCGCGACTTCACCGACAGCACCAAGATCGACGCCCTGCTGGCGCGGCTGGAGTCCTATAACCCCGACTACATCGCCGTGACCAGCTCTCAGCGCTCTGGCTGGTTGGACGGCACCGCCGAGTTCATCCGCCGCATCGACCAGCAGACCAGCATGCGCCCCCTGGCGCACCTGGCGTGCACCGCCGGGCCGCGCGAGGTGCTGGGGGAGTGGATCGACCGGCTCGTCGATGCCGGCGTCCGCGGCCTGCTGGCCCTGCGCGGGGATCTCCCGGAAGGCGGGATGCCGGAAGGCTACCTGCCGCACGCCACTGACCTCATGGCGCTCATCCGCGAGCGCGAGGCTAGCCAGGCGCCGCGGTTTGCGGCCGGGCGGCTAGCGGTGGGCGTGGCCTGCTATCCCGGCGGGCACGCGGAGTCCCGCAGCTTCGACGAGGACATCGACGTGCTCCTGGCCAAGCAACGCCTGGGCGCGGACCTGGCGATAACCCAGCTCTTCTTCGACGCCGAGGAGTACCACCGCTTCGTCGAGCGCGCCCGGCTGGCCGGGGTGCGCATCCCGCTCATCCCCGGCATCATGCCGCTGACCACGCCGGCCAAGCTTGAGCGCATGGCCCAGCTCTCCGGCCTCCCGGTGCCGGAGAGTCTCCGCCGGCGCCTAGCGGATGACCCGGGCAGCGGCATCGAGATCACCGCCGAGCTGGCCCGGTCCTGCCTCGACGGCGGGGCGGGTGCCCTGCACATCTATACCCACAACGACGCACTTATCACGCAAGAACTACTAGACAGAATTGGAATCTCTCATGACTAAGACCCCTTTCCCCACCACCACCATCGAGGGCTATCCCCGCATCGGCGCCAACCGCGAGCTCAAGCGCGCGCTGGAGGCCTTCTGGTCGACAAAGATCGACGAGGCCACCTTCCGCTCCGCCACGCACTCGCTGCGCGTCGATACCTATAACCGCCTGCGCGAGCTCGGCCTGCGGGAGGACTACGCCATCCCGGCGGACGTGGCCTACTACGACCAGGTGCTTGAGACTGCCCTGACCGTCGGCGTCCTGTCGGCGCCCAGCCTCCAGGCCGAGTTTGACCTGGCCCGGGGCACTAAGAATTCTCCGGCGTTGGAGATGACCAAGTGGTTCGACACCAACTATCACTACATCGTCCCCGAGATTCCGGATGACCCAACCTTTACGCCGGACCCGCAGCGCATCGTTAGCATCTTCACCGAGGCCAAGGAGGCCGGGCACCTCGTGCGCCCGGTCCTGGTGGGCCCGGTCACCCTGCTGGCTCTGGCTAAGCCTGCCGATGCCGCCACCACCGCACCCCTGGAGCACCTGGACCGCCTGATCCCTGCCTACCTCGAGGTGCTCGAGGCCCTGCACGCCGCCGGCGCGGAGTGGATCCAGCTGGTCGAGCCCGCCCTTGTGGCTGATCTGACCGTGGCTGACGATGCCCAGCTGGCCCAGGCCGCAGAAACCGCTTACTCCCAGCTCCTGGCCGCCACGGCCCGCCCGCAGCTCTATGTCACCACGCCCTATGGGGCGGCCCGCGCCGGCCTGGAGGCCCTGCGCGGGGTCGACGCCCTGCACGTGGATCTGTCCGTGGGCACCCGGCAGCAAGAGCCTGATTACGTGGACCGCGTGCGCAATGCGGGGGCAAAGCACCTGGTGGCGGGCCTGATTGATGGCCGCAACATCTGGGCGGCGAACCTGCGCGAGCTGCGCGAGGTCTTTGAGGCCACCGGGGCGGGATCCGTGTCCACCTCGGTGTCGCTGCAGCACGTGCCCCACTCGGTGGCGGCGGAGACGAAGCTGCCGGTGGACGTGGCCACCTGGTTCTCGTTCGCGGATGAGAAGGTGGCCGAGGCCGTGGCGCTGGCCGCCGGCCCGCTCGATGCCCCGGAGGCCTATGCCGCCGCCGACCGCGCGGTGCGCACCCGCGCCGAGTCGGACCGCACGCATCGCCAAGCCGTGCAGGACCGCGTGGCGGCCCTGCCGGAAGGCCAGGTGCAGCGCCAGCCGCTGTTCGCACAGCGCCAGGAGGCGCAGAAGTCCTTGGGGCTGCCGTTGCTGCCCACCACCACCATCGGATCCTTCCCGCAGACTGCGGAGATCCGGGCGGCGCGGGCGGCGCACCGCAGCGGCGAGATTGACGATGCCGCGTACACGCAGGCCCTGCGCGAGGAGGTCAAGGCGGTAGTGGAGCTCCAGGAGCGACTGGGCCTGGACGTGCTGGTTCATGGCGAGCCGGAGCGCAACGACATGGTGCAGTACTTCGCGGAGCTCCTCGACGGCTTCGTCACCACCGAAAACGGCTGGGTGCAGTCCTATGGCTCCCGCTGCACCCGCCCGCCAATCGTGGTGGGGGATATCTCCCGCCCGGCCGCGATGACGGTGGAATGGTCCACGTACGCGCAGTCGCTGACCGACAAGCCGCTCAAGGGCATGCTCACCGGCCCGGTGACCATCCTGGCCTGGTCCTTCAACCGGGATGACGTGCCGCTAAGCGTGTCCGCAGATCAGCTGGGCGTGGCGCTGGCCGACGAGGTCGCCGACCTGGAGGCCGCCGGCATCCGCATCATCCAGATCGACGAGCCCGCCCTGCGCGAGCTGCTGCCGCTGCGAGCGGAGGATCGGCCTTCCTATCTGGACTGGGCAGTGCGCGCCTTCCGGTTGGTCTCGCTCAACGCGGCGCCGGCGACCCAGATCCATACCCACCTGTGCTACTCCGAATTTGGGCAGATCATCGATGCCGTCGCCGGCCTCGACGCCGACGTGACCTCTATTGAGGCGGCGCGCTCGCGCATGGAGCTGCTGCGCGACATCGACGAGCGCTTCCACTCGGAGCTGGGCCCGGGCATCTATGACATTCATTCGCCGCGCGTGCCGTCGGTGGCGGAGCAGGCCGAGCTCATCCGGGCCGCGCTGCGCAACTTCCCGGCTGAGCGCCTGTGGGTTAACCCGGACTGCGGGCTCAAGACCCGCGGCTACGCGGAGACCGAGGCCTCCCTGCGCAACATGGTGCTCGCCCGCGATGAGGTGGTGGCAGGCCTGCAGGCCGAAGGCGATCGCTAAGGGCATGCGGGTCTAAGGCGGCGGTTGCCCCCGGAATTCTTATAGGATGGGGGCATGACTCAAAAGACCGCTACTGCAACCATGCACACCAACCACGGTGACATCGTCATTGACCTGTTTGGCAATCACGCTCCCGTCACCGTGGAAAACTTCATTGGCCTGGCCAAGGGCGACAAGGACTACTCCACCCAGAACGCCAAGGGTGAGCAGTCGGGTCCGTTCTATGACGGCGCCATCTTCCACCGCATCATCGACGGCTTCATGATCCAGGGCGGCGACCCGACCGGCACCGGTACCGGCGGCCCGGGCTACCAGTTCCAGGACGAGTTCCACCCGGAGCTGCAGTTCGACCGCCCGTTCCTGCTGGCCATGGCTAACGCCGGCCCGGGCACCAACGGCTCCCAGTTCTTCATCACCGTGGCGCCGACCCCGCACCTGAACAACCACCACACCATCTTCGGCGAGGTCACCGATGCCGCCTCCCAGAAGGTCGTGCAGGAGATCGCCGGCGTGCGCACCGGTTTCGCCGACCGCCCGGTCGACGACGTGGTAATCGAATCCATCGAGATCGCCTAAACCCCAACACCGCGGACACCTTGTCCGCTACAGCCAAAGCCCGTGCCACCTGGCACGGGCTTCGTGCTGTTTAACCCCCTCTTGAGGCAGGCGCGCCCAGGAGCGCGGGTTGGCATTGGGGGATGCTGACCCCGACAAGATCGTAGATAAGTGAGCACAACCGTGCTCCGAACGGTCCATTGGGCTATTTCGCTAACCGTAATGCGAGTGCGTGTCGCTCCGCCACTGCCTCCTAAGGCGTGATACGGCGCCCTCAGCTGGGGATTGGGGATAACCCCGGCGTGTTATCCACGCGAGCATATGTTCTAAAACTATCCACAAGAGTTATCCACATTGTGGATAACCACATTTTTGTAATTTCCCGAACGTCTTTGCGGAGTTTTCCCTGATCAGCGAGGTAGAGGCGGCGGAATCACAAGAATCTTGTGGCTGTGGAACGGTGAAAAACAGTTATCCACAGGGTGTGGACAAGCCTGTAGAATTCGATAATTCACAATTTTATCCCCAGCCTGTGGATAACTTTGTTCGCAGCCTGTGTCAAGATCGTCCAGGAAGCTCAGTCCACTTGTGGAATCTACGTGGAATTCTTGTGAAAACCCCAGCTCAAGGCCTGTGGGCAAAAAGAATGGGCCTGTGGATAACGTGCCGCAAAAGTTGTGCACAGGCCTCATTATCAGACGCGAAAGTGGATCCATCCAGGGATAACGAAGCTGCGTGGGTGGAGAGCCTCGACGGCTACGGCCTCGAAAACAAGAAGGGTTTTATCGCCGCTGGGCGACAGCCTGAGGGGGTCAGGCCCGGCCGAAGGCGTTGATCTTCTCCCAAAGAGATAGACAGGATTGATTTCTATTCTTAAAGCAGCAGTTGCAGGAGTTTTAGGAGGCGCGGTAGCTATCGCTGGAGCGCCGTCCTACGCCATGGCGGCGACTGAGACGACTTCTGATCAGGCGAATAACAGTAGGACTGAGATTCAGATTCTTGAGCTAACTGCCGATAGCGCAAAGCTGAAGGTTAAAGACGGAACGCCGTGTTGCTTCCTGATGGCTCTATCTCCAATATTGGTTACGTCGCTGATGGCGATGAGATTGATGCAACCCTTTCCGTTCCGGTTGTTGCCGGAGAAAGTGAGCCAGTTGCTGATCAGGGCTGGGGCGACTGTGCTTTCGGTACGATTGGTACCATTACTGCCATTGGCTGATTCCAGTGACGGGTGGAGCAAGTGCAGTTATCCTTCCCGTATTGGGTGCAGGAGCTGCTGCAAGAGGCACTAATTATTGCGTTAGTGTCGCTAAGGGGTAACTCTATACCTCGGTAATGTGGAGCTAGAGTGCTGACCTGGGTTTACATGTAGGAGGACTGAGAAGATATGTCTAATGGGAAAACTCAGCAAGTACGAATGGCATTTTCTATCGCATGCTTGGTTTTGATCTCCATTTCGGTCGGGGGGATTGCAGGAACCGGAAACCAGGCAATGTCGATTTTGTTCGCTGGGGTTTGGCTACTTGTGGCTCCTGTGCTTATCAAGCAGATCTACGACATTAAGAAAGCTGAAGAGGAGAGCGGTAAGTCGAATGCCTAGAGGTTGACCGCGACTGTTTCAAAGCTGTCACGAAGGGAACCGCTGATTCCTCCAACCTGGACAGTGACCTTTCCCAAGCCGCCAGCGCAATGGTCGCCAACTCCATCAACTGCCTAACCGCTGACTTCCGCTAAAGATGTGCCCCGGAACAATAGTCGTTCCGGGGCACATTTTGGGTAGGGAAGTACTAGCTGGAGGGTAGAGCCTCGTCGAGAATGCGGCGCATTGCGTTGCTGGTGGAGAGGTTGTTTCGTGTCTTGAAAAGGGTGAACCTGCGGGACAGGTCGGAAGACACCCTGACCTGGAGGGTGGTGGACGGCTCGCCGGAGGAGGACTCGTCGCCATCGTTGAGGCCTGGGCGGCCTACGCGGCGGATAAGGCGTTGTGCCTTAGCTAGGTTCGAGTCCTCATTGAGATTGTCAGCGGGTTCGGTATTGTTGCTGGCGGACAGGCCGTCTGAGCTTTCGGCCCAAGAGGCGAGCTTGTCATAATCAACATGGTCGTGTGGCATTGTTTGATCCTCGGTTCTTTGGGGTCGGTTTGCGTGAGGGTTCGTTGGTGGGGGATTAAATTGCCTCGATAGCTGCGCATTTGTTTCGTGGTCGCGCTTCCATGCAATGGAATATAACGACCGATTCTTCTGTCAGGTGGTACATCACCTCCAATTCTTTTCCGGCTTTGCCTGGCCCTGCCGGGCCAGAGAGTGTCTGATGGTTTGTGTGTGGGTTCCCAACCTGCATGAGGCGATGGACCAGGATGACTACTGTGGCACGACGATTGAAGCCGATAATGCTAGCTGATCTATGGCCCGGGCTCGTGCGCCACGATGGGGCGGTCAGCAAGCTGAACTAAGAGAACTTAGTGCATGTAAAAAGCTCCCCGCCAGTCGGTGACTGAATTCTCAGTTCACCGACTAGGCGGGGAGCAGTTAAAGCCGTGGGGCTTTTTAGGGGCGCTCTAGCGCCAGCCCATGGTCATCAGCAGGCCGATGATGGCCAGGCCGAAGCCGATGCCGTAGTTCCAGGGGCCGAGGGCGGCCATGAAGGAGATGTCCTCGCCGGCCAGGTAGTTGACCACGATCCAGGCCAGGCCGAGCAGCATCAGGCCCAGCATGATGGCGATGTACCACTTCGGGGTGCCCTCAGTATTGATCTTGACGGGGGTGCGATTAGCCGCGGTGCTGGTGACCTGCGGCGTCGAGCTCTTGGTGACCTTTGACTTAGGCATTGTCTACCTTCACTTTGACTAGTCGAATTGTTGAAAATCTTTTAGTTACTGCTGCGATTGTACTGCACCGGGCCACGAGGCCTAACCGGTGAGCGAATCAATCGCGTTGTTGAGGTCCCGGTTGAGGCCGTCCAAGGAGATGAGCTTCCAATACCGGATCTCGATGTCCTGATCCTTGCGGATCTCCTGGCCAGCCTGGATGTTGCTCCAGCCGATCTTGCCGGCATCGGTGGGGATGCGGGTGTCGATGGTATCGCCCACCTTGAAAGAGCCGGTCCAGCCGCGGTTAGTCAGCGAGCGCTGGGCCTGGTTCTCCGTCAGGCGCAGCAGGTCGGGGGCCTGGATCAGCATGCCGTTGGAGACCTCCAGGGTGATGGTCTCGCCCTTGGCCAGCCCGCCGCCGCGGCCCGGCATCGACAGCACTCGGCCCTCCTCCTCCGAGGAGTCGACGAGGTTCATCGAGACCTTGAAGCCGGCGGATTCCAGCGCCTGCTTGGCGTTGTCATAGTCCATGCCGGTCACGTCCGGGAGGCGGACTAATTCCTTGCCACTGGAGACGGTGACGCGGACCTTGGAACCCTTCGACAGCTGCGAGCCCGCGGCCGGGGACTGGCTGAGGATCTCATTGGCGGGGACCTCCGGATCGGACTCTTCCTTGATGTCCTCGTCCAGCTCCAGGCCGGCCTCCTTGAGCTCCTCTTCGGCCTCCTCCAGCGTCATGCCCTCGATGTCGGGGACGTCGGCGATCTCCTTGCCGGAAGACACCGTCAGGCTCACCGTGGAATTCTTCTGCAGCTGCGAGCCAGCCGAAGGATTGATGCGAATGGCGCGGTCGCGGGCGATGTCCGGGTTGGGCTCCAGGTTGACCTGGACCAGAAGGCCCAGCTCCTCGAGCTCCTTCTGGACCTCGGCGCGCGGCCGGTTTTCTACCTCCGGCAACGTCACCATATTGCGCTGGGCCTCCAGCTGCTCCTGGCGTTCGACTTCCTGGGCGCGCAGGGCGCGGGTGTTCTGGTAGAAGTCCCAGCCAAAGTAGCCCAAGATCGCCACCAAGAGCGCTGCCAGGGCGGCCGCGAGCCACTTGAGCCCGCTCCCGGACTGGCTCTCACCGGGCCCCGGGCGGGTCGAAGCCACCGGGGCGCGCTGGATCGTGGTGGTCGGGTTTTCCTCGCTATTGACGTGGGCGCGGGCGGCGGTGGTGATGTTGCCCATCTCCAGCCGCTCCAAGTCATCGCCCATCTCCCACGCGGACTGGTAGCGATCCGCCGGGTGCTTGGCCATCGCGGTGAGTACTACCGCATCAATGTTGACCTTTTGCGTGGGAGACAGCCCCTCCGTGTAATCGGACGGCGGGATCGGCTCTTCCTGGACATGCTGATAGGCCACCGCAAACGGGGTCTCGCCCTCGAAGGGGGTGCGGCCTGCTACGCACTCGTAGAGCACGCAGCCCAGTGCGTAGACGTCCGAGCGAGCATCGGCAGTCTTGCCCCGGGCCTGCTCCGGTGAGAGGTACTGGGCGGTGCCGATGACGGCAGAGGTCTGCGTCATGGCCGAGGTGGAATCGTCCAGCGCGCGGGCGATGCCGAAATCCATGACCTTGACCTGCCCGGTGTTGGTCAGCATGATATTCGCCGGCTTGACGTCGCGGTGGATGATCCCGGCCTCGTGCGAGGCCTGCAGGGCCTCGGCCACCGGGCGCAGGATCCGCGCGGCCTCCTCCGGAGACATCTGGCCGTCCTCGCGGATGATGTCGCGCAAAGTCCGGCCATGGATGCGCTCCATCACGATGTAGGGGATGGTCAGCCCCTCATCCTCGGTCTCGCCCGTGTCATAGACGGCGACGATGTTGGGGTGGTTGAGCTTGCCGGAGTTCTGGGCCTCCCGGCGGAAGCGCTCGCGGAAGTTGATGTCGCGGGCCATCTCGGGCCGGAGCATCTTGATCGCGACGTCGCGGCCTAGGCTCGTGTCCTCGGCGGCATAGACCTCGGACATTCCGCCGGAGCCGATGACCTCGCCGAGCGTATATCGGTCGCTAAGCATTGCTGGCAAAAACCTTCCTTAGAGCGTCGCGTTCGGGTTCGTCGCGAAGTGCGTGGGGTTAACGATTAGTGAGTCTAGCGGGGAAGAGTCGTTTTCCCGCGTAGGGGGCGCTTGCTCGGTGGGAGTCAACTGGGGCTCGGTGGTCTCCGGAGTGGGCTGCTCCTCGGGATCCGGTGCCTGTTCCGGCTCCTGCGGGGCAGGGCGGCGCTGCGTCTCCCGCTCGCGCCCGCCTTCCTGCTCCACCTCGGTCGGCTGCTGGGCGGTAGTGCGCGCCCGGCGCTGGCGCTCGGTGGTTGGCTCCGTGGGCTCCTCGGTGGCCTGCGTCGGCGTGGTCTCGATGTACTCGGTGATCGTCGCCGGCGAGGGCGTGGGCTCCACCTCCTCCGAAGAACCTGAGGTCAGCGCGTAGATCCAGTAGCCTGCGGCGCCCACGACGCCCACGCCCAACAGGGCCAAAAGCGTGACAAGCTTCCGGTTACCGGAGGCCTCCGGCTCGGTGTCCGCGGCGCTGGGCGTGCTGCGGTTGACGATGACGGTCGAGGCATCGGGCGCGACGGTGGCCGGGGTATCCGGCACTGGCGTGCCGGCCGGCTGCGGGGGACGCTGGCCCAGCCGCACGCGGGAGATGGCGGCGGCGAATTCGGCGCCATCGGCATAGCGATGCCCCGGATCCTTGCGCAGGGCGATGCCGATGAGCTCGCGCGCAGGCGCCGAGATCGTGGTCGACAGCGCGGCTGGCGACTGGCTGATGTGGGCCAGGGCCACGGAGACTGAGGAGTCCCCGCTAAACGGGCGCTGGCCGGCGAGCATCTCGTAGCCCACCACGCCGAGGGAATAGCAGTCCGAGGCCGAGGTCACCTCGTGGCCCTGGGCCTGTTCCGGGGAGACATACTGGGCGGTGCCCACCACCATGCCCGTGCGCGTGAGGGGGACGGCGGCCGCGGCCTTGGCGATGCCGAAGTCGGTGATCTTGACCTGCCCGTTCTGTGTGACCAGGAGGTTGCCCGGCTTGATGTCGCGGTGCACCATGCCCATGGAGTGGATGACGGACAGGCCCTGGGCGGCCTGCTCCAGGATGTTGAGCGCCTGGTCCTCCGGAAGCTGGCCCTCGCGCGCGAGCAGGTCCGCCAGGGACTCGCCACGGATGTACTCCAGCGCCATGAAGCAGAACTTGGCGCCGTTGGCGTCCTCGAGCTCCCGGTAGTCATAGGTCTCGACCACGTGATCGGCGTGGATCTGCTGGGCGGTGACGGCCTCGTTGCGGAAGCGGCCTAAGAATTCCTCGTTATCGGAAAACTCGGGGCGTAAGACCTTGATGGCGACCTCGCGGTCCACCCGGGTGTCGTCGGCGAGCCAGACGGTGGACATGCCACCGTGGCCGATGACCCACTGCAGGCGGTAGTCGGGGCCGATGAGTTCCTGTAGGCGTTGTTGTTCCATAGAAGTATTACTGCCCTTCCTGTGCGGGCGGGTTGTATGCGCGCAGGATCGTGCGCCCGATGGGGGAGGAGACCTGGCCGCCGGTGGCGCCCTGGCCCAAGTGTCCGCCGTTTTTGACCACGACGGCCACGGCGATGTCCTTGGCCGGATCGTAGGCCACGTACCAGACGTGGGGGTCGAGCCCCTCGCCGTGCTCGGCGGTGCCGGTCTTGGAGGCAAAGCCGTTGCCGTCGTAGCCGAAGGTGGCCCGTTCGGAGGCGAACATGAGGTTCTGCAGGGTCTCCGCGGTGGGTTCGTCGATGGCCCGGGCGGCCTCGCGCGGGGTGGTGGTGCGGACCTCCTCCATCTGGGAGTCGGTGATCTTATTGACCAGGTACGGGGTCATGCGCACCCCCTTGTTGGCCACGGTGGCGGCCATGACGGCGGCCTGGAGGGCGGACATGGTCACATCGCGCTGGCCGATGGCGGACTGAGCGACCTGGGCGCCATCGGAAAGCTCACCGAGGTTGCCCGGGGAGGTGGGAACACCGAGGTCATAGGTCTCGCCCACGCCGAAGGCCTCGGAGTACTTGCGCAGCTCGTCGGCGCCAATCTGGTTGGCCATCTCCACGAAGGCGGTGTTGCACGACAGGGCGAAGGCCGTGGTCAGGGTGACCGCGGTGGACCCGCCACAGGTCTGATTGCCGTAGTTGGTCAGCTCGGTCACCGAGTCCGGCAGGGTGATGGACGCCTGGCCGGTCAGCGTCGAATCCGGGGCGAACCCGTTGTTGAGGCCGGCGGCGGCGGTGATGATCTTGAAGATCGAGCCCGGCGGCAGGGTGTCCTGCGTGGGGTGGTTGATAAGCGGGGCGCCCTCCTGATTCTGCAGGCCCGCCCACACTTCCTCGGCATTGGGGCCCACGACCTCGGATGCGGAGTAGCTGGGCGTCGAGGCCAGGGCCAGGATCTTGCCGGTGGACGGCTGGATCGCCACGGCGGAGCCCTCGTAACCGGGGCCAGCTAGGGCATCGTAAGCCACCTGCTGCAGGCCCGGATCGATGGTGACCTCCACGTTGGCGCCGGGCAGCTGCTTGCCGGACAAGGCGTCGAGCCAGTGCTGGGCCACCAGTGCCTCGGCGGTGCCGTTGAGGACGTCGTTATAGGAAGACTCGATGCCGGCCGCACCGAACTGCTGGGACAGGTAGCCGGTCACGTTGGAAAAGGCCGGCGAGGCCTCCGGGTAGGTGCGCGTGTACGTGCCCTCTCCGTCGGAAACCGACTGGGCGAGCACCGTGGTGCCGGCATAGATCTGGCCGCGGGCAATGGACTGGGTCTCATAGATCCCGCGCAGGTTGCGGGGGTTCTTGGCGTACTTCTCGTCGGAGAAGGCCTGGATCACGGTCAGGTTAACAAGCAGCACGCAGACAAGCAGCAGCGAAAAGAGCGCGGTCCAGCGGATGGATTTATTCATCGGTGGGACTCCTGAACAACGGGAAACAGGGAGGTATCGCTTCGGGCGGGGGTCGCCGCGGCCGTGGCCGGGCGGCGCGCCGCGTTAGAGATGCGCAGCAGGATGGCCAGCAGGATGTAGTTGGCCATCAGCGAGGAGCCGCCGGCGGACATGAACGGCGTGGTCAGGCCCGTCATCGGCAGCAGGGCGGAGATGCCGCCGGTGACCACGAAGACCTGGATGGCAATGGTAAGTGCCAGCCCGGCGGCGACCAGCTTGCCGTAGGTGTCGCGGCAGCTCAGCGCCGCATTAAAACCGCGGGTGACCAGCATGCCGAAGAGGACGAGCACCGCGGCTAGGCCGATGAGCCCGAACTCCTCGCCGATGCCGGCCAGGATGAAATCCGAGTGCGCCACGGGGACGACCTCCGGGTGGCCCTTGCCAAGCCCGGTGCCGGTGATGCCGCCCGAGGACATGCCAAACAGCGCCTGGGAGAGCTGGTAGCCGCCGGTCTCGTAGTTGGCCAGCGGGTCCAAAAAGTTGGAGAAGCGGTTCTGGATCTTGTCCGAAATCTGGTAGATGCCAAAAGCGCCAACCGCCACGAGGACCAGCCCGATAAAGAGCCAGGACACCCGGCCGGTGGCGATAAACAGCATGCCCAGCACGGTGCTAAACAGCAGCAGGGCGGGGCCGAAGTCATTGGACACGCCCATGATCACGATGGCGATGGCCCAGATGACCAGGATCGGCGCGAGATCGCGCAGGCGGGGCAGGGACAGGCCCAGGACCTTATATCCGGCGACGGTGAACAGGGAGCGCTTCTGCGCGAGCAGCATGGCGAAGAACAAGATCAGCAGGATCTTGGAGAACTCGCCCGGCTGGATAGAAAAGGGCCCAAGCCAAATCCAGATGCGGGCCTCCGACTGCGGCGGCTGCGGCCACACCAGCGGCAGCGCCAAAAACACCAGGCCGACTAGGCCCAGAAGGTAGGAGTAGCGGGTCAGCGTCTTGTGATCGCGCAGTACGACGAGTACCAGGATGAACAAGATGATGCCCACCACGGTCCACAGGATCTGGCGCGGGGCCAGGCCCCAGTCGTTGGCGAGATCCAGGCGCGCGAGCATGACCAGCCCGGTGCCGTTGAGCACGGCCACGATGGGCAGCATGAGCTGATCGGCCCACGGCGCCAGGAAGCACAGGGCTAGGTGGGCCACCGCGAAGACGCCGATGAAGCCGCCGATGAGGTAGAAGATTTCGGTGGTCAGGGCGTTGTCCTGGGACAGCTCCAGGCTGACCAGGGTGATGGCGAAGACCACCGTGGCCACGATGAGCAGCCCCAGCTCGGTGCCGCGAAACTTGAATGACATGTATTAATCCACCTTCCGGCAGTTGACCCCGGGCTCAGAGCGGAACTTGGTCTCATTCTTGCTCCCGTCCCGGCAGACCGGCAGCGCTTTGTCCGCCAGGCGGGTCAGGGCCGACTGGGCCTCGTCATAGCTTCCGCCCGGCAGGTTGGCTACCGCGCCGCGCTCGGTCTCGGGCAGGTCGGTGACGCTAAAGGGCGCGAACTTGCCCTCGCATTCCCCGGTGGGAAGCCCCAGCTCGCCCTCGGCGTTGAGGCAGGCGTGCTGGTAGGTCTGCGCCAGCTCGCGCCCGAAGAGGGAGAAGTCCACCCCGTTTTGGATGCTCAACTCCTGGGTCTCCGGGTCAGCGGCGACGTAGTAGTGGTTGGCCAGGTAAGTCTTGGAGCCGATGCCGGCGCCCAGGACCACGACTAGGGCCACGACGATGCCGGCGATGGCCGCCCAACCGATGCGGCGGCGGCCTCTGGCCGGCTCCTTATCGTCCGGGTCGGCCTCGCCCGCCATGGTCTTTTCCGTGGTGGACGGCACCGTCGCCGGAATGGTCTGCGGCGTGCGGTGCAGCTTGGCGGCGCGGCTGGCCGCCGAATCCGGATGGGTGGGCTCGGGCACCTCGCCGGCGATGGCGCCGGCCAGCACGGGCTCGGCGTCGGCGGTGCCCTCCACGACCTCGGCGAGCACGACCGTGACGTTGTCGGGCCCGCCGGAGCGCAGGGCCAGCTCAATGAGCGTCTGGGCGGCATCGTCAAGCTTCTCGCGCCCCAGCGCGGACTCGATGGTCGCGGCGGTGACGGGATCCGAAAGGCCATCGGAGCACAGCAGCAGGCGGTCGCCCACCTGGGCGTCGATGGGGGTCAGGGTGGGCTCGACATCGCGGCCGGTGTAGGCCTTGAGGATGAGCGACTTCTGCGGGTGGGAGGAGACGTCCTCCGGGTCGAGGCGGCCCTGATCCACCAGGGACTGGACGAAGGTGTCATCCTTGGTCAGCTGGGTCAGCTTGCCGCCGCGCAGCCGGTAGCCGCGGGAGTCGCCGACGTGGATGAGGCCAAACTCGGAGCCGTTGAACATCAAGGCGGTGAGCGTGGTGCCCATGCCCTCGGTCTCCGGGTGCTGGGCGACGTGGCGGGCGATGTCCGCGTTGGCATCGCGCGCCGCAGCCCCCAGGATGGCCAACATGTCGTTGTCTTCTGGGTCCTGGTTGGCGCGCTGCAGGCGCGTGATCATCAGCTGGGAGGCGACCTCGCCGGCGGCGTGGCCGCCCATGCCGTCAGCCAGGGCGATGAGGTGGGCGCCGGCGAAGGCGGAGTCCTCGTTGTTCTGGCGCACGAGCCCGCGATCGGACCTGGCGGTTACCTGTAGTTTCATGGCATCAACCTCACGGTCGTTCGACCCATCTTGATTTCGCTACCCACGCCGACCTGCTCGGGCTGATCGATGCGCATACCGTCGACATAGGTGCCGTTGCGGGACTCGAGATCCTCGACGAACCAGTCGGAGCCGCGACGGAAGAGCCGGGAGTGGTGGGCAGATGAGTAATCATCCCCGGTGATGAAGTCACAGTTGGTGGCGCGGCCGAGCACGAGCTCCTCGAGGGCGCCGAGTTCCATGTGGGAGCCCTGCAGCGGGCCCTCCACGATGGTGATGTGGCCGGCCCTCTCATGGTGGCGGGCGCCGGCGCGCGGGGCGGCCGCCGGCGCGGAGACAGAAGAAACAGAGGCTGCGCGGTTGACGTCGCGCCGCATGGCACCTAGCGCCAGGAAGATAAAGACCCACAGCAGTGCGAGCAGCCCGATGCGCAGGCCCAGGAGAACAACGGAGTCCACGAGGGTTAGCCTTCCTTATTTAGAGCTACCGGCATCGTCGACGCCGGTAATTCGGACCTCGATGTGGGAGTGGCCCACGGTGATGACGTCGCCGTCGGCGAGCAGCCAGTTTTCAATCGGGGTGTCGTTGACGGTGGTGCCGTTGGTGGACTGCAGGTCCACGAGGACGGCATCGGAACCATTCCACGTGATCTCAGCGTGCTGGCGGGAGACCCCGGTGTCCGGCAGGCGGAGGTCGGCGTCGTTGGAGCGGCCGATGATATTGGAGCCGTCGTGGACCTGGTAGGTCCGGGAAGACCCGTCCTGCAGCAGCAGGTTGACGCTGGGGCCCTGTTCCGGGTCTGGGTTGAACCCGGTGTGCGCGCGGAAGGCGGTGGTTGCGGCCTCGGCGTCGGCGTGTGGGTGAGTCATCTGGTCCTCCTGACCGGTGTCGTGAAAGATGGCGTCGTATCCGGTTTCCTCGACCGGTTCATGATCGATAAAAGACGAGATCCGCAGCTGACCGGTGCGCAGTCCCGATTCCTCCGCGATGCGCACCACGATGCGCCCGGCCACCGACCAGCCGCTGTTGCGCACGAAGCGCGCCAGCTGATCTGCTAGCTCGGACGGGGTGTCTGCGTCCCGCGAGAGGTTCTCGATGTCCTTGGAACTCACCGCGACGGTGAGCACGTTGGGGGCGTAGAGCACCCCGTCCTCCCCGCGGGAGAGGTTATCTTGGGCCTCCTGCTTGAGGAGCTCCTCGATTTCCGCCGGGACGACCTTGCCGCCGAAGACGAGCGCCATGGAATTGTCCAGCCCACGCTGGAGCGACGTGTCCAGCTTGGCGAGCTTGGCAAATACTCCCATTGAGGTGGCCTCCCATCAGAATTGCGGCGGTTGCAGGGTCAACTGCGTTCTTCAAAGTGTTTCAAAGTCGGTGCGAGTGCCTCCTTTAAGGCACCCGCGCGTCTTAATGACCCGTCCAGTATAGGGTCTGCGTGTAGGCACAACGAATACCTTGGCGCGAAAGTTCCGGTGATTTTTGCCAAAATCTCCGCCGTGTACTGCGGATTTGCGAAAGGATGGGGATCTCATGCTATCTTTATCAAGTCGCACAGCACATATCGACACCCTGCCCGGGTGGCGGAATTGGCAGACGCGCTGGCTTCAGGTGCCAGTGTTCGCAAGAACGTGCGGGTTCAAGTCCCGCCCCGGGCACCATCGAAATCTCGAGTCATTACTATGATGGCCCGAGATTTTTTCGTTTTCCAAGCTTGAGCCTAAGCCGAAGCGTGAGGGTTAAGCCAGGTGTGGGGACAGCTTTAGGGAATGTTGCCGTGTCGGATTCCTATTGAGTGGTTGTACTCGGTTGGGATAGCGTCTGTCGTAGACGTGCCTAGGTCATAGGTCGGCTTCGCGATTTCAGGGTTAGCAAGCAGCTTCCTTTCAATCGCATCAATCTTGGCTTTATCCGCCGGATCTCGTCGTACCACGGTAGTCATTCTGGATCCCATTTTTAGGCATTATGGGTGGACATATTACGCGTCATGCGGCAACTCAGATGGCTAAGCGGAAGATCAGTAAAGAGCTAGTTGAGTGTGCCATAAAGACAGGCAGGGCATGCCGTGGTAACGGAAATACTACGGTATTTAACGGAAACGGTGCCAGGGGTGTTTTCGATAATGTGACCGGCAAGGTATTTGCCGCTACGAAAGGATAATTGTGAATTTCGACTACGACCCGGAAGCTGATGCAGCCTATCTTGCTGTAACGCGGTCAGGAGCCCTTCCGGATCGGCAGATATCAGGAATAGCTGCGGAAGGAATGGAAGGAGAGATAGAGATAGACATCGATGAAAATGGCAAAGTTATTGGTATTGAGTTTGTGAATGCTTCCTTGATCCTTTATCCAGATTTCCTTAAGAGGACAAATAGGGCATAATATTAGCGGCTAGAGGGGTGCCTTGGGTAGGGGATTTTCCAGTCTGCTGTTAATTTGCGTGTAGACACGTCAAAGTAGTGATTCTAGCGGGGATATTATTCTGATTTCCGTGTGCGCAGAGGCGACGTCTTATTGTGTTGATAGGGGATGCCGGGCGGGGCCATCTGTGGTGTTTTGAAACAGGCATATCGGGGTTTCATCAACTCGCGCTGAAATGTACTGCGTCAAGGGCGCAGAGTACCCGTGAGTGTGAGGACGCCATCTCTCCACACATCGGGCATAGCCTCCTTATCTTGTCCCTTTCCGTCGGGCAACAAGGGCGAACGGGCCTGGGGGATGAGGGGGCCTCCTAGGAGTTTTGTCGGGGCGGGGAGTCGGGACTAAGGTAACCCTTGCCTAATTTCAGGCATTGTGATGTGAAAGAGACTTGACTCATTATGAAAAAGATTTTCGCCGCAGTCGCCGCGACTGCGCTGATGTTCGGGGCAGCGGGCTGCTCCAATAACGCGGCCGAAAAGCCGGCCGCAGACAACACGGCTGCCACCTCGCAGGTACAAACGAGCGCGCGCACCGCGGATCATGCCGCGCTGACCGTGCACGACGCCGCCGGCCGGACCGTCGAATTTGCCGAGCAACCTGAGCGGATCATCCTGGCGGAGGGCCGCAATACCTTCGTCACGGCGATGCTCCAGGAGGATCCCTTCCACAACGTCGTGGCCTTCGGCAAGGACCTGAGCAATGCCGCCCCGAAGTTCGAGGAGAAGCTCTACGAGCTCAACCCGGCGGCGAAGGATCTGCCGGAGATCGGCAACATTGCCAAGGGCGACGTCACGGTCGAAAACCTCCTGGCCCAGGACCCGGACGTCGTGGTCATGTCCCTGGATCACAAGGATGGCGCGGAGAAGACCGGGTTCATCGAGAAGCTTGACCAGGCCGGCATCACCTACGTGTTCACCGACTTCCGCCAGAAGCCGCTGCAGAACACGACCACCTCGGTCAAGCTGCTGGGCGACCTTTTGGGCCAGTCCGAGCGGGCTGAGAAGTTCAATGCATTCTACGACGCCAAGGTCAAGGAGATCACCGACCGCATCAAGGACATCAAGGAAGAAGATCGTCCGGCCGCGCTGGTGTGGACCGCCGCCGGCCTGATGGACTGCTGCTCGGTGTCCTCAGACAAGAACTTCGGTGCCCTCCTTGATGCCCTGCAGGTCAAGAACCTGGGCAAGGAGATTACCTCGGCAGAAAACAACAAGCTGACCGCCGAGAAGATGATTGAGATGCAGCCGGAGAACCTCATCGTCACCGGCGGCGAATGGTCGGGCGATGCCGACAAGAACCCCGACGTCAACCACGTGGAGCTGGGCTACCAGTCCAGCCCGGAGTTGGCGGAAAAGACCCTCAATAGCCCGCTGGAGACCCCGGGTCTGGAGTTGCTGGAGGCCCCGAAGAATAACAAGTACTTTGCCGTCTACCACCAGTTCTACGACAACCCCTACAACGTCTTCGCCCTCGAGGCCTTCGCCCAGTGGCTCTACCCGGACCAGTTCAAGGACATGGACGCCACCCAGGACTTCGCGGACTTCCACAAGGACTGGATGCCGTTTGACTACTCCGGCGCCTTCTTCGTCCAGGCCAACAACAACTAATCGGCGATGACGCGCATGCAAGCACCTGAGGATCAGTCATCTCTCCCGGACCTGAAGCAGCGGGCCATCCGGGATTACCACCATCGGGCCCGCCGCAAGGTGGTGGCCATCGCCGGGCTTATCGTGCTTGCGTTCGCGGCCTTCGTCGTGGCGACCATCGTCGGCCCCATCGATCTCAGTGTCGGCGACCTCTTTGCGGCCCTGACCGGCGCCGAAGGCGTGGATCAGCGCACCCACACCGTGCTCTGGGACCTGCGCCTGCCGGCCTCGGTCATGGCCCTGTTGGTGGGTGCTGCGCTGGGGCTATCCGGCGCGCTCATGCAGACCATCCTGGACAACCCCTTAGCCGAGCCGTTTACCTTGGGCATTTCCTCGGCGGCGGCGTTCGGCGCGGCCTTTTCCATCGTCATGGGCTGGACCATCCTGGCCAACCCGCAGTTCAACCTGGCGCTCATGACGTCGATCTCGGCGCTGGTTGCGGTCGTCGTCGTGGCGGGGGCGTCGCTGTGGCGCGGTGCCAGCGCCGAGGTGATGATCCTGCTGGGCATTGCGCTATCCTTTTTCTTTCAGGCCCTGCTGTCGCTGATGCAGTACGGCGCCTCCACGGAGGCCCTCCAGCAGATCGTGTTCTGGACCATGGGCTCGATGCAGCGCGCCAACTGGGCCTCGAACGGGATCATCCTGGCCGCCCTGGCCATCGCCATCCCATATGCGGCGGCCAGCGCCTGGAAACTGACCGCCATGCGGCTAGGCGATGACCGCGCGGCATCGCTAGGCGTCAACGTCAAGGCTCTGCGGATTACCGTTTTGGTCGTGGCCTCCGTGTTGGCGGCCGCCGCGGTGGCCTTCGCCGGCATCATCGGCTTCATCGGGCTGGTAGGCCCGCACATCGCGCGCATGCTCGTCGGCGAGGATCAGGCCTTCTTCCTGCCGGCATCTGTGGCCGCCGGCGCGGTGTTGATGACCGTCGCTTATGCGGTGTCCATCACCATCGTGCCCGGGGTGGCCATCCCGATTGGCATCATCACGGCCCTGGTGGGCGTTCCCTTCTTCGTATTCCTTGTATTCTCGCGCCGGCGGGCAGGAAGGTAAGACAGCAATGGCAATCACGGTTGAAGACCTCACCTTCCGTTATGGCAAGCGCACCATCTTGGATGGCATGTCCTTCGGGCCCCTGTGGGAAGGCCGCCTCACGGGGCTTTTGGGCCCCAACGCCGCGGGCAAGTCCACCCTGCTCAACTCAATCGCGGGGCTCAAGCGCCCCACCGGCGGGCGGGTCTTAATTTCCCGCGATGGCGCCGCGCTGGGGGCCAAGGAGCAGCGCGCGGCCATCGGCTACGTCCCGCAGGACATTTTGTCCACGGCATCGCTCACCGCGTTCGAAAGCCTCATGGTTACCGCCCGCCGCCGCCACCGCCCGGGCGTCGATCCGGTGCAGGCCTGCGCGAACACCCTGGAGCTGCTCGGCATTACCTACCTGGCCGACCGCCTGGTCTCGGAGATGTCCGGCGGCCAGCGCCAGCTGGTTAGCGTAGCCCAGGTCTTAGTCGGGGATCCGGCCATCTTATTGCTGGATGAGCCGACCTCCGCGCTGGACCTGCGCCACCAGATTGAGCTGCTCACGGTCGTGCGCGGCACCGTTGCCGACGGGGCCCACCAGGCCGTCGTGGCCATCCACGACGTCAACCTCGCCGCCCGCTACTGCGACGACCTCCTGGTCATCAAGGACGGCAAGGCACTGGCCCACGGGACTCCCGCCGAGGTCTACGGGATCCAGGCCACCATCCTCGACGATAACGGCACCCCGGTCATCTGCCCCGTATCTGGCCCTGCGGCTAGCTAGGCGATGCCGGCCGCGCGCGTTCTGGTAGCGTCAGTAGCAATGTTAAACTCCCAGCGCACTGCGCATTCTGTAGAGACCGCGCATACTGTGTCGGTGGTTATCCCGTGTTTTAACGACGCGGTGTTGCTACGTCGGGTGCTGGGCTCGCTAGTGCGGCAGTCGGTGCCGGCGGATGAGATCATCGTGGTGGATAACAATTCCACCGATGCCTCCGCGGCGGTGGCCCGGGAGTTTGCGGGGGTGCACGTGGTCACGGAGGCCCGGCAGGGGATTACCTGGGCCGCCGCGGCCGGCTATGACGCCGCGCAGGGGGATCTCATCGTGCGCACCGATGCCGACGCCGTCGTGCCGCCCGACTACATTGCCTGGGTGCACCGGGAGTGGGAGGACGCCCAGCTGCGGCCGGGCAACCAGGTCGTGGGGTTGACCGGGCCAGCGGAATTTGAGCTGCCCGGCCGGCCAGAGTGGTTCGCGCGGGTAGTTTCCGCGCTGTACCTGGGGGCGTATTTCTTAACGACGGGTTCGGCGCTGGGGCATCGCCCGCTGTTTGGCACCAACTGCGTGCTCAGCGCCGCCTGGTGGCGCAGCGTGCGCGGGGCCGTTTCGCTTGACGATGCCGAGGTGCACGACGATCTACACCTATCCTTCGCGGTGCGCCCAGGGGAGACCGTGCGCTACGCGCCGCAGCTGCGGGTGCGCATGGATGGCCGGGCCCTGCGGGGCGGGCGGCAGCTGGTGCGCCGTTTCCGGCGCGGGTTCCACACGATGGGTTTAAACTTTAAAGTCAATCCGCCACACCGGCGCCTGCTCCAGAGGATCACGCATTAATAACCACACTCATCGCAACGAGGTAAAGATCAAAGAAGTGACCACGCACGCACCAAGCTTGGGTTATCTAGATCAGCGGGTAGAGGAATCGCTGCGCTTTGTGCGCGAGCGGTTCGCATCCACCAATAGTTTTTCCGACGCGCCCCTGTTTAACGCCGCCATGGAGGTGCTGGAGACCAATGCGCTAGGCGGCAAGCATATCCGCCCGCGCCTGGTGCACATCGCCGCCGGGGACTGCGACGGCCAGGCGCGCGAGAGTGCCGTGGTCTTCGGGGCCGCGGTGGAGCTCCTCCACGCGGCCCTGCTGGTCCACGACGACGTCATCGACAACGACCCCCTGCGCCGCGGCAAGGCCACGCTGCACGAGCGCGTCGTGGCCGAGGGCGGAGACCGCCACGTGGGCATGGCGGCGGCTATCCTGGCCGGGGACATGGGGCTCATCGCCGTGTTCGAGACGCTGACCAGCGCGGTGCCGGACGCAGCCACGGCGCAGCGCGCCTGCGCCATGGTGGCCAGCGTTGCGGCGCAGACAATCCACGGCGAGCTGCTGGACGTCTCGCACAAGCTGCACGATGACGCCACCCTGGAGACGGTCCGCGCCAGCAATTTCTTCAAGACCTCGTTGTATACGTTTACCGCCCCGCTGCACTTGGGCGCGCTAGCCGCCGGCCGCGCCGACGCGGAAACCTTGGATGCTTTAACCGCGGTGGCCAACCCGCTGGGGCGGGCCTACCAGGCGGCGGATGACATCGCCGGCGTCGTGGGGCACGCCGCGGATACCGGCAAGGTTGCCGGCGGGGATCTCCACGAGGATCGCCGCACCCTGCTGACCCTGCGGCTGAAGTCCATGCCCCTAGACCAGGCGGTGGCCGCCGTGGCCGCCGAGGCCCGCGAGCAGATAGCCGCCGCTAGTGTGGCCGCGGGCAACCGCCTGCTTACGCCTGTGACCCAGGCCGGCCTGCGCGCCGTGATTGCCAAAGTAGAAAGCTCACTCAACGCCTATGAATGATTACCTCGCCCGCTATGACGCCATGGCTGACCGGGCTGCCGCGGCGGTCATCGGCCAGTATTCGACCAGTTTTGGCATGTCCACCAACCTGCTGTCCCCGCGCATCCGGCGCGACATCCGCAACCTCTACGCGATGGTGCGCATCGCCGACGAGATCGTGGATGGCACCGCGGACGCGGCCGGCATCACCGATGTCGCGGCCGCGCTCGATGCCTACGAGGCCCAGATCCTCAAAGCCCCCGGCGTGCGCTTCCACACCGATCCGGTCGTGCACGCCTATGCGCAGACCGCGCGGCGCTGCCGCTTCGATGACGAGCACGTGGCGGCCTTCTTCCGCTCCATGCGCCGGGATCTCACTCAGACCGAGTACACGGACGAGTCCCTGGAGGACTATATCTACGGCTCCGCGGAGGTCATCGGGCTGTTATGCCTGGCGGTCTTCTATGCGGAGGAGGAGCTTAGCGAATCAACTCGCGCGGAGTTAGAACACGGCGCGCGCAGCCTGGGGGCGGCCTTCCAGAAGATCAATTTCCTGCGTGACCTGCGGGAGGACACCCAGGGGCTGGGCCGCAGCTACTTCGCCTCCTCCGCGCAGCGGCTTGACGATGCCGCCAAGGATGAGAGCGTGGCCAGCATTCGCGCCGATCTCGCCGCGGCGCGCCGGGTCATCCCGCAGCTGCCGCTTTCCGCCCGCGCCGGCGTGCTGGCTGCCACCGAGCTGTTTAGCGATCTCACCGACCGGCTTGCCGCGGCGCCGGCCGCCGAGCTGACCCAGCGCCGCTTTAGCGTGCCGGCCCACCGCAAGGCCGTGCTCATCGCCCGCGCCGTGGCGCGTGCACCCCGCCTGAAAGGACCCCAACAATGACCCAACCCCGCTCCGCCCTCGTGATTGGCGCCGGCGTGGCCGGCCTGGCCACCGCGGGCCTGCTGGCCAAGCGCGGCATCGAGGTGACTGTCGTGGAGAAGAACGCCCACGTCGGCGGCCGCGTGGATGAGATCACCGTGGACGGCTTCCGGTTTGAGACCGGACCCTCCTGGTACCTCATGCCCGAGGCCTTCGATCATTTCTTTGAGCTGATGGGCACCACAACCGACCAGGAGCTGGACCTGCAGTTGTTGGATCCCGGCTACCGCGTCTTTCCGGAGGGCCTGGATCCGGTGGACGTGCCGGCCGGGGAGGAGGCCGCCGTGGCGCTCTTCGAGTCGCTGGAGCCGGGCGCGGGCCAGGCCCTGCGCGAGTACCTGCGCAGCGCCGAGGAGATTTACCAGATCGCCCTCGACCGCTTTTTGTACACGACCTTTTCCTCGCTGCGCCCCTTCCTGCACCGGGACGTCACCGGCAATGCCGTGCGCCTGGTGGGCCTGCTGTTGCGCTCGCTGAAGAACTTCGTGGACGAGCGCTTTAGCGACCACCGCCTGCGCCAGATCCTGCAGTACCCCGCGGTCTTCCTTTCCTCGCGCCCGGCCCAGGCGCCGAGCATGTACCACCTGATGAGCCACACCGACATCACCCAGGGCGTGCACTACCTGCAGGGTGGCTTTAGTTCGATCGTTGCCGCCCTGGAGCGGCTGGCCCGCGAGCACGGCGTCAACTTCCGCATGGGTGCCGAGGCCACCGCGATTCTCACGGAGTCCGGCCGGGCGCGCGGGGTGCGCGTGGTCACCGATGCCGGCGCGGGCTCCGAGACCCAAGAACTCTTCGCCGATATTGTGGTGGGCGCAGGCGACCTCTACCACCTGGAAAACTCCCTGCTGCCGGCGGATCAGCGCACGTACCCCAAGCGCTACTTCGCCGGGCGCGACCCGGGCCTGGGCGTGGTGCTGGCCCTCGTCGGCGTCGAGGGGGAGATTCCGGAACTCGCGCACCACACGTTGATGTTTTCCAAGGACTGGGAACGCGACTTCGCGGTGGTCTACGACGGCCCGCAGGACAGCCGGCCAACGGGGGCCTCGCGGTCCATCTACATCTGCAAGCCCTCGGCTACCGATGCCTCCGTGGCCCCGGCCGGCTGCGAGAACCTCTTCGTCCTCATCCCCGTCGCGGCCGACCCCACGCTCGGACACGGGGACGCCTACACCGGGCAGGCTAGCGCGGCGGTGCAACAGATCGTGGATGAGACCCTCGATCACATCGCGGCCACCGCCGGCATCGCGGATCTGCGCGAGCGCATCAAAGTGCTGCGCTCCATTGGCCCGGCCGACTTCGCGGACCGCTACTTCTCCTGGTCGGGCGGGGCGATTGGCCCGGCGCACGTGCTGCGCCAGTCTGCTTTCTTCCGTGGCCGCAACGCCTCGCGCAAGGTGGAGGGCCTCTACTACGCGGGCCAGACCACCGTGCCGGGCGTGGGCGTGCCGATGTGCCTCATCTCGGCCGAGAACGTGCTCAAGCGCCTGGATGGCAACTCCGATGGCGCGCCCCTGGGGAGCGTAGATGGGTAGCCTGTACCTGCTTTCCCTGGTCACGGTGATCATCTGCATGGGCCTGTGCGACTGGCGCTGGAAGCTGGCCTTCTTTGCTCACCCGGCCCGCGCCGCGCTGATTAGCGTGACTCTCGTGGTGGCCTTTTTGGTCTGGGATGCGCTCGGCATTGCCACCGGCACCTTCTTCCGCGGGGAGGCCTCCTATATGACGGGAATCCTGTTGGCCCCGGAGATGCCCCTCGAGGAGCCCGTGTTCTTGTTCTTCCTGGTCTATCTGATCCTGAACCTGACCTCCGGGGCAAGGAGGCTGCTGCGATGACCTACCTGTTGATTTCCCTGCCCTTCCTCCTCGTTGCCGCCGGCACGTGGTGGTGGCGCCGCGGCCGCTACCCGCGGCAGGGCCAAGTGACGCTGGCCGTCCTGGCCGTGGTGCTGGTGTTGACCGTCATCTTCGACAACCTGATGATTGCCTTCGGCAACGTCGACTACGGCAGCGACCAGAACCTAGGCATCTACTTGGGGCTGGTTCCCATCGAGGATCTGTTCTATCCGCTTTTTGCCACGCTCATCATCACGGCCGTGTGGCCGCCCCGAAAGGACAAGAATGCAACTGCTGCGCGTCATCCTAGCGGCGTCTCGCCCGATCAGCTGGATTAATACCGCCTTCCCCTTCGCCGCCGCCTACCTGCTCAGCGGCGGCGGGGTTACCTGGCAGCTGGTCGTGGGCACGGTCTTCTTCCTGATTCCCTATAACATCGCCATCTACGGCATCAACGACGTCTTCGACTACGAGTCGGACCTGCGCAACCCGCGCAAGGGCGGCATCGAGGGCTCCGTGCTCCACCCGTGCTGGCACCGCCCGGTGCTCGCGGCCTCCGCGTGGACGACGATCCCGTTCCTCGTTGCGCTCGTGTTGGACGGGACGTGGACTGCGACGGCCTGGTTGGCGGTGTCCATGTTCTCGGTGGTGGCCTATTCCTACCGGGGCCTGCGTTTTAAGGAGCGCCCCGTGCTGGACTCGGTGACCTCGTCGGCGCACTTCGTCACGCCTGCCTTGGTGGGCGCCACCTTGGTGGACCCGTCCCCGGGCGGACAGTTCTGGGCGGGCATCGGCGCGTTCTTCCTGTGGGGCATGGCCTCCCACGCCTTCGGCGCCGTCCAAGACATTCAAGCCGATCGCGCGGGCGGGCTAACCTCCATCGCCACGGAGTTGGGCGCCCGCCTGGTTACGCGCCTTACGGCCGCCTGCTACGCGGTGGCCGCGGGCCTGCTGCTATTTCTGCCGGGAATGGCCTGGCTCATTGCGCTGGTGGGCCTCGGCTACGTGGCCAACACCGCGCGTTTCTGGAACGTCACCGACGCCACCTGCGAAGACACCCGCCGGGGCTGGCGGGTGTTCCTCTGGCTCAACTACCTGGTGGGCGCGCTGGTGACCATCGCGCTTATCACCGGCGGGGGCCAAGTATGAGGTGCGGGCTGGATCGCCTAGCTCTTGACCTAGCAACCTCACCATAAACGGGGGTGTCCTTTGAGGGAAGGAATCATTTTTTGCGTTGAGCCTGTAAACTAGTCGGCAACAGTCCCCCTGCAAAGCCTCTCGAAGACGCGCAACCAGGGGTCCTTCTCTATCTTGTATCTGGTGATTTCTTGTCGACTTCCCCACACCTCCCGAAGAAAGAGCAGAAGCTCAACTACCTTGGCGACAAGGGATACCTCGGCTCTGCTCAATTGACCGATGCACAAGTTGAGATGTTGTCAAACGTCAATTTTCACTATTTTCTCGGATACGCCAGAAACTATGGCATGCTTCACGACCGAGGAATTTTCACCGGAGATCGCGACCCTCAGCATGTTTTCGACTTGATTTCTTTAGACCAAGAAGTTGTAACCTGTCTGTTCGATTTGATCCGACAGGCTGAGCTCAATCTTCGTAATCGTACGGTTGACTTCTTCTGTTCGAATGGGGATCCAACAAGTTATCTTGATGAATCTCATTTAGAAAAGCAGTGCCTCGAAATAGATGAGCGACAGTTAGTTTCTGGCATGCTCAAAGAAATCTTTCGCTACGGCGAGGATTTCGTTATTAGGGCTCTAGAGGAAAAGGCTAAATCAATTGGCAAGAAGAAGCCCAAGCGATATTCTCCGCAAGATCACGACCTTTGCTTAACTCTAGCTTCCGATCTCCCCATCTGGTCGGTTATCGACAGCTTTTCACTAGGTCAGCTCGGTAAGTTTGTGATGGCATGCGACGCCCACGTAGAAGACTATCAGAGTAGAACTTGGAGGCAACTCGCGGACAGTCTGGGGATGAAGGCAAAAGTGTTTTCCAGCGGTATCGAGTCCTTATCGAACACTCGTAACCTGATCTGTCACCACGCTAGGCTTTGGATGCGCCCTGCGAATCATTCTCCTAAGAAGCCGAAAATGTTCGAAAAGCAGCTGCGGGGTGTAGATCCCAAATCCCAGTTGATGGCATTCGCAAATGTTGCTCACTTCCAGCAAACTTCAGAAAAGCGAGCAGCTTTCCAAGCCATTCTTGACCTAGTCGAAAGCAATAAATGTACTGCTACGGGATCTCGCAAACCTCGCACAGAGAACGTGGATCTTGACCTCAGGGCGGTGAGAATCCACGATGTGTTTAACTTAAACACTCCGACCTGGCTAGGGCTCGAAGGGGAGCTGAATACTTCGAGCCCGGCGTCAGCTCGTTCGGGGACTTCTAAGCGATGCAGTGTGAGCCGTGAAACCTTGGAGCAGTCATTGTGGGGAACTGGATTGAGGCTGCTCTGGCCATCCGCTGGCGCAAGTTATTCGTGACTGTCCCAGGGATTAGCAGGACGGGGGACTAAAAAGAAGAACCCTGTGCGAACTGTGCAATCTGGGCCTGGACGATCTGGGCCAGATCCGGCAGGCGCAGGGTTACATTGGCCACGGGGATCTGCACGTCGAAGGTGGGCTGGCCGGGGATGACGGCCACGGGGATGACCGGGCCGGCAGCCGGGGCGGGCGCGGGCTTGCCTGCGTTACTGGTGTTGCCGGCATTGCTTGCGTTGCTCTGGTTGCCAGCGTTGTTGGCAGCAGCATTGCCACCGGCGTTGCCGGTGGTGCCCGCCAGGCCGCAGCGGGCGACAGCTTCGTCGACGCGGGCGATGGTGGAGCGGATCTCGCCGCCGCGCGGGTGGAAGTTGGCGGCGGCCAGGGCCTGGCTCCTCTTGGAGTTGTAGTCGCCCGAGTTGGTCCAGTAGGCCTGGGCCTGCTCGCAGGAGATCTGGCCCGCCGGAACCTTGGCCAGGTAGTCGTCGACGATGTCGGCGGAGGCAACGGGGGCGGACAGAGCGAAAGCCGCGGCGGTGGCCGCGGAGGCGATGGCAAGTTTCTTCATGACGGCCATTGTTGCACACCCGCCCCACCTGCACCAGAGGCAACTGGCGCGGCGGAGCCCGGGGCCGGCGGTTCGGGGCAGAGGGGTGGCTAGGCCCCGGCGAGGAAGCGGTTGACTACCCGCTCGTAGGCGGCGACGGTCAGGCGCAGGTCTTCCAAGTGGAGGGCCTCGTCGTGGCTGTGCAGCTGCGAGTTGGCCGCCGCCAGGGAACGTCCGGCGGCATGTAAGGCAAACCCGTAGGCGCAGCCGCCGGCGCGCCGGGCAAAGCGCAGGTCCGATCCGCCGGTGGCCAGGGTGGGCACCACCGGCCGGCCGGGGAAGAACTCCTCCACGGTGTCCACGAGGGTCTCCCATAGCGGGCCGGAGGTAGGAGAGGTTGTGGCGTCTTCGGTGATGAGGTGCTCGATATCAGCGCCGTGCTCGTCGATGCCGGCCGCGGCCAGGGCTTGGCGCAGGAAGCCGTCGACGTCGTCCTGGCTGTGCTCCGGCAGGGGGCGGATGTCGAGCTCTACCTGGGCTAAAGAGGGCAGCACGTTGATGGCGCCGCCGGCGCGCAGCACCGTCTGGGAGATGGTGGTGTGCGAAAAGGCGTGGGCAAAGGCCGCCAAGTCCCCGAAGGGGGCGTAGTCGCCGTCGGCGATGCGGGCGAGATCTTCGGCGCCGAAGGAGAAGGAGTCGCAGAATCCACGCCACAGGGCATCGGTGGCCACGGGGGTCTCCAGCTCGTCGAGGGCGGCGGCAAAACGCCCGGCTAAGGCGATGGCCTGCGCCTTGCCGTAGGGGGTAGAGCCGTGGCCGGCGTCGCCGTGGATGGAGATCCGGCGCTGGGCCGCGCCCTTCTCCCCGACGATGATGGCCACCCCGCCCGGCAGGTGGCTGCCGCCGGTCTCCGACAGGCAGTTCTTCCAGGAAAAAGCGTCTGGGTGGTGCTGCGCAATCCACTTGGCGCCCAGGCCGCCGCGGGCCTCCTCGTCGGCCAGGCCTACGAAGGTGAGATCGCCGCCGGGGTTGCCGGCGCGGGCGACCTGGCGGGTCACCGCGGCCATGGTGGCGGTGATAAAGAGCATGTCCACGGCCCCGCGGCCGTAGAGGACGTCGTCCTCGATGACGGCATCGAAAGGCGGACGGGTCCACTTGTCCTCGTCCACGGGCACGACGTCGGTGTGGCCCAGCAGGGTCAGCGGCTCCTTGGCCGGGTCGCCCGGGACGGTGAAGGCGATGGAGACTCGGTGGGGGTGCGGCTCGAAGCGCTGGACCACCACGTCGGTGCCGGCGAAGAATTCGGCCAGCGTGTCGGCGTTGCGTTCCTCGAACCCGGAGTCGGGCGTCAAGTCGTTGACGCAGGCGTTGCGGATGAGGTCACGCAGCAGGGCCAGGGTGTCATCGTAGAGGCTCATGGATTATCACCCTACGCGCTCATAACGGGTGCGGGCCGAGGTGGGCAGGGGCGGATCTGGCGGTTGAGGGGGCGAAAGTGCCAATTCTTGAACGCCGTTCAAGTATGCTTCGCGCATGAGCATTTTAGATATTGCACGCGATAAAGCCCTCGAGCGCGGGCAGGGCCTGGGCGAGGCCGAGCTGCTCGAGGTCCTCCAGGTTCCGGACAACCAGCTCGAGGAGCTGGCCGACATCGCCCACCGCACCCGCCTGAAGTGGTGCGGCCCGGAGGTCTCCGTGGAGGGGATCATCTCAATCAAGACCGGCGGGTGCCCCGAGGACTGCCACTTCTGTTCGCAGTCTGGGCGCTTTGACTCCCCGGTGCGCGCCGCCCGCCTCGACATCGCCGAGCTGGTCGAGGCCGCGCAGAAGACCGCCAAGACGGGCGCCACGGAGTTCTGCATCGTCGCCGCGGTCAAGGGCCCGGATGAGAGTCTGCTGGACCAGGTGGGCCAGGCGATTGCCGCCATCAACGACGCCGTCGACATCGAGATCTCCTGCTCGCTGGGCACGCTCACGCGAGAGCAGGCCCTGTGCCTCAAGGAGATGGGCGCGCAGCGCTATAACCACAACCTGGAGACGGCCCGCTCCTTCTTCCCGCAGGTGGTCACCACGCACACCTGGGAGGAGCGCCGCGCCACCCTGAACTACGTGCGCGAGGCGGGCATGGAGATCTGCTCGGGCGGCATCCTCGGCATGGGCGAGACCCTGGCCCAGCGCGCCGAGTTTGCCTATCAGCTGGCACAGCTGGACCCGTGCGAGGTGCCCATGAACTTCCTGGACCCGCGCCCGGGCACCCCGTTTGCGGACCGCCCGCTGGTCCCGCTGGGGGAGGGCCTGCGCGCGGTGGCGGCCTTCCGCTTGGCGATGCCGGCGGTGACCTTGAGGTTTGCCGGCGGCCGCGAGCTCTCGCTGGGCGACGACGGCACGGAGCGCGGCCTGCTGGGTGGCATCAACGCGATCATCGCCGGCAACTACCTGACCACCCTGGGCCGCCAGATCGAAAAGGACGTGGACATGCTCGGCCGCATCGACCTGCCCATCAAGGCGCTATGAGCGGCGGGCGGGCGACGGCCGGCGCAGAAACGGAGCTCGCCGCGGCGGTGCTGGCCGGTGAGGAGCCGGCATTCCACCCGAACACCGGGGAGCCCTCCGGCTCGGCCGCGCACCTTCACCCGGCGGCCGCGGCGGGCCTAGACGTGCCGCGGTACTGCCAGTTATGCGGGCGGCGCATGGTAGTCCAGGTGCGCCCGGATGGCTGGAATGCCTGGTGCGCGCGCCACGGGGAGCTCGACTCCGACTGGCTCTATGTAGAGCGCCTGCCCTAATCCGGCGGCACCTGGGCTAGGTGCCCAGCGCAATTGCCCTATTTATTCCAGATTGGGTTGAGTCCCGGCAGGAACCAGACGAGTAAGCCCACGAAGCTGGCGATGCCGAGCGCGCCGGGCAGCGCCAGGGACTCCGGCAGGAACCAGAAGCCCGTGGCGCAGGCGGCAATGGCTGCGAGCAGGAAGATGGGCAGGGCCCAGTTGAGCTTGAGCCGGGAGGCTGCGCGGTACTCCGCCCAGTCCTGATCGGGGAAGCGGCTGCGAGCCTCGGCGCGCACGCGCCGGCGCGTCTGATTGGACTGCAGGAAGGCTGCGAGCACCACCAGGCCTAGGCCGACGCCGGCGATGACGACGTCGGCGCGCACCGCCCCGAAGGCCAGGATGGCAAACGCCACGGTTAAAGAGAGGCGCTCGGAGGCGCTGAGGGGTAGACCTTTGGTTGGGTCCACGTCGGGGTAGAGGGTGGCAAAGGCGGTGGTGGTGACCGCAGGCATCGGGCTTCCTTCGTTACTGGCGGGTGGATTTCCGGGGGATTGGGGGTGATTCTTGAGCGGTTAGCTTAGCATAGCCTATGCAAGCAATATTAGGGTTGTGTACCCTAAGTCCAGTTTGTATACCCTAACTCCGACTGCAGCACTTCGTCTCCTGCAGGTTCTCGATCTCTTATGAGGAGGAATCCCATGAGTCTCCGTTCCTTTAGCAGCAAGCTGGGCCGGGTGATGGCGGCCGCCGCCCTCGCCGCCCTCCCCCTGGTAGCCGTCGCCTCGCCCGCGGCCACCCCGCGGGCTGCAGCCGCCGAAAACTGTGCCTGGGACTGGGGCGTGAAGCAGTCTTATCGCAGCTACATCCGCGGCCCCGTGGCCAAGGGCAAATGGACCCTGGACAGCGTTGGGTTCAACGGCAGCGAGACCGGCACGGACGGCGCGTTCCGCTTTACCCCGGGCAAGGCCGCGGTGGAAGGGGATACCGTGACCATCCCATTTGGCGGTACGGTGCACTTTACCGGCCACAACTACGGCGGCCCGGACCTGCTGGACATGACCATCTCCGACTGGAAGGTCCAGGCCTCCGGCAACCGGGCGGCCATCGTGGTGGACTACGTCTCCTATGAGTCGGACATGCAGGACAAGACCGAGCGCGGCGAAAAGATCACGGGTGACAACGTGGTCATCGCCGGCATCGATCTCAGCCGCGCGGTCGATGCCGGGGCGGGGACCGTGGATCTGTCCGGCCCGGTCACCCTCACCGACGCCGGCCACCAGCTGTTTTTGGCTTATGACGCCGGCACGCAGATGGACCCCTCCCGCGGAACCGTTAAGACCGACGGCAGCTGCGGCGGCGGCTCGAACTCTGGTTCCGGTTCCGGGACTAAGCAGCTCAAGCAGATCACCGGCGAGTTCAGCGGCTACAACAAGGAGGCCATGGGCATCCTGAAAGAAACCAACGACACCCTCAACGGCGTGACCACCTTCATGGGTAACACCGAGGCTTTCCTGGACCAGCTGGACTCCTTCCGCGACCGCACCGGCACCGGCACCAAGTCCGGCTCGGCGTCCGGCACGACCTCGGGATCCGGTACTAGCGCTGGGTCTACGTCCGGCTCGACGTCGGGGTCTACCTCGGGAGCTAACTCTGGCTCGGGGTCCGGGGCCAATTCCGGATCGAATTCCGGCTCCAATGGTGGCTCTACCGCGGGTGCGGCCTCCGGCGGGGGCACCAACTCTGGTGCTGCGGGCGGTACTGCCCGCGCCGCTGCGGGTGGCGACGAAAAGTGTGAGGCCACCGGCGTGCAGTCGGCATCGGCAGCCTGGGGGATCAAGAAATCCTTCCAGTCTTATATCACCGGCTCCATTGCCAAGGGCAAGTGGACCTTAGACGGCATGGGCTATGAGGGCGGCCAGTTCCGCTTCACCGGCGCCGGCGGCGACGTCGACCCGGCCGCGGGCGCCGGCTCCCTGCGCTATGGCGGCTCGGTGCACTTTACCGGCCACAACGGCGTGCTCGACCTGAATATTTCGGATGTGGAGATCCGCTTCGGCGGCGGTGGCGGCGCGCTATACGCCACGGTGCGCTCCTCCGACATGGAGGGCAACCGCCACGACTTCGGCCACACCCAGATTGCCGACCTGCGCTTCAACCAGCTCGACGTCAGCGATTCCCGCGTGGCCGGGTCCGCCCAAGTATTCCTGTCCGGCACCGGCGCGCAGGCCTTTGCGAGCTTCTACGATGCCGGCATCGAGCTCGACCCGCTGACCTTCGAGGCCGCCCTGGGCGGTGCGGGCGACTGCGGTGGCGTCGGCGGGGCATCGGCAGGCTCAGCCGGCGGGGCGGGGGCTTCCGGCTCGGGCTCCGGGGCATCGGCAGGCTCAGCCGGGGCAGAAGGCGCCGGTTCGGACACCTCGACCACCGGGTATGAAAGCGGCGCGGACAAGTTCAAGATTCACTCGGCCGCGGCCAGCGGCCCGGGCGGCGGGCTGGGCGAGGATGCCACCACCTGGCTGCTGCTCATCGTGGGCGGGCTCATCGTCGCCGGCGGCTCCCTGGGCCGCGTCGTCATGGGCAACCCGGCCTAAGGCCCGGGCGAGGCAGCCGAGGCGAAAAAGTAGGACACACGAGCGTAGGAGAACAGTGAGATGAAGAGGATAGCCCAGGGCTTGGCCGCGATTGTGTGCGCGCTGAGCATTGCCAGCTGCGGGGTGCAAGGCGCCTATGACGCCGGCAACTCCAACGAGCAGCTGCAGGAGGAACTCGCCCACGCCGACGCGGGCGATCCGCGCGGGTTTACTGGGGTCAGCCACGTCGACGACTTCGACGAGGTCGTGCCGGTGGCGCAAGACCCGCAGCCCCAGCTGCCGGTCACGCTCACCGACGCCGACGGCTACGACGTCAGCGTGGACACGGTTGACCGCATCCTGGCGCTCGACATCTACGGCACCTACACCAAGAGCCTGGAAGGCCTGGGGCTGACCGACAACATCGTCGGCCGCACGGTCTCCTCGACGGAAAAGGTCTTGGCCGACCGCCCCGTGGTCACCCAGGGCGGCCACAACATCAACGTCGAGGCCGTGCTGGAGTTGCGTCCCGACCTGGTCATCGTTGACCACTCCATCGGCCCGCGCGATGCCATCGATCAGATCCGCGCCGCCGGCGTGACCACCGTGGTCATGGAGCCCAAGCGCACCATCGACGCGGTGGCCGAGGACATCACCACGCTGGCCGCCGTGGTGGGCCTGCCCGCCGAAGGCGAGAAACTCGCGGAGCGCTCCACCCGCGAGATCGCCGGCGCCAAGGAGACCATCGCGTCCCTGGTACCCGGCGAGCCGATGCGGATGGCTTTCCTCTACGCCCGCGGCAACGGCGGTGTCTTCTTCGTCATGGGGGAGGGCACCGGCGCCAAGGACCTCATCGAGGGCGTGGGCGGCATCGACTTAGGCACCGAATACAACCTGTCCTACGCCGAGCCCGCCAACGCCGAGGCGCTGGCCCGGATCAACCCGGAGATCATCGTCATGATGACCGACGGCCTGGAGTCCACCGGCGGCATCGACGGGCTCATGCAGCGGCCCGGCGTGGCCCAGACCACGGCGGGGCAGAAGCAGCGCATCATCACCATCCCGGACGGGCAGTCGCTGGCCTTTGGCCCGCTGACCGGCCAGACCCTCTTGCGACTAGCGCAGGCCATCTATGACCCAGACAATGCTTAAAGCCTCCGCCGCCCCCGGCGCCCGCAGCGCCCGCGATGTCTTCGCGCGCCGCCGGGCCCTGCGCGTGGGCGTATTTACGGCCCTGCTCATCCTCCTCGTCTTTGCCTCGCTGCTATCGCTGGCGCTGGGCCAGTACTACGTCGGCCTAGCCGACCTGGTGCGCATCCTGGTGGCCGGGCCCGGCCAGGCGGAGCTGGCCGCCAACGTGGTCTGGCAGATCCGCCTGCCCCGTATCCTGCTCGGCTTCGTCGTCGGCGCTTGCCTGGGCGTGGCCGGCACCCTGATGCAGGCGGTCTTCGCCAACCCGCTGGCCGAGCCCTCCGTCATCGGCGTGACCTCGGGTGCGGGCGTGGGCGCGGCCGTGGCCATCGTGTTCAACCTGAGCTTCCTGGGCACCTTCACCGTGCCCTTCGCCGCCTTCCTCACCGCGGTGGCGGTCACGGTGGTCATCTACCAGCTCGCCCGATCCCGGGGGCAGGTGGCCGTGGTCAACCTGATTCTGACCGGCATCGCCATAAACGCGGTGTGCACCGCCATCATCTCCTTTATGACCTACCTGGCGCCCACCGCCAACCGGGAGCAGATCATCTTCTGGCAGATGGGCTCCCTCAACGGCTCCCAGTGGAAGCACGTGTGGGTAGTCGCCCCCATCGCGGTCGTCGGCATCGCCGTGGCCCTGCGGCTCGGCGCTAGCCTCGACGTACTCGCGCTGGGGGATAGGGCCGCCGGCCACACCGGCGTCAACGTCGCCCGCCTGCGCATCCTGGCGATTGCGGCATCCGTGGTGCTAACGGCTGCGGCCGTGGCGTTTGCCGGCCTCATCGGCTTTGTGGGCCTAATCGTCCCCCACCTGCTGCGCACGCTCGTCGGACCCGAAAACCAGGTGCTGCTACCGGCCTCGGCGCTGGCGGGCGGGGTGCTCATCGCGCTGGCCGATGTCGCCGCGCGCACGCTCATCCCCTTCGCGGACCTGCCCATTGGCATCTTCACCGCGCTAGTGGGCGGGCCGACCTTCTTCATCCTTCTGCGCCGCATGATGCGAAAGGGGCTGCACGCATGATCGATGCGACACCGACCATCGACATCCAGGGCCTAGAGGTCAGCCTCGGCGGGACCAAGCTGCTGCGCGATGTGAGCTTTAGTGCCGCGCCGGGCCAGGTCACCGGGCTAATCGGGCACAATGGCGCGGGCAAATCCACGCTGCTGGCCGCCGCGGCCGGGGATCTTCCGCGCGCCGCCGGCACGGTCACCATCGCCGGCCATGACCCGGCTAACACCAGCCCGCTGGCGATGGCGCGTCTGCGCGCGGTCATGCTCCAGGACGTCACCGTCTCCTTCCAATTTCTGGTGCGCGACGTCGTGGCTTTTGGCCGGCGGCCCTGGGCCGGCACGGCGCGCGAGGAGCTTGACGATGCCATCGTGGATGCGGCCCTGGCCGCCGCCGACGTGGCCCACCTGGCCGGGCGCGATATCGCCACGCTCTCCGGCGGGGAGCGCGCCCGCGTGGCCTTGGCCCGCGTGATTGCGCAGCAGACCCCGGCGATGTTCCTCGACGAGCCCACCGCGGCCCTCGACATCCGCCACCAGGAGGTGGTTCTGCGCTTGGTGCGCACCATCGCCCGGGAGGCGAACGTGGCCGTCGTGGTGGTCCTCCACGATCTCAACGCGGCCGCCGCCTACTGCGACCACATCGTGTGCCTCTCCGGCGGAACCGTGGCCGCCGCCGGCCCGGTGCCCGCGGTCTACACGGAGGAGATCCTCTCCGACGTCTACGACTGGCCCGTCTCCGTCGCCCGCACCGATGGCGCCATCACCGTCCACCCGGCCCGCCGCCCCGACTCGGCCGCGGCCACCGGCTTCATCGACCTCATCCGCACCCACCCCTAGGCCAGCCCTCGGCCTCAATCCCTACCAACACCACAACACCAAGGAGTCCTTCATGAACACCTTCACTCGCCGCGCCACCGCCGTCACCGTCGCCCTGTCGCTGACCACCGCCGCAGTCCCTGCCACCACGGCCGCGCCTGCCCCCGCTGTCCTCGCAGCCGGAGCCGACACCGCGCAGCCCGCCGATCACGAGCAGCCCGCCGATCAGTCGACCGGGCAGCCGGCCGAGCAGCCTGCCGAGGAGGGCTCGTCGTTTGCGAAGAGCTGGAATATTGTGCTCGCGGTATTCACCCTGACCTCGCTGTTTAGCGTTATCGGTGCGACCATCTATTCCTCCGGCGCGCTCGACGGCCTCCTGGGCCACCTGCCGCGGGGGTAACTTCACGCCCCACCCTTGAAAGGTAAGGTAAACCTTTTTAAGGTTATGGTTGCCTATCTTAACTGGGGTCGGGCGCTGCGCCCGGATTCCGTCTCTAAACGATTGGCACTTCCTCGGCTTAACCCTTCTCAAGGAGAAAATCACATGAAGACTCGCTCTACCGCCGGACTGGCCTTCGGCGTTTCCCTGGCCCTGGCCGGCAGCCTCGCGGTAGTCCCCGCGGTCTCCGCGGAGCCCACCGAGCCCGCTGAGCCGCAGACCTGCAAGAACCCGGGGGTGGAAATCGTCTCCGGTACCGTCGACTGGGGCGTGAAGACCTCCTGGCGCTCCTACATCACGGGGAATATCGCTAAGGGCCAGTGGACGATTGGCGGCGCGGTGAAGGAAGGCCCGCAGGCCAAGAATGCCAAGGACTTCCAGTTCCTCTTCGAGGTCGACCCGGCCAAGTCGAACATTAAGGTCGACAAGGACGGCAACGTCACCGAGGCCAAGATTCAGACCAAGGATTCCTCCATCGAGTTCGAGGGTCACAAGGGCGCGTTGTACTCCAAGATGCAGTCCCCGTACTTTGAGATTCAGGGCAACACCGTCCGCCCGGGCGTGACGTACGTGGCCTACTACGTCGAGGGCAAGGGCATGACGGAGTACACCCCGGCAGACCGCATCGAGGCCAACAAGGTCACCGGCACCGACACCTTCGGCCAGGGCGCGGTGGAGGCCGTGACCGAGGGCGACATCATCCACCTGGAGACCCAGGGGATGAAGTACAAGCAGAAGCCGGGCACCAACTACGATCCGGAGACCAAGAAGCAGACCGTCGAGGGCATTGACCGCCTGTTCCTGGGAACCTACAACGAGAACTACCAGCCAGAGCTGGACGATGCCTCCATCGCCCTCAAGACCCGCCAGGTGTGCAACGACGCTGCTACTCCGTCCGAGAAGCCCTCCAAGCCGTCCGAGTCCTCCAAGCCTTCTCAGCCTTCCAAGCCGGGTAAGGACCCCAATGGTTCTTCGCAGGGTAGCTTCGGCCCGATGGCCTGGATCATCCCGTTGGTGTCCGCCCTGCTCGCCCTGGGTGGCGGGTTTGCATGGCTGGCTCAGAACTTCAACATTCTGGGCAAGCTGGGTATCAAGTTCTAAGTCTGGATAACTAGTCGCATAAATCCAGGGCCATAAGGCAACCTCACGGCAGCTCTAGCGTTTGCTAGGGCTGCTTTGGGTTTTGGTACGGGCGGCAACCGGGACGCTGTGTGATTAGGTGAGCTGTTTGAGCACCGTGCGCACGATGGCGCGGACTCTTTTGTCCATGGGCATGTCCATGTGCAGGACTACGGCCCGGCTGTCGAAGTCCTGGACGTAGATGTTGCGCACGGTGCCATCGGGGGCATCGCCAGGCGAGAGGAAACAGGTCTCCGGGGGTACGACGATGGTGTCCTGCTTGGTGGCGATGCACGTATAGCTCACGCCCGGGACGATGTCCCCGCCGTGGTTGAGGCGCTCGATAATCTTGCTGCCCACTATCTGCTCCAGGCCGGCCTGTCCGAAATAGGAGTCGATGATCGACTGCATCACGTGCTCCTGCCGGCGGGTGCTCACCAGCGGACTGATGATGCCGCCCTGCGTGGTGCCGTGGTTCGGCGCACCTAGGCAGATGACGTGGCGAACCCGCGCCGGGTCCTGCTTGGCCACCGCGCGCGCTACCAGCCCGCCCTGCGAGTGGCCCACCAAAACCGCCTGCTCCGCGCCTAGGGCGCCCAGCACCGCCGCGACGTAGGCAGTCACCTGATCTACAGAGTCGGGGATATGCCCGGTGGCGCGCAGGCCATAGTCCGGGGCGAAGACCGCCCAGCCATCGGCACGTAGCTCCTGGCCAAGCAGCTGCCAGGCGCCCTTGGAATCCGTGGTGCCGTGAATGAGGATCACCGGCCAGGGGTGGTCCTTGTCGGTGCGCGCGGTCCAGTCATCCTCGAAGACCCCGCGGCTCTTGAGCCGGGCGCCTAGCGGCAGCGGCGCGGTGGCTTCCGCCTCCGCGGGGTCCTGGCGGTGGTAGACCAAATCCGAAAAACTGCGGCGATCCCCGTGGAGCATCTCCGTGATCTCGTCGGCGACCTCCTCGCGTAGGGCGTTCGCCGCCGGCGGGGACGCCACCCCGAAGCGCGCCGAGTTCTGCGGGGCCTTCGCGGGGGCGGGATCTGTAGCCGGGGCATCGCCGGCGTTGGCGTCGTAGTCGGTGGTGTGGTCGGCGTCGTGGTCGGTGGTGTGGTCGGTGGTGCTTGCGGCATCGACGGCGCCGTCTGTGTCGTCGTAGGCGACCACGGGGCGCTCGGGGTCGGGGCGCCAGAACTTCCCGAGAGCTTCGGAGACGAGGGTACGTAACTCGGAAATCGGATCTTGGGCCATGACCCGATACTAGCCATGGGGTGAAGCTTTGGGGTCGGGCCGGCAGCCGGGCTGGTGGGGCTGGCAGCTGCGCGGGCAGATGAGCTGCGTGAGTGAGGTGTGGCAGCCAGTAGAGGCTCATGCGCGGGCGCGAAAAACTTTTTTGGAAAGCCCTTGACTATCCTCCGAAAGGTGCATAAACTAAGGCTTGCCTAATCACGGGCGGTACTTCACAAAGGTTGCGCTCCACTTCCTGCGTGAGGACCGAAAGATTAGTCATGGGGAGAAGGCCCACCGGTGCGCAGCCGGTGGGCCTTCGTTATACAATGGGGCGGCATGAGCGACGCATCTGAAGCAGTGGTTTCCCTCATCGAGCACTATGATTCCGCGTGCCGCAAGGCCCGGGAAATCCTCGAGTCCGGAAACTTCGAAGACTATGGCCAGGTGACCTATCCCAAGCTCACCGTCGAGGTAAAAACCTGGAACCCCATCGACCGTTCGGAGCCCTTCGGCTATGTCGACGAGGCCGGGGTCTACTCCGCGGTGATCTCCAAGCCGCACATCATGCGCGATTACCTCGAAGAACAGCTCGAGCGCCTGACGGCCAACTACGAGTGCCGCATCACCGTCGCCCCCTCCGAGATCCGCATCCCACCCGAGTACATCCGGGGTGCAGCCCAGGTGGGCCAGCAGCGTCCGCCCCAGGTCCCGCGGCCCACGCTGGACGATGTCCACGACGCCATCATCGACGGCCACTGGGAGGCCTTCCACGATCCGCTCACTGGGGAAAAGCCGCTGTTCCACTTCGGCCCGCAGCGCTTTGACATCGCCTGCGCGCGCATCGAGCATTACACCGGCGTCGAGGTGGACACGGTGCAGAAGTACATCCTCTTTACCAACTACGCCATGCACACCACGGAGTTCGTCCGCTTCGGCCTGCGCGAGCTGACCCGGGAGGACTCCCGCTACACCGCGCTGGTGCTCCCCAGCGGCGAGATCCTGCACCCGAATGACGCGGTCGACCTCGACTTGGACGAGTTAACCCTCGAGTCCCGCTTCCAGATGCCCCGTTTTGACCTGGTCACCGCCGCCGGCGATGGCATCACGATGATCAACATCGGAGTCGGCCCCTCTAACGCGAAGACCATCACGGATTGCCTGGCGGTGCTGCGCCCCGAGGCCTGGATCATGATCGGTCACTGCGCGGGCCTGGACGGGCGCATGCGCATGGGGGATCTGATCCTGGGCAACGCTTATCAGCGCGACGATCACATCCTCAACCACCCCATCCCCGTCGACGTTCCCATCCCGGCGGTGCCGGAGGTCCAGCGCATGCTGGAGAACTCCGTGCGTGCCGTCTACGGCGAGGACCAAGAGCTCATGCGCACCGGCACGGTGTTATCCACCGGCGACCGCAACTGGGAGTGGCGCACCCCACGCGAGCTGTGGGAATGGCTGCGTGGTTCCACCGCCGTGGCCGTTGACATGGAATCGTGCATGGTGGCTGCCAATGGGTACCGCTACCGCGTGCCCTATGGCACCTTGCTGTCGGTCTCCGACCTGCCGCTGCACGCCGTGCCCAAGCTGCCGGCGGCGGCGCAGGCGTTCTATTCCAACTCCAAGGAAGCCCACGTGATGTGCGCGGTTCGTGCCGTGGAGTCGCTGGCCTCCAACCCGGAGCGCCTGCGCACCCGCAAGCTGCGGCGCACCATCGGGGAAGTGCCTTTCCGGTGATCGGGAAGCGCCGTTCCGGTGATCGGGAAGCGCCGTTCCGGTGATCGGGCGGTATCTAGTAAACTTTGTCCAAACCTTTTTTAAACCGTGAAGGAGCCCTTGTGAGCCAGCCGGATTGGGTCCACCCGGACCGCGAAAACCTAACGTGGGAGACCTTCGGTGAAGCCTCCCGCTACCTCTCCCAGGCCATCGTGGATTCCGGCTGGTTCCCGGATCTCATCGTGGGCGTGGCCCGCGGCGGCCTCATCCCCGCCGGCGCCATCGGGTATGCCATCGGCGTCAAGGAAATGGGCGCCATCAACGTGGAGTTCTACAGCGACATCGGCAAGACCCTGCCGGAGCCCATCATCTTGAACCCGCAGCTCGACACCGACTCCCTGAAGGGCAAGAAGGTCCTCGTGGTCGACGACGTTGCAGACTCCGGCAAGACCCTGGACCTGGTGGTCAACCTGCTGGAAGAGACCGCCTCCGAGGTCAAGTCCGCGGTGATCTACACCAAGCCCACCACCATCTTTGAGCCGGACTTCTCCTGGCGCAAGACCGATCAGTGGATCAATTTCGCCTGGTCCGTCCTCCCGGTCATCACCGTCGACGGCTCCTTCAAGGAAGGCGCCTAAACCCGGAAGCGGCCGACAGTCTCGCGGGGTGGCGCCCGCGGGCAGCGGCTCCCGTGGGCCCTGGGGCGCGGTGGCCTACAATGAACCCCCGTGTCTCAACAGGTCCCGGCCCCGATGGGGGTCATCGATAGTTTTCGCTTCGCCTTCTCCAGCCCCGTGCGGCTGCGCAAGGAGGTCTTTGCCGGGCTGGCGGTCTCGCTAGCCTTAATCCCAGAGGTCTTAAGCTTTTCCATCTTGGCGGGCCTCGACCCGCGGGTGGGGCTTTTTGCCTCCGTGGTGATGTGTATTTCCATCGCCTTTACCGGCGGGCGCCCGGCCATGATGTCCGCGGCCGCCGGCGCCATCGCCGTGGTCATCGCCCCGCTAGCCAAGACGCACGGGCTCGACTACGTGGTGGCCACGGTGCTGCTGGCCGGGATTTTGCAGGTGGTCATGGCCCTGCTCGGGGTGGCCAAGCTCATGCGGTTTATTCCGCGGTCGGTGATGACCGGCTTCGTCAACGCCCTGGGCGTGCTCATGTTTACCGCGCAGCTGCCGCACCTCATCGGCGTTCCCTGGCTGGTCTACCCGCTCGTGGCACTCGGCCTTATCATCATGGTGGTCTGGCCGCGGATTAATGCCGCCGTCCCGGCGCCGCTGGTGACCATCCTGCTGGTCACGGGCCTGGCGGTCATCGCCGGCTGGCAGGTCCCGGACGTGGCGGACCAGGGCGAGCTGCCCACCAGCCTGCCCGGCCTCTTCATCCCGGACGTGCCGTGGAACCTCGAGACGCTAGCGCTGATTGGCCCTTATGCGCTAGGCGTGGCCCTCGTCGGCCTGATGGAGTCCCTGCTCACAGCCAAGCTGGTCGATGACATCACGGATACCCACTCCGATAAGACGCGCGAGTCGCTCGGCCAGGGCGTGGGCAACATCTTGTCCGCGGCCATCGGCGGCATGGGCGTGTGCGCCATGATCGGCCAGACGATGATCGGGGTCAAAGAATCCCAGGCGCGCACCCGCCTGTCGACTTTCCTGGCGGGCCTATTCCTGCTCATCCTCATCCTGGTGCTGGGGGAGACCGTCGGCCGGATCCCGATGGCTGCGCTGGTGGCGGTGATGATCATGATCTCGATTTCCACCGTCAACTGGCATTCGGTGCGCACCATCTTCCGCATGCCCCTGTCGGAGACCGTGGTCATGCTCACCACCGTGGTGGGCACCCTGGCCACCAATAACCTGGCCATTGGCGTGGTGCTTGGCGTGGTGGCGGCCTCCATCGGGTTCGCCCGCCGCGTGGCGCACGTGGTGGCCGTGGATCTTGTCGATGACGTCTACTGGGTCAAAGGCCAGCTTTTCTTCGCCTCCTCGAATGACCTGGTCTACGCCTTCGACTACACCCTGGACGTTGAGGAGGTGGTCATCGACTTCAGCCAGGCGCAGATCTGGGACGCCTCCACGGTGGCCACTCTCGATGCCGTGCGCGCCAAGTATGCGGATCGCGGCATCCGCGTGCAGGTGCGCGGCCTGGATCCGGGCAGCCGGGCCCGCCTGGACCGGCTGTCTGGCAACCTGGGCGAATAGGGTCCCGGGTGGGGAGTGGACCCCATCGAATGGTTGATCTTTGTGTGAGATCATTGCCTAATCGATAACGTTGCAAATAAGCTTAGGGCAACTTAACTTAGGTAACCTTTACTAGGAGTTCACAATGACCCTTGCAACGACCACGATCGAGCTGGATAGCCCGCTCTCGGCCCAGCTGCGGGAGGCCACCCAGCAAGCCCACTCGGAGGCGGAGGGCTCGCAGTTCATGTCCCGCCTCATCGCCGGCGAGCTCAATCCGGAAGCCGTGGCCTTCTTTACTGGCCAGCTGTGGTTTATCTACGAAGCCCTGGAGCGCGCGGTGCGCAACGTGGACTGCCCGGTGGCGGATCCGCGCCTGGAGCGCAAGCTAGCGCTGGAGGCCGACCTGGCGGAGATGTACGGCGCCGACTGGCGCGACCAGGTGCGCATCCTGCCGGCCACCGCGCGCTACGTGGCCCACCTGGGGGAGCTCGATTCCCCGCACCTGGTCACCGCCCATCACTACGTGCGCTACCTGGGGGATATCTCTGGCGGGCAGGTCATTGCTGCCCGACTCGGGGCCGTCTATGGCATCGACCGCGACGCGCTCAACTTCTATCACTTCACCGCCATCGACAAGATCCCGCCTTATCGCAAGGCCTACAAGGCGGCGTTGAATGAGATGCAGCTTTCCGATGCCGCCCGCGCCGAGCTGCTCGAGGAAGCCCGCGTGGCCTTCGGGCTGAACTCTGCCGTCTTCGCGGAGATGGATGTTGAATTCCCGGCGGGTTAGTAAATGTAGCCTAAGCTGCCTATACTAAGGGTGTCCTAATTTCTGATTCCCTTGGGAAGGGGAGAACTACATGCACTCTCAGCTCTCGTGCCGCGCGGCCTCGACCGCAACGCTTACCGCTGCCGCCGTGGCCATGGCAACGGCCATCGTTGCCCCGCAGGCGGCCGCGGCCCCGGCCGTATTGGAGTCGGGCAGCTTTGCCTGGCCGATCAAGACCTCGCTCATGCACCACCTGCAGTCCAACCCGATTGCCAAGGGCCAGATCACCCCGAGCGAGGGTGCGAGCTTCGAGGACAGTCAGTTCGTCTTCCCGGTCGACGCCGCCGAGACCACCATCGACGCCCAGGGCAAGGGGGTCATCGAACTCGATGGCGAGGCCCACCTGCAGGCCTACCCGAAGATGGGGCCCGGTGGCGGCCTGGGACTCGATGCCCGCTACTTCGACCTCGAGGTGCGAGTGGATGGCACCAAGGCTCAGCTCGTGGGCGACTACGAGGTCAAGGGCGTGCCCGGCGGCCAGGGTGCCAGCATCGATCTGCACGGCGACGACGAGGTTCTGGTGACCTTCGACTTGAGCAAGGCTGTGACCCCAGGCGCGGACGTGGCGGAGATGGACCGCGTCACCACCGCCGGCCCGGGCCTGGCAAAGTCCATGGTGCGCTACCAGGATGGCGAGCTGCTAGACGATACCGCGGTGGATCTCATCCTCGACTATGCGGACGGCCAGGCCGCCCCGAAGCCGGATGGCACGCAGATGGCCAGCTCCAAGCAGCTGTCGGCGGATCTCGGCCCGGAGAAGACCTGGGCGCTGGTGGCCGCCGGCGCGCTGGCAGTGCTGGGTGCGGCCGGCGGCGCCATCGCCTGGCTGGTGGGCCAGCTTGGGGTCAACCGGGGGCACAATTTTGGCGGGGAAATCAACAAACTTTTGGCGGGCCTGGGCCTCCGCCTTTAGGGTGCGTCTTGTCGGATTAGGAACATCTTCGCACCCCAATGTGATGCACGCCTCATATGTGGCAAAAGAAGTCCCAGCTAGCGCCCTTGGGCGGCCCGGTTTTAAGGCCTCCTTTACTTAGGTAAAGGTGGCCAAAAAAGCCCCTGACGTGCAGGTATGGTTAACCTTTCCTGCCTGGCGCACCGAAAACAGTCGTGTATTCTTAGGCGCATACCGAATTAATCACTGTCTAGAGAAAAGGAAAACCTATCATGGACGAGAAGCTTCTCACCCTCATGAATAACCAGGTCATCAACGAGTTTGGTGCTTCCCTGATTTACTCCCAGCTGGCCTACGAGATGGATGATCAGTCCTTCCCGGGCATGCGCGACTGGTTCCAGGCTCAGGCCGAGGAGGAGCGCGAGCACGCTGCTAAGTTCGCTGACCACCTGCTGGCCCGCGGCTACCGCGTCGAGCTGACCGACATTCCGGTTGGCTCCATCAAGGCCCCGACCCCGCTGGACGCCTTCGAGGCTGCCTACGCTCACGAGCAGAAGGTCTCCGAGCAGATTCGCGAGATCGCCCGCCTGGCAGATTCCGTAGGCGACCTGGACTCCCGCCAGCTCATCAACTGGTTCCTGGACGAGCAGATCGGGGAAGAGGACACCGTCTCCGAGATCATCGACCAGATCAAGCTGGTTGGCAACGACGGCTCCGGCCTGCTGCGCATCGACGCCCGCCTGGGCGGCCGAAACAGCTAGCAGCGCACGCCAACATTAAGAAGGCGTAACGAAGCCGTTAAGATACGGCCACTTTCTCCCACCGAGTCTGATTCGGTGGGAGAATTTTTGCATATGTCCACTCAGCAGAAGAAACTGACCATTGGCGCGTTGCTCGGCCTCGTCCTGGCCCTCGTGGCCGGCGTGGCGCTTGCGTCGACCTACCTGGCTTTGGGGACCTTCCTATGGGGCGCGGCCGTCATGCTCGGCCCCTTCGTCGGCGTGGGCCTGTTCGTCTTCGCCTCTCGCGCGGTGGCCACGGCCCCGCAGCGCACCCTGTCTTGCCTGGGCGGAGTACTCCTGTTGGCCTCGGTGGGCCTGGTGCTCTTTAGCCCCGTGGGCTCTAGCCCCGGCGCCAGCTTCCCGCTCTATGTGGCCGGCGGCCTTTCCGGCGCGGCGGCCATCGCCCTGGTCAAGCCGCGCGCCCTCGCCCGCGCCTAGGCGAGGCGCCGCCCGCGTGCCCTCCATTCCGGCCGCTTCGTTACGGGCATGTCATTTAGGGCGCGGCGGTTTTCACTAGGCTTTAGGGCATGGTCAAGTTCCTCTTCGATTTCTATGGCGTGCTGCTCAAGGGTCATTCGCCCGCCTCGGCGCGGCACCTCGAGGAGGTCGTTCGCGCCCCCGATCCCCAGCTATTTTGGCGGGTCTACGAAGAGCTGCGCCCGGCTTATGATGCCGGCCTGGCCTCCGATCAGCGCTGGTGGCAGCAGGTACGTGCCCGCGCCGGCTTGCCGGGCTTCGACGTGGCTGCCGCCGTGGAGGCGGACTTTGGCCCCTGCGTGGGAGCCGATTCGGAGGTCGTGGACTATGTGCTAGAACTCGTCGGCGTCGGGGCCACGGTGGGCGTGCTATCTAATATCCCGCTGGGCCTGGCCCAGCGCGTGCGCGCCCGGCACCAGTGGCTGGGCTGCCTGGCGGCGGTGACTTTGAGCTGCGATATTGGCCTGGTCAAGCCCGACCCGCAGGCCTTCGCCGTGGCGGTAGACGCGCTCGGCGGCGGGGCCCGCGGCACGCTCTTTATCGATGATCGCGCCGACTACCTGGCCGGCGCGGCCAAGGCGGGCCTGGCCACGCACCACTTCCGGGATCTGGCCGGCTTGCGCCGGTCCGTGGAAGCGCTGCGCGGCTAGGGGAGCGCCCCTGCCCCTTCCTCGCCCCCGCGCCCGCGCCCAGCGTCCGCTGGGCGCGGGGGCGCTACTTTTCGAGTTCGAGCGGGGTGCGCAGCAGGGGATCGAGGGCGGCGGCGCGGGCGATGGCGCGGACGATCTCGCGGTGGTTGGGGATCATGCGCAGCGCCGGCGCCTGGGCCCCGGTGCCCTCGAAGGCGGCGCGGACGTGGCCGGCATAAAGGCGCGGGGCATCGGCGTCATCGTAGAAGGCGCCGCCGGCGATGACCACGGTGGCCGGCTGGTGATCCTGGATGAGCTCGACGGTCAGGGCCGCGAGTTTCCGGGCGCGCTCGTTGAGCGCTTCGCGCCGCTGCGCGCCCCGGGCCACCTGGCGCTCCAGGGCGGCGGTGGCCAGGGCCTCGGAGGCATCGGCGCCGTCCACGGTGGGCAGACGCAGGGGGTGCACGCCGTCGGCGTCAGAGAGTGCGGCGCCCACGGAGTCGTCGGCGAAAAGCGCTAGCACCGTCGCGGCATCGTCGAGCCCGGCGGCCTGGGTCTCCGAGCCCAGGATGGCCGGGACCACGGAGGTCACGGTGATGGGCACGCCGAACTGGAACTGCAGGCGGGCGGCAATGTCCATGCCTTCCCAGCCCAGGTTGGGGGCAAAGACCAGGCCCTCGGCGTCGACGTAGCCGGAGGTGGCAACCCCCACCGAGACCAGGGTGCGGTCGATGCCGGCGGAGAGCATGTTGACCCCGGCCATGATGTGCTGGATGAAGTCCTCGGTGCTCAGCTCAGAGACCGGGGTGGGGAAGTCGTCTTCGCGGATGGTGCGCCCGCGGGAGTCATACAGGGCGATGTAGGTGGAGCTGGTGCCGATGGCCAGGCCGGCGAGCATCCAGCCGTTGTCGGCCACCTCAAGCGGCACGGTGGGCCGGCCGCGCCCGCGCGAGCGGGTGAGATCGGTGCGCTCCTGGAGTAGGCCCAGGCCAAGCAGTGCCGCGGTGGCGCGGGTGATGGTGGGCTGGGACAGGCCGGTAGCCTCCACGAGCTCGCTGCGGGTGATGATGGGGTTTAAGCGCACGAGGTGGAGGCATTTAGCCGCGGGGGTCCGCGGGCGAGTAAATACCGTGCCTACATTTTGCATGCACTGCATGTTAAATTATCTAGACCGCATTGTCTAATTGGCTCGCTTTTTCAACAGACCGCTCTGTATGTCGGTGGAAAAGCCAGCGCAGATCGGGTCGCAGGCTGGGCCCGGGCCCGCCGTGGGGGCTTGGCTGCGGCGGCTGTTCTACGATGGCAGTCATGACTTCTGCCCAAACCCCCGCCCTGACGTCCATCGCAGTCTATTGCGGCTCCGCGCCGGGGGAGGACCCGGCCTTTGCGCGTGCGGCCCGGGACCTCGGGGCAGAATTGGCCCGCCGGAGACTGAGGCTGGTCTATGGCGGCGGCAATGTGGGGCTGATGGGGATTGTGGCCGACTCCGTCCTAGCCGCCGGCGGCGAGGTGGTAGGCGTTATCCCACACCAGCTGGCCAACTTAGAGATGGCACACCCCGGCCTGACGAGCCTGGAAAAGGTCGACACCATGGCGCAGCGCAAGACGCGCATGGAGGAGCTGGCGGATGGCTTCATCGCGCTGCCCGGCGGCATCGGCACGCTCGAAGAGCTAGCCGAGGTGCTCACCTTGCAGTCCTTGGGCACGATCAACGGCCCGGTGGGCCTTTTAAACCCCGCCGGGTTCTGGGAGCCGTTTCTGGAAATGTACCGCGGTTTTGCCGCCGCCGGCTTCGTGCAAAGCCGCTACGTTAACGGACTTCTGGTGGACTCAGAACCGGGCCGGCTTTTGGATAAATTCGCAGGCTGGACCCCGCTTGGGGCTAAGTGGGACAACAATTAGGCAACAATGCACGCATGGGTTGGCCCCGCGCCCGCGCGGGGGATAGACTGACCCGTTATGACTTCCGAACTCTCAGACGAGCGCCAGTCCTCCCTGCTGGATGCTTCCTGCGATAATTTCGTCTATGACCTCGCGGCCCTGACCCCTACCGATGCCACCGCGCTGGGCATCGAGGGCTTCGACGGTGAGCTCCAGGATTTCTCCCCGGAGTACTACGCCGCCGTTGCCGACCGCACCCGCGAGATGGTCGCTGACCTCGACGCCCTCGATGACAGCACCTATGACTCGGACGATGACGACGACTTCGACGACGTCGACTACGTCACGGCCGCCGTCCTGCGCGACCGCCTGTGCTTGCAGCTGGATCTGCACCACCACGGCGAGGATCTGCGCAACCTCAACAACATCGAGTCCCCGGTGCAGACCATCCGGGACACCCTGCTGCTGATGCCGCACTCCACGGCCGAAGAGATCGATGCCGTCCGCTCCCGCCTGTCCAAGATCCCTAACTCCCTGGCCGGCTACCGCGAGTCTCTCAACGAGGCCGCCTCGCACGGCATGGTGGCGGCCACCCGCCAGATCAACGAGGTCATCGGCCAGTGCAACCAGCTGGCTGACGATGACGTGCTGGACAACCTGGGCGTTGACCCCGACTCCGCGGAGGTCGAGGGTGCCAAGCGCGCCTTCGAGGAATTCGCCGGCTGGCTCTCCTCTGAGCTGCAGCCGCAGGCCCCGACCGAGGACGCCTTCGGCCGCGAGCGCTATGAGCGCTTCTCCCGGCTTTTCGTGGGCGACTCCGTGGACCTGGACGCCGCCTATGAGTGGGGGCTGGAGCGCGTGGCCGCCATCAACGCCGATCAGGAGCAGATTGCCCGCTCCCTCTACGGCGACGACGTGAGCCCGCGCACGGCCATGCGCAAGCTCAACTCCGAGGAGAAGTACCTCATCCAGGGCAAGGACGCCCTGGTGGAGTGGATGCAGTCCGTGGCCGACCAGGCGATTTCCGATCTGGATGGCAAGTACTTCGACATCCCGGAGCCGATGCGCACCATCGAGTGCAAGATCGACCCGGCCGGCACCGGCGGGATCTTCTACACCCAGCCTGCCGATGACTTCTCGCGCCCGGGCCAGATGTGGTGGTCCGTGCCCGCGGGCCAGGAGACCTTCCACACCTGGCAGGAGCTGACCACCGTCCACCACGAGGGCGTGCCGGGCCACCACCTGCAGATCGGCACCGCGCTGATGCAAAACGATCTGAACCTGTGGCGCCGCGCGGCCTGCTGGAACTCCGGCCACGGCGAGGGCTGGGCCCTCTACGCGGAGGCACTCATGGCGGAGCTGGGCTACATGGATGACCCGGGCTACCGCATGGGCCTGCTAGACGCGCAGCGCCTGCGTGCTGCCCGCGTGGTGGTCGACATCGGACTGCACCTGGGCAAGACCATGCCGGATGGCTCCGGCGTGTGGGACAAGGCGCATGTGCGCACCTTCATGCGCGAAAACACCGCGATGGATGACGCGAACTTGGCCTTCGAGGTCAACCGCTACCTGGGCTGGGCCGGCCAGGCCCCGTCCTATGCGCTGGGCGAGCGCCTGTGGCGCAAGACCCGCGATGACGCCGTGGCCCAGGGCATGACGGAGCGCGAGTTCCACTCCCAGGCCTTGGCGCTGGGCTCTATCCCGATGTCTATCCTGCGCGACACCATCCTGGATTAACGCTTAGCGGGGAGCCTTTTAGGCCCCGCGGCGGCGCAGGCGGCGCAGCAGGTCCAAGATTTGCGGCAGGTAGCCGGCCACGACGAGCACGACGATGAGGCGGACGACCTGGACGGCCACGACGGCCGGGCCGGCCCCGCCCTCGGCCGAGAGCGCCAGTACGGTCTCCAGCGCGCCTGGGGAGGTGGCCAGGTAGGCCTCGAAGTAGGTGATGTTAAGCCACCACGTCAGCGGCCATGCGGTGAGCGCGCCCGTGCCGATGACCGCGAGGATGAAGGCGATGGTGGCCAGCAGCTGCCGGGCGAAGGCCCGCAGCGCCGGCACGGATAGTCCGCCGCCGCACACCCACCCGATGGACATGAAGGCCAGCACCTGGAAGGCGTAGTGGGGCTCTAAGGAATAGCCAGCGGGCAGCACCGCGGAGACTGCAACAGTGAGCACCAGGGGGCCGAGCACCGCCGCGGCCGGCAGGCGCAGCAGGCGGCCTATGCGCTCACCCACCAGGGCAATTGCCACGGTGAGCAGCACCAGCCACCAGGTGGTATCCGTGTTCCCGAAGGCGGCCAGCCAGTCCGGCAGGCCGCTTTCTGCAGCCTCTGCCCCCACCGTGCCGCGCGTGCCGCCGCCCGGGGCGTTAAGCAGCGCCACGACCATAGGCAGCGACATCGACACCGCCAGCAGGCGCAGGTACTGCGTCAGCGCGACGTAGCGATAGTCCGCGCCCAGCTGCGAGGCCAGCGCCGGCATGAGCGAGGCGCCGCCGGGCAGCATGGACATGATGCCGGTCTCCCAGGAGATGGACTTCGGCTGCGTGCGGTGGAGCAGCATGCCGCCGATCATGCCGATGCCGACCGTGACGAAGGAGACCGCCAGCGCCGCCGGCAGGAAGCCCGCCAGGGTGGCCGCCGGAACGGCGGTCAGCGGCAGGCCGGCGAGCATACCGATGAAGCCGCGGGCCAGCGAGTAGAAGCGCCGGCCCACGGGTAGCTCCTCTCCCGTGGTCAGCGCCATCGCCGCGGAGACGATGATGGCCGCCAGGATCCAGGCGGCCGGGACCCCCAGCGCGGTCAAGGCGGCGCCGAGCGCGAGCGAGCCGGGCGCCACGATGGCCCAACGTAGACGAGGTGACATACCTGGGAGTTTAATGATGATCATGGACATCGGAATGGGCACCCTGGGGGTATTGCTGGCGGGCTCGGCGTTCGCGGGCTGGATCGATGCCGTCATCGGCGGCGGGGGCCTGGTGCTCATCCCGCTGATTATGGCGCTGTGCCCGCAGCTGGCCCCGGCCGCGGTGCTGGCCACCAACAAGGTCGCCGCCGTGACCGGCACCGCCTCCGCCGCTTTCACCCTGGCCCGCAAGGTCCGCCCGCCCGCCGGGGAGCTGGTGCGCTACGGGATAGTCGCCGCGGCGTGCTCTGCTGGTGGCGCGCTGGCGGCCTCCGCGCTCGATACCGCGGTGATGCGCCCGCTCATCATCGTGCTCATGCTCGCCGTGGGCGTCTTCGTGGCCTTCAAGCCGGACTTTGGCGCGGGCGAGGACGCCGGCAACCACAGCCGCGGCCGGGTGCTGGCCGCGGGCCTGGCGGTGGCGGCCGTCGCCTTCTATGACGGCATCTTCGGCCCCGGCACCGGCATGTTCCTCATCATGGCGTTTACGGCGATCTTCTCCCAGAACTTCCTGCGCTCGGCGGCGATGGCCAAGGTGGTCAACACGTGCACCAACCTGGGCGCGCTGGCTACCTTCATCGCCGGCGGGCACGTGCTGTGGGGCCTGGCGCTAGCCCTGGCCGCCGCCAACATTATCGGCGCCCAGCTCGGCGCGCGCACCGTGCTCGGCGGCGGCACGAAGCTCATCCGCTATGCCCTGCTGGGCCTGGTCGTCGTGATGAGCGCCTACCTGTCCTGGCAGCAGTGGGGCGGGGCCTAGAGCCATCGATCCCCCGCGCGAGCTAATGCTCGCCCGCCTACTTGTGGCTGGCGCGCTTGGTGCGCGCCGTCGCCGGCGCAGTCCACGGATCCTCGGGCCAGGGGTGCTTGGGGTAGCGCCCGCGCATCTCGGAGCGGACCTGGGCATAGGGCCCGGCCCAGAAGCTGGCCAGATCGTCGGTGACCGCCAGCGGGCGGCCGGCGGGGGAGAGCAGGTGGAATTGCACCCGGTGCCCGCAGTACTCGGGCGATTCCGCCAGCCCGAAGCATTCCTGCAGCTTGATGGCCACCACCGGGCGATCCCCGGACCAGTCGATGCGGGCGTCGCGCCCCGAGGGCACCGGCAGGCGCTGCGGCGCCAGTTCGTCCAGGCGGGCGGCCTCCGGCCAGGGCAGCAGGCGCTGCAGCGCCGGGTACATGTCCACCTTGGCCGCCGGGGTGCCATCCGCGATGGCGCGCAGCTCCGGGCCCAGCCAGGTCTCCGGGTCGAGGCCGCCGCCGTCTAGGTCCGGCCAGGGCGCACCATAGGCGGCGTGCAGGTGCCGCAGGCGATCCCTTAAGTTCTGGGCCTTGTCGCTGAAGGTGAACATGCCCAGGCCGCGCTCGCGCACGCCGGCGGCCAGCGCCGCGGCGGCATCGGCACCACGCACCTGCACCGGCGTCTCGGTCAGCACGATGGCCCCGGCGGACTTGACCCGCAGGCCGCGGACCTTGCCGCCGTCCAGGAAGGCGCGGGTCTCCTCCTGCACGCCGATGGCGCCTAGAGCATCAGGCTCATCGATGCGCGCGGCCGCCCGAATAATGGCGTTGCCCGCCTGTGACAAGGAGACATCTGAAATCGCCAGCCACGGCGCGCCGCTTAGACCGGTGCCCTCCGGCAGGCGCGCTCGGGTGCCCGAGGCCAATAGGTAGTCATGGCCGCCGGCGGTGTCCTGCAGGCGGGCGACCTGCTCGGGGAAGGCCGCCGCCACGACTGGTCCGGGCTCTGCCGGGCCGTGGTCGGGCACCAGGCGGGCCAGGCGCTCGACCTCCCTGCGTGGGGGACGGGCGCGCGCGACATCACCGCGGGCATCGTCTAGCGCCGCGATGGTGCCTGCCGCCTGTGAGCCGTAGCGCAGCAGCGCTGCGCCCGCCCGAGGATCGGTGGGCAGGGCGGCCAGCTCCGCGGCGCGCTGGCCGGTAGCGCCCAAGGAATCCAGCACCCGGTGCGCGTCCGCCAAAGCCGTAGCGGGCGGCGCATCCAGCAGCGGGAAATCGGGGCCCGCGCCCCAGCAGCGCAGGAAGAGTGCGGCCTGGGTGAGATCGGCGCTCAGAATCTCCGGCGGGATATGCGCCGGAAAGTGCAGGTAGTCGTCCTGCGAGTAGCAGCGATACACGGTGCCGGGGGCCTCACGCCCGGCACGGCCGGCCCGCTGATCCGCACTCGAGCGCGACGCGGAGACCGTCACCAGGCCCGACATGCCGCGCTGGGCATCGCGCCGCGGGGTCCGGGCCAGGCCCGCGTCCACCACCGCGCGCACGCCGGGCACCGTCAGGGAGGACTCCGCGATGGAGGTGGCCACCACCACGCGCGGGCCCGGCGCATAGAGCGCGGCATCCTGATCCCGGTTGTCCTGCTGCCCGTGCAGCGGCAGCGCCGTGATGCCGCCTGCCTCCAGCGCGCCGGTGACCTGTTGGACCTCCCGCACACCCGGCACGAAGACCAGCACGGAGCCGCCCCCGTGTGCCTGCTCGCTCTCGAAGGCGCGCCGGGCCACGTCGGCCACGTGCGCATAGAACTCGCGGGTGCCGGCCGCGCGGCCGGCGGCGGGGCAGTAGTGGGTCTCCACCGGGTGCGTGACCGCCTCTGTGGTGTGGATGGGGGCATCGAGCAGATCCGCAAAACGCTCGGCGTCGACGGTGGCGGACATGGCGATGACCCGGAAGTCCTCGCGCAGCTGGGCAAGCTCCAGGCACATGCCCAGCACCAGATCGCTGTCGAGCTGGCGCTCGTGGACCTCGTCGATGGCCACGGCGGCCACCCCGTCGAGGCCCGGGTCCTTGAGCAGCCGGCGCAGCAGCACGCCCGGCGTCATAAACTCCACGTCCCGGCCGGCGCGGTGGGCCCCGCGCATGGAGTAGCCAATCTGCTGGCCGCTCAAATCCTGCAGGCGGTTGGCCGCCGCGCGCACGGCCACGCGCCGCGGGGCGGTGACTAGCACCTTGCCGCCGCCACTGCGCGCGGCCTGGTTGGCCAGCGCCGGCGGCACCAAGGTGGTCTTGCCCGTGCCCGGCGGGGCCTGAACTACCACGTTGCCGGTATCCGGCAGCGTGTTGATGGTGGCCGCGACCGGCAGGCCCGCCCCGATTGCCTCTAAGTCAAACATCCTAGGACGCGGAGTCTCCCACCTCGTCACCGGCAGCCGCGCCGGCGTCCTGGCCCGCGGCATAGCCTTCCACCGGGCCGTCCAGGTCGGCGCGCTCCCAGCGGGAGGCATCGTCTAGCTGGCGCACCACGCGCCCCGGCTGGCCAAGTAACAGGGAATTGTCCGGCACGTCGCGGGTGACCAGGGTGCAGGCCCCGATGACGCAGTTTTCCCCGATGGTCACGCCCGGCATGACGGTGACGTTGGCGCCGAACCAGGTGTTGCGGCCCACGGTAATCGGGCGGGCGATCTCCCAGCCGCCCGCGCGCATCTCATGGTCGTTGACGGGGTGGCCCACCGTGATGAGCGAGCAGTTCGGCCCGATCATCACGCCATCGCCCAGCGTGACCGGGGCTTGGGCCAGGATGGTGGCGTTGAAGTTGATGAAGACGTTCTTGCCTACGTGCAGGTTGCGCGCGTATTCGATAGCCACCGGCGTGTGCAGGCCGAAGACCTCGGAGTCTTCCGGCAAAAGCTCCCGCAGCAACTCCGCGGTGCGCTTCGGGTCAGTATTTCCCAGTTTGTTCAGCTCGCGCACGAGCCTAAAGCCGCGCGCGTGTTCGCCCGCGACCTCCTCGGTCACGCCCGGCAGGTGCCAGCTGCCCCCTGTCATCTGCTCCCAGGTACCAAACTGCGAAAGATCCATGCCCGCCATCCTATCCATGCCCGTCATCCTACGGGTGCGCTGCTATTCTCAACCCAGCGCGTGCGCCGGCGCGCGGCACACAGACCGGCAGGAGGGAGGCATCATGCTCGTGGGACTGCTGGCGGTGTGGGCCATGGTGTTGGTGGTGCCCGGCCCAGACGTGCTGCAGACCTTCCGCGTGGCCTTGTATTCCTTCCGCTCTGGCCTGGCGTGCGCCACCGGCATCGCGGCGGGAACCGCGGTGTGGATCACCGCGAGCCTGGCCGGCATGTCCGCCCTGGTCCAGCGCCACCCCGGGGCCTTGGGCTTCCTCCAGCTCGCCGGCGGGGCCTACCTGCTCTACCTGGGAATCTCCGCTGTCACCGGCTTCCTCAAGGCCCGCCGCGCCCAGCGCGCTACCGCTGCCGATGCCCCGCCTGCCGATGCCGCCACACCACAGCTCACCCCATCGCCCGAGTCCGCAGCACCCGCCGCGGAGCGGTTTACGCTGCGCCGGGCCTTCGGCTTAGGGCTGGCCACCAACTTGTCCAACCCGAAGGCGTTGTTGTTCTTCGGGGCGGCGTTCGCGCAGTTTCTGCGCCCGGATAGCCCGGTGGTGCTCATTGGGGCGGCCATGCTGGCTATGTCTTGGTCCTGGTTTAGCCTGCTGGCGGCGCTGGTGCACACGGCCGCCCGCTGGGTCGGGCGTTACTCCGCGGTCATCGATGCCGCCGCGGGCGTACTCTTCGCCGCGCTGGGTGTCTCCCTGCTCGTCGAGGGTAGTTTCGCGGTCGCCGCGCTGGCGGGCGCCGGCGGGTAGTGTGGGGCCCATGATTTTCACCACCACCAATAACGTCGATGGCTACCAGATCACCCAGTACATCCGCGTCATCGCGGGGGAGACCGTCACTGGCATCAACTTCCTCAAGGACATCGGGGCGAGCTTCCGTTCCTTTACCGGCGGGCGCTCTGCCGGCTATGAGGAGGAGGCCGTCAAGGCCCGGGAGGCCGCGCTCAATGAGCTGTGGAACCGCGGCCAGGAGCTGGGCGCCGACGGCGTGGTGGGAATCTCCTTTGATTACTCGCCGATGGGCGCCTCCAATGACATGCTGCTGGTCACCGCCACCGGGACCGCGGTCAAGCTGACCCCGCAGGCCTCTGTAGACTAGCCGCATGCTGGAAGTTTCGATTCAGGGTGAATCCATCAAGTTAGGCCAGTTCATCAAGCTGGCTAGCCTCGTCGCCACCGGCGGGGAGGCCAAGGAACTCATCGCGGCGGGCGAGGTCACCGTCAACGGTAAGCCGGTGGCGCAGCGCGGCCACACCCTCCGGGTGGGCGACGAGGTCTGCGTGGGCACCGCCTGCGCGCGCGTGGCCGACCCAGCAGACGACGATGACGACTTCTTCGACGAGGCCACCGCCGACGACGACTTTGACCCCGAAAAGT
>CAVFKS010000003.1:0-55531 GCA_963623015.1 Clostridia bacterium
CCACCGCGGCCGAAGGCTCAATCACCGGCGCATACTCGGCGGCGACCTCGTTGGTTTCCAGATCCTGCGGCGGGGTCACCGCCTGCTGGATGGCGCCCAGCAGCGCAATCGTTGCCACCGTGCCCACGCCGACGCGAAACGCCCCAGAGCCTAGCCACAGCTTTCGGAGCCGGGCGCCGAGCCCGGGCCTAGCCCGCCGATGCCGCCTGTGCCTCCCGGCGGGGACCTGCGCCCGGGTGCGCCGGGGCGGATTCTCGCGGGTGCCGTGTGAGCACTGCGGGCGTTGTGGCTGCTGGGGGCGGCCTGCGCGTGGGGCATCGGCATCGCGGCCGTGCCGGATTGGCTGGCCCGGCAGCGGCTGGCCCGCGCGCCGCGGATCTCGGGTGCGGCGCCGCGGCGGGTACTCGGAAGTCATGGCACGTCCAATTCGGGGCAAGGGATAAGTTGCGCCTCATAATAGCGCCAGCGTGTAAGCGGGCCGGGTGCCGCGCGGCAACCTGGGGCCGGGCTGGCTGCGGGGCAGGGGAGTGGGACATCGCCAAGCTGGGGGCAAAAATTTGGGAAGCCGGTGGCAGATGTGGTTGAATGTTGAGGTTGCTCATGGTCGGTCGGCTAAAGCGGTGCGTTTCCGAACCGTTGAACCGAGACCCCTCGGCGCAAGTCCGTTGCAGCGCCATGCAGCTACATGTACATAGACCGCGTGCGGCAAGGACGGAAATCTTGTCGCACATAAATCCAGGTCAAGGAGACCCAGAATGATTCAGCAGGAATCGCGTCTGCGCGTCGCCGACAACTCTGGTGCACGAGAGATTCTGTGCATCCGCGTTCTCGGTGGTTCCGTGCGTCGTTTCGCTGGCATCGGTGACGTTATCGTCGCCACCGTTAAGGATGCCGCACCGGGCGGCAACGTCAAGGAAGGCGACGTCGTCAAGGCTGTCATCGTCCGCGCCAAGAAGGAGACCCGTCGTCCGGACGGCTCCTACATCGCTTTCGATGAAAACGCCGCTGTCATCCTCAAGAATGACAACGAGCCCCGCGGCACCCGTATCTTCGGCCCGGTGGCCCGCGAGCTGCGCGACAAGAAGTTCATGAAGATTGTTTCTCTCGCACCGGAGGTGATCTAGGTATGAAGATCCACAAGGGCGACATGGTCGTCGTAATCTCCGGCCCCGATAAGGGTGCTCAGGGCAAGGTCATCGAGGCCTACCCGAAGCGCGAGCGCGTCCTCGTTGAGGGCGTCAACCGTATCAAGAAGCACGTTGCTAACTCCGCCGCCGAGCGCGGCGCGCAGTCCGGCGGCATCGTGACCCAGGAAGCGCCGATTCACGTTTCCAACGTTGCCATCGTCGATTCCGAGGGTAACCCGACCCGCGTCGGCTACCGCTTCGATGAGAACGGCAAGAAGGTCCGTATCGCACGTAGCAACGGGAAGGACATCTAATCATGAGCGAGAACTACACTCCGCGTCTGAAGACCCGCTACCGCGAGGAAATCAAGAAGGCTCTCAACGAAGAGTTCAACTACGACAACGTCATGCAGATCCCTGGCGTGACCAAGATTGTCGTCAACATGGGTGTCGGTGAGGCCGCGCGTGACTCCAAGGTCATCAACGGTGCTCTCGAGGACCTGACCCTGATCACCGGCCAGAAGCCGCAGGTTCGTCGCGCCCGCAAGTCCATCGCAAACTTCAAGCTGCGCGAGGGCATGCCCATCGGCGCCCGCGTTACCCTGCGCGGCGACCGCATGTGGGAGTTCCTGGACCGCCTGCTGACCATCGCCCTGCCGCGTATTCGTGACTTCCGTGGTCTGTCTGATCAGCAGTTCGACGGCCGTGGCAACTACACCTTCGGCCTGTCCGAGCAGACGATGTTCTACGAGATCGACATCGACAAGGTCGATCGCCCGCGCGGCATGGACATCACCGTCGTCACCACCGCTACCAACGACGACGAGGGCCGCAAGCTCCTGCGCGAGCTGGGCTTCCCGTTCAAGTAAAACCCCTCTTAAGGTCCCACCCCGAAAGTTTTCTCGGGGTGGGGCCTTTTGTGATCCGGGTACTTAGCCCCCGAAGAGGACCCAAAAAGCCGCGTAGTTGATGACGATGAGCCCCGCTACCGGTGCCATCAGCGAGGTGACCCGCGTGCGTGAAAATTCGCCGCTTTTTGCCATCGCATATGTAGCCCACGCGGCGCCCGCGGCCGCGATGGTGGCGATGCAGGTGGCAATCGTGAACCAGTCGTTGCGTGCCGTCGCCGCCCGGATCAGTGCATTGATGGAGAATCCGATGGCGGTCCCGGTGAGACACATACTCGCGACGAACAGGATGCTCAGCGTTTTTGCGTGTGCGTTTTTTCTGTACTCATGATGACTAGCACATTAGCCCAGCGACTCCGGGAATGGCGCTGGTTACCACGCCGGCGACTCCCAAAGAGGTCCCTGCTGAGGCGGGCGCCGCCGCGGTGGCAGCAACCCATAGTAGGCCGTTGGCGACGCTTACTCCTAGGAGTGCCGCACCGCATCCCGTCGATCGCAATTGTGCGTTAGCGTCAAGGGAGCTAATATAGCTGACCATTTCATCCGTGCTAACTGTAGTGACAACATCTCCATCCAAATATGAAGTGAACGTTTCCTGTTCGGGGTCGAAAGCCAGGCCGTAAGTGTGACCGTTTTCGCTCCATTCTTCGAAGATGCCCTTATCCGCGGCGATTGCTGCGGTATGAGCAGGTGCGTCGGCAGCCTGCGCTACCGCAGGCGTTGAAGAAATAGCTACAGTTGACAAGAGGGCAAAACAACAGGTTTTCTGAACATGAATACTCTATTCCTTGGTCTTGGTTTAACTGCCGTTGCCGCACATGCTAATGAAATAGATAGCAGCGTTCAATGCTTTATTCGGTGCAACAGGTAGGAATCCACAACGCTAGGAAGTTTTCAGATAGGGGGTACGCAGTCCGGGATTGGGAGCGTAGCCGGGTGCAGGTGGGTTTCGTTCCGGATGCCGCTGGAACCCGACATTGGAGGACCCTCCCGCGCGTGGCGCGCGGCGCCCCATCCGCCTCGGGCTTAGGATGTTCATGTGGCCTACGCGACCCGTCGGGCCATCACCCGGTGCTCAGTGCACGCCGTCGACCAAGAAGGGCCCACATGTCTCTCAACGACTCCATGTCTCTCAACGACTCCGCCGCGGCCGCCGTGGCCAAAAAGGTCACGCTGCTGGACCATTCCTTCTCACGGTTTGCGGCGCGCTCCACGCTGGCGGGCGTCTACCTGACCATCGGCACGGCCTTTGCCGCCATCGTCGGCCAGGCCGTCAACCAGGTGGCCCCGGGACTGGGTGCGGTCGCCTTCGCCGCGCTCTTCGGCCTGGGCCTGTTCGCCATCGTGATCCTGGGTGCAGACCTGGCCACCGGCAACATGATGTACATGTCCTACGGCGCCACCACGGGCCAAATTTCCTGGCGCAAGGCCGTCTACCTGGTGGTGGTGACGACGGTATTCAACCTCGTGGGCGTGGTGGCCTTCGCAGGGCTGCTCTCCGTCTCCGCCAAGCTGGGCGACATCGACCCCACCCACCTCATCGTGACCCTGAGCGAGGGCAAGCTCAACAAGTCCCCGGGCGGCGCCTTCGTCGAGGCCATCGGGGCCAACTTCGTGGTCAACATGGCCATCTTGGGCGGCATCTTTGCCAAGGAGCTGGCGTCTAAGTTCCTGACCATCGTGCCGATCATCGCCGCCTTCGTCGGCATGGGCCTCGAGCACGTCATCGCCAACTTCTGCCTGATGCTCCTCGCCCTCTTCGGCGGCCACGATCTGCCGGCCGTCTTCGACTTCAGCCACATCGCCATCAACTGGTCCGTGGTCTGGGTGGGCAACTTCATCGGCGGCGGCCTGCTCATCGGCAGCGTCTACGCCTGGCTCAACAAGGGCCCGGAAGCCTACCGCGACTAGCCCGCATAAACGAAGGCCCGCAGTCCCCAGCGCAGGGGAGTGCGGGCCTTTAACGATGCCGCTACTCTCGCAGGCTGCCGGAGTAGAGGTTGAAGCGGTCATCGCGGGCAAAGCCGATAAGCGCCATGCCGGTCTCCCGGGCGGTCTCCACCGCCAGCGACGAGGCGGCCGAGACCGCGACCAGCATGCCAAACCCCGCCATCGCGGCCTTCTGGACCAGCTCGAAGGAGGCGCGCGAGCTCATCACCAGGATGAGATCGTCGGCGGGCAGCCGGCCCTCCAGCAGCAGGTGGCCGATGACCTTATCCGCCGCGTTGTGCCGGCCGATGTCCTCGCGGATGACCACCGGCTCCCCGTCCAGATTAAAAGCCCCGGCCGCATGGATGCCGCCGGTGCGGCGAAACTCCTTCTGGCCCTCGCGCAGGCGGCGGGTCAGCTGGGGGATGAGCAGCGGGTCCACCGGCACCTGGGGCAGCACGTAGCGCCGCGCCTTGTCCAGCTCCGCAATCGACGAGGTCCCGCACACCCCGCACGCCGAGTTGGTCAGCGTGAGCCGCAGGTCCTCGACCTGGATGACGTTGCGGTCCACCAGCTCCACGTCCAGCAGGTTATAGGTGTTCTTGCCATCGACCGTCGAACCCGCACAGTAGCGCGCCGACTCCACGTCGGCGGCGGCCTCGATGTGGCCCTCCGAGTGCAAGAATCCGTGGGCCAGCTCGATGTCGTGGCCCGGCGTGCGCATGGTGGTCGTCAGCGTCTGCCCGCCCACGCGGATCTCCAGCGGCTCCTCGCCGGCCACGGTGTCCGCCCGGGTATCAACCTGGTCGACCACCGTCCCGCCCTCGCTGTCGCGCAGGCGCACCTTGGTCACGGCGAAAGTGCCATTCTTGCGGCCGGCCACTAGGCAAGCGCCGCCTTCAGCTTGGCGATGTTCGCCCGCGCCTCGTCGACGTCCGCCGCGGCCAGGCCCACCAGGTAGGCGGTCAGCGGCGCCGCCGGCCGCGAGCGGTTATGCGCGACGTCCTTGGTCAGATCGAGGACCTCGCGCACCAGCGCGGTGGCATCGGCAGGCTTGAGCCCCAGGTGGCCGGCGGCCTCGACGAGCCACTCGTGGGCGGACTGCATCGGATCAGTATCAGCCATGGCTTACTTCTTCCGCGGCTGCTCGGTCTTTTCCAGGCGCACCTTCAGCGACTTGGAGACCGGGGTCTCCGAGCCCTTGGCAAACTGGTCGAGCGGGACCAGGATGTTGAGCTCCGGGAAGTAGCCAATCACGCACTGCTTGGCGATGTCGTACTCCACCAGGCGGAAGTCCGGCGCCACGCGCTTGCCGTCCGGGTACTCGGAGACGACGTTGACGACCTCGCCGTCGGCAAAGCCCAGGCGATCCAGGTCGGCCTTGTTGATGAAGATGACGCGGCGGCCGCCGCGCACGCCGCGGTAGCGGTCATCTAGGCCGTAGGTGATGGTGTTGTACTGGTCGTGGGAGCGCACGGTCGACAGCAGCAGCTGATCGTCGTCGAGGTCGAGCACGTTGGTCTCGTTGACGGTGAGCTGGGCCTTGCCGTCGGAGGTGTTGAAGATGCGCTCGCGGGCGGCGTGCGGCAGCATGAAGCCGCCGGGGCGCTTGAGGCGCTCGTTGTAGTTCTCGAACCCGGGGATGACGTTGGCGATGTGGTCGCGGATGACGTCGTAGTTGTCCATCATCGGCTTCCAGAAGTCATCGCCGAAGGCGCGCATGCCCAGGTTGCAGATGATCTGGACCTCGGAGTGCAGGTCCAGGTCGCGGTTGGCGCGGCGCTTCGGGTAGGAGGCGGAGACCTTGGAGTCCGAGGCCTCCACGGAGACCTTCTGCGGGCCGGAGGCCTGGATGTCGATGTCGGAGCGGGATCGCACCGGCAGGATGAGGCCCTTCTCGCCCGGCCAGGCACAGGTGCCGTTGAGCTTGGTGAGCATGTGCGCGCTCATCTTGGTCGAGGCCATGCCGTCCTCGATGGCGGTGGTGTCCGACATGGCGCGGATGAAGTTGCCGCCCAGGGACAGGAAGAAGTCCACGTCCTTGTCGCGCAGCTGCAGGCCGGCGCCCACGGAGGACACGCCGTGCTCGCGGGAGACGGGGAAGCCGAACTCCTTTTCCAGGTTGGCCAGGAACCACTCCGGCATCTTCTCCCAGATGCCCATGGTGCGGTCGCCCTGGACATTGGAGTGGCCGCGGAACGGGGCCGAGCCGCAGCCCGGCTTGCCGTAGTTGCCGGTCAGCAGCAGGAAGTTCATCATTTCCTGGATGGTGGCCACGGCGCTTTTGTGCTGGGTAACGCCCAGGGTCCAGGCCAGCACGCAGGTGTCGGCGGCCTCGACGTAGTCGACAATCTTGTTGACCTCGGCCTGGGAGATGCCGGAGCCGCGCTCGAGCTCGGCAGCGTCAAGCGAGTTGAGGTGCGCGATGGTCTCCTCGTAGCCCGAGCAGAACTTCTCCACGAACTTGTGATCGACCAGGTCGCGGCGGATGATCTCACGATTGATCTGCTGGAACAGGGCGCGGTCGCCGTCGAGGCGGACCTGCACGTACTCGTCGGCGATCTTCTCCGGGATGATGTTGCCGGTCACCGACTGGGGTTCGCGAAATTTCATCAAGCCTGTCTCCGGGATCGGGTTAATCGCGATGAACTTGCCGCCGTTTTCCTTCTGGCGCTTGAAAGCGCTCAGTGCGCGCGGGTGGTTGGTGCCCGGGTTCTGGCCGACGGAGATGATGAGGTCCGTGGTGTGCAGATCCTCCATGACGATGGAGCCCTTGCCCACGCCCACGGTCTTGGTGAGCGCCACACCGGTGGAGTCGTGGCACATGTTGGCGCAGTCCGGCAGGTTGTTGTAGCCGTGGCGGCGGCCCAGCACGCCGAAGATGAACGCGGACTCGTTCACGGCGGTGCCGGAGGTGTAGAAGATGGCGCGCTTCGGGTCGGTGACTTTGAGCTGCTCGGCCATCAGATCATAGGCCTTGTCCCAAGAGATGGGGTGGTAGTGCTCGTCGCCGGTGGAGCGGTCGTAGAACATCGGCTCGGTCAGGCGGCCGAGCTGGTCGAGCTCGAAGTCCGTCATCTCGCGCATGTCCTGGACGGTGTGGGTGGCGAAGAACTCGCGGGTCACGCGCTTCGGGGTGGTCTCCTGCGCGATGGCCTTGGCGCCATTCTCACAGAATTCCACGAAACCGAGGTCGCCCTGCGCAGGCTCCGGCCAGGCGCAACCCGGGCAGTCGATGCCGCCGTGCTGGTTCATCTTCAGCAGCGGGACGATGGCCCGGTTGGGGATGGCCTTTTCCATGGCGTGCAATACGCCGCCGATGCCGGCTGCGACGGTGGTGCGGTTGCCGATCCTGGGGTGATCGTACCGGTTGGCGACCGGGTTGGCGCGGGAGATAATTGGGGTACTCATAGTTGTCTAATTTACGGCACGTACTGTATTAGAGCTAATGGGAAATTAAGACACGCGTTCAACATTGCCGGGCGGTGGGGCGGCATCGGCAGGCTGGGGCAGGAGGCGGGAGGAATTTCCTGCGGGGACTTGCCAAAAGTGCAGGTGGGGCTGTAATGTTGTCGGACGGACTCATGCCCGGGCTGGAAAGGCCGCCGCAAGGCGCTTTTGTCGAGGTCAGGCATGTGGACGAACCAAGAATTTAATCGACTACTTTGTTGTAGGCCCTCCGCCCGGCTTAGCGGACCGTGTATGCATCAAAGGGCAGCGAGCGCCGTCGGTATTGACCGCACGGAGCGTTGAGTCGCCCGAAATCACACGGACAACGCTTGGGTGGCGTTGCGTTTAACAGCGCGGCGCGCGTGCCTTTAAATGGGGCAACCCACCACAGGCAGGCGTTAAGGGAACCGCAGCGAGAAAGGTAAACGGACACTCATATGACTATGACTGATCCTATTGCCGACATGCTGTCGCGCGTGCGCAATGCATCCAATGCGCACCACGACTCCGTGTCGATGCCGACCTCCAAGCTCAAGGTGAACATCGCCTCGATCTTGAAGAAGGAAGGCTACATCACTGACTACACCGTCGACGGCCGCGAGCTGTCCCTCGAGCTGAAGTACAACAACCGCGAGCGCTCCCTGTCGGGCCTGCGCCGCGTGTCCAAGCCGGGTCTGCGCGTGTATGCAAAGTCCACCAATCTGCCGAAGGTCCTGGGCGGCCTGGGCGTGGCCATCATCTCCACGTCCCAGGGTCTGCTCACCGACCGCGAGGCTCAGGAGAAGGGCGTAGGCGGAGAAGTTCTCGCCTACGTCTGGTAAGGGAGGATTGACACATGTCACGAGTTGGTCTAGCACCGATCAGCGTCCCCAGCGGCGTTGACATCAACATCAACGGTCAGGTCGTCGAGGTTAAGGGCTCCAAGGGCACCCTGACCGTGAACCTGCCGGAGCCGATCACGGCTGCGGTGGAAGACGGCGAGCTGCGCGTGAGCCGTCCGAACGATGACCGCAAGGTCCGTTCCCTGCACGGCCTGTCCCGCTCCCTGGTCAACAACGCCGTCATCGGCGTGTCAGAGGGTTACACCATCAAGATGGAAATCTTCGGCGTTGGCTACCGCGTTCAGCAGAAGGGCAAGGATCTGGAGTTCGCTCTGGGTTACTCGCACCCCATCCTGATCGAGGCTCCGGAGGGCATTACCTTCGCAGTTGACGGCGCTACCAAGCTGTCCGTCACCGGTATTGATAAGCAGCTGGTTGGCCAGGTCGCCGCTAACATTCGCCGCCTGCGTAAGGACGATCCTTATAAGGGCAAGGGCATTCGTTACGACGGCGAGCAGGTCCGCCGCAAGGTCGGAAAGACGGGTAAGTAAGCAATGGCAAATACTGAAAATTCCAAGCGCACCCCGGTCGGCAAGGACATCTCCACGCGTCGTCGTGAAGCACGTGCCCGCCGCCACTTCCGCATCCGTAAGACCCTGCGTGGCACCCCCGAGGCGCCGCGCCTGGTGGTACACCGCACCTCCCGCCACGTGCACGTCCAGGTCATCGACGACCTGGCCGGCCACACGCTGGTGGCTGCTTCCTCCATGGAAGCCGACGTGCGCGCCATCGAGGGCGACAAGAAGGCCAAGGCCGCCAAGGTTGGTGCCCTGATCGCGCAGCGCGCCAAGGACGCCGGCATCGAGGCAGTGGTCTTTGACCGCGCAGGCTACAAGTACCACGGTCGCATCGCCGCTCTGGCCGATGCCGCACGTGAAGGTGGTCTGAAGTTCTAATGATCATGGCAAACGGAAACATCAACGGAAGGAACGCCTAATGTCGGACCGTGAACAGCGTGACGGCGGACGCTCCGCCGAGAACAACAACGACCGCAACAACGGTCGCAACAACGACCGCGGTGGCAACGGCCGCCGCAACGACCGTCGCAACGATCGTCGCCACCAGCAGGACGCTGAGCGCGACAAGTACATCGAGCGCGTAGTCACCATCAACCGCGTCTCCAAGACCGTCAAGGGTGGCCGCAACATGTCGTTCACCGCCCTCGTGGTCGTGGGCGACGGCCAGGGCATGGTCGGCGTCGGCTACGGCAAGGCCAAGGAAGTCCCGGCCGCCATCCAGAAGGGCTCCGAAGAGGCTCGCAAGAACTTCTTCCGTGTCCCGATGATCGCCGGCACCATCACCCACCCGGTGCAGGGCCGCGACGCAGCCGGCGTCGTCATGATGAAGCCGGCCGCCCCCGGTACCGGTGTCATCGCCGGCGGCGCTGCCCGCCCGGTGCTCGAGTGCGCTGGCGTGCAGGACATCCTGTCGAAGTCCCTGGGCTCTGACAACGCTCTCAACGTCGTCCGCGCTACCGTGGACGGCCTCAAGCAGCTGGTGCGCCCCGAGGAAGTTGCCGCTCGCCGCGGCAAGTCCGTCGAAGAGGTAACTCCGGCCCGTATGCTGCGCAAGCGCGCAGGTCAGGAGGCATAAACAATGGCTCTGAAGATTACTCAGGTAAAGGGCCTCGTGGGCACCAAGCCGAACCACCGCTCCAACATGGAGGCCCTCGGCCTCAAGCGCATCGGGCACACTGTTATCAAGCAGGACACCCCGATCATCCGCGGTATGGTCAACAAGGTGCGTCACCTGGTCACCGTCGAAGAAGTGGCAGGGGAGTAAACCATGGCTGATATCATCAAGCTCCACGACCTGCGCCCGACTCCGGGTGCGAATACCCCGAAGACCCGCGTTGGCCGCGGTGAGGCTTCCAAGGGTAAGACCGCTGGTCGCGGTACCAAGGGCACCAAGGCTCGCAAGCAGGTTTCGGCCGCTTTCGAGGGTGGCCAGATGCCGATCCACATGCGTCTGCCGAAGCTCAAGGGCTTCAAGAACCCGAACCATGTGGTCTTCCAGGTTGTCAACGTAGCCGACCTGGCTGAGGCATTCCCGCAGGGTGGTGACGTCACCGTTGCCGACCTGGTTGCAGCTGGCCTGGTTCGCAAGAACCAGCCGGTCAAGGTTCTTGGCAACGGCGACCTGGGCGTTAAGCTCAACGTCACCGCTGACAAGTTCTCCAAGTCCGCTGTTGAGAAGATCGAGGCCGCCGGTGGCACCGCCACCGCCGCCAAGTAGTTCTCAAGCGAACTCATAGACGTCTAGCCCCCGGCTCTCCCGTTCTGGGAGGGGGGGCTAGATGCATGCTGGGGGAGGGTATGGCAAAGCCCGCCGGGTAGCCGGCGCGCGGTTGCGGGGAACTGCGCGAAAGCTAGGCAGCGGGCCTTGAGGCGACTAGTGTTGACTAGTCCTCGAGCAGGGTGGCGTCGGTGGTCGCGAGGATCTTCACCGCGGTCTCATTGTGGTTGATGAGGGTGTCGAAGCCCTTGTCCACCAGGTCGTCGACCAAGATCTTGCCGGTGATGAACTGGGAGAGATCCAGCTTGCCGGAGGCGGCCAGCTCGATGGCCTCCGGGTGGTTGTTGACGTACGCGATGGTGCCGCGCATGTCGATTTCCTTGAGCACGATCTTCTGCATATCCAGCTCGGCGGGCTTGCCCCAGATGGACACGATGACGATGATGCCCTGCGGGCGGGTTGCATCGAAAAGCGTGTCCAGGACGGCCTGGACGGAGGTGCACTCGAAGGAGTAGTCGGCGCCACGGCCCTCGGTAAGCTTCTTGACTTCCTCGGCCACGTCGACCTCGGTGGGGGAGAGGGCCACGTCGGCGGCGCCGGCATCGAGGGCCTTCTGGCGGCGCAGCTCGGAAATCTCGGAGATGATAACGCGCACGCCCTTGGCGCGCAGGACCGCGCCGGTCAGCAGGCCGATGGGGCCGGCGCCGCCGACCAGGGCGGTGGTGCCCGGGCGGATTTCACCGGCGCGCTCGACGGCGTGGACGGCGACGGACAGCGGCTCGATGACCGCGGCCTCGTCCAGCGGGATGGAGTCCGGAATCTTGTGGACCCAGCGGCGCTTGACGGCAATCTTCTCCGCCAGGCCGCCGCCGCGGCCGGCCAGGCCGATGAAGTTCATGTTCTCCGACAGATGGTAGTCCTTCGAGGACTCGGACGTGTCGACGTCGTCGCCGATGATGTAGGGCTCCACCACCACGTGGTCGCCGACAGCCAGGTCGTCGACGCCCTCGCCCAGCGCCTCGACCACGCCGGAGAACTCATGGCCCATGGTCACAGGCGCGGTCTCCCCGGAGATGGGGTGCGGGTGTGAGTGGGTGGGGCAGAAGATTGGACCGTCGAGGTACTCGTGCAGGTCGGTGCCGCAGATGCCGCACCAGGCGACCTTGACCAGGACTTCGCCGGCGGCTGCCTGGGGCTCTTCGATGTCTTCGATGCGGATGTCGCCACGGTCGTAGAAACGTGCTGCCTTCATGGGAGGGGATCCCGCCTTTCTGTCAGGTGGTGAAAGCGTCCCAGCCTGCGTCTTCCAGACTGGCTATAACCAGCTTAGAAAAGCCCTACGCCCTGATTCAAGGGAAGACCACGAAATGTGACTAATACTGCGTTTGCGCCCGATTGCTTTCGCTTTCGGCATACGCGGTTAAAACGGCGAAACCCCGCCGCTCGCGGTGGGCGAGGGCGGGGCCGCGGGACGGACCCGCGGGGAAGGGTTTAGAAGTCGCCGTCGATGTCGCGGGCAACCACGACCTTCTGGTTGACGAATTCCAGGATGCCCCAGTCGACCAGCTCGCGGCCGTAGCCGGAGCGTTTGGTGCCGCCGAAGGGGATGTCGGCCTTCACGCCGGTGGGCTGGTTGAGGTAGACCATGCCAGTATCAATCTTTCGGGCCAGGCGGCGGCCCAGCTCGATGTCCTGGGTGAAGATGGACCCGCCTAGGCCGAACGGGGTGTTATTGGCCAGGCGGATGGCGTCGTCGGCATCCTTGGCACGGTAGATGGAGGAGACCGGACCGAAGAACTCGGCCGCGGCGGTCTCGGAGTCCTCGGGGATGTCGGTGATGATGGTCGGCTGGTAGAACGCGCCCTGGTCTGGCAGGTCGATGCCTACCTCGGTGACTGTGCAGCCCTCGGCGCGGGCGGCTTCGACCTGCTTGGTCAGGGTGTCGCGGGCCTCGGTGGAGGACAGCGGCGCCAACGTGGTTTCCGGATCCATCGGATCGCCGGCGCGGAACTGGGCCACGCGCTGGGTGTACTTTTCCAAGAACTCGTCGTAGAGGGAGTCGACGATGATCATGCGCTTCGAGGAGCAGCAGACCTGGCCGGCATTCCAGTGGCGGCCGAAGGCGGCCCACTCGATGACCTTGTCCAGGTCGGCGTCTTCGAGCACCACGAAGGCATCCGCGCCGCCGAGCTCCAGGGTGGACTTCTTGAGGTACTTGCCGGCCACGGACGCCACGGCGGCGCCCGCGCCCTCGGAGCCGGTGAGGGCGACGCCGCGCACGCGGGCATCGGCAAGCACCTGCTCCGTGGCGTCGTGGCCGGCAAACACGTTGGTCAACAGGCCCTCCGGGGCGCCGGCGGCCCGGAAGAGCTCCTCCATCTTGAGCGCGGACTGCGGCACGTTGGAAGCGTGCTTGAGCACGATGGCGTTGCCGGCGGCAAACTGCGGGGCGCCAATGCGAACCACCTGGTAGAACGGGAAATTCCAGGGCTCAACGGCATACAGCACGCCGAGGGGCTCGTTGACCGTGACCACGTCTTGGTCGCCCAGACCGCGGGCCGGCAGGTAGCGCGGGGCCAGCTGGTGGGCGGCGTTGTGCACGTAGTACTCGAGCATGTCGATGCACAGCTGCACCTCGGCCTCGGCCTCGCCGATGAGCTTGCCCATCTCGAGCGTGAGGTACTCCGCGTACTCGCGGTGGTTGTCCTTCAAGATGTCGGCGGCGCGCTGCAGAACCTCCACGCGGGAGAAGACGGGTTTCGCGCTCCATTCCTCAAAAGCGGCCTGCGCCTGGGCGATGGCGGCATCGATCTGCTCCGGGGTGGCGGTCTCGAAAGTCTTGGTGACCTCGCCGGTGTACGGGTTAGTTGTCTGGAATGCCATGAAAACTCTCCTTTGCTGGAAGCCGTGGTCTGCCACGCGGGCGTGAACTCGCGCTGCGTGGGTTAACACACTGTCTAACACAAAACGTCACACTGTCGCCAGGCTGATAGCTGCGTCACACCAAACCCCATCGCTGAGCTTGCCGATGCCCGCTTCGGGGGTGCCGCGCAAGGGGTGGGCGCTGCCCCCGGCGTTGGCCGACGCGGGCGGGGCGCCGGGGCGAAACCGGTGGTCGTTGTTTACTACTTAGGCAAGGCTGGTAGGGTAATGGGGTCATATATGTTCAACCGTCTTCGCGGGGCCCACTGTCGGGCTCGGCGGGGAAGAAGATTTACACCTCCGTGCGCCTCTTTATCCAAGGCGGGGCGCAGGGGCCAGGAGGATTGTTAAGTGTCAGCCATTATTCAGGCTTTCAAGGACGCCGACCTGCGCAAGAAGATTCTCTTCACCTTGTTGATGATCATCTTGTACCGCATCGGCGCGCAGATTCCCTCGCCGGGCGTCGATTACGCGTCCATCGCGGGCCGCCTGCGCACCTTGACTGAGGAATCAGGCAACCTGTACTCCGTCATCAACCTGTTCTCGGGTGGTGCGCTGCTGCAGCTGTCGATCTTCGCCATCGGCATCATGCCCTACATCACCGCCTCCATCATCGTGCAGCTGCTCACTGTGGTCATCCCCCACTTCGAACAGCTCAAGAAGGAGGGCCAGTCCGGCCAGACCAAGATGACGCAGTACACGCGCTACCTCACCGTGGCGCTGGCACTGCTGCAGTCCGCGGGCATCGTCGCGCTGGCCGACCGCCAGCAGCTCTTAGGCCAGGGCGTGGAGGTCCTCGCCGCCGATCGCAACCTGTGGACGCTCATCGTGCTGGTCCTCACCATGACCTCGGGCGCTATCCTGGTGATGTGGATGGGCGAGCTCATCACGGACAAGGGCATCGGCAACGGCATGTCGCTGCTCATCTTCGCCGGTATTGCCACCCGCATGCCCACCGACGGCGTGAACATCCTGCAGAACAACGGCGGGCTGGTGCTGGCAATGGTCATCGTCGGCCTCATCGTCCTCGTCGTAGGCATCACCTTCATCGAGCAGGGCCAGCGCCGCATCCCGGTGCAGTACGCCAAGCGCATGGTGGGCCGCCGCCAGTACGGCGGGTCCTCGACCTACCTGCCCCTGAAGGTCAACCAGGCCGGCGTTATCCCGGTCATCTTCGCCTCCTCGCTCATCTACATGCCGGTGCTGATTACCCAAATCGTCAACTCGGGCTCGGGCACGGTGCCGGATAACTGGTGGCAGCGCAACGTGATTGCCTGGCTGCAGTCGCCGTCGTCGTGGCAGTACATCGTGGCCTACTTCGTGCTGACCATCTTCTTCTCCTACTTCTACGTGTCCGTGCAGTATGACCCGGCGGAGCAGGCAGACAACATGAAGCGCTACGGTGGGTTTATCCCGGGTATCCGCCCGGGCCGGCCCACGGCTGAGTATTTGGGCTTCGTCATGAACCGTTTGCTGTTCGTCGGCGCCCTGTACCTGGCCATGATCGCCATCCTGCCGAATATCCTGCTGGATCTCGGCATCGGCAACACCTCGGCCGGCGGCACGTCCGCCTTCGGCGGCACCGCCATCCTCATTATGGTGTCGGTGGCCCTGACCACGGTCAAGCAGATCGAATCCCAGCTACTCCAATCCAACTACGAAGGACTACTCAAGTAATGCGTTACGTACTTTTAGGCCCTCCCGGTGCCGGCAAGGGCACCCAGGCAGCCATCCTCAGCGACAAGCTCGGCATCCCGCACATCTCCACTGGTGACTTGTTCCGCGCCAACATCGGCGAGGGCACCCCGCTGGGCCTGGAGGCCAAGTCCTACATCGACGCCGGCAAGCTGGTTCCCACCGACGTCACCGCCCGCATGGTCGAGGATCGCCTCAACCAGGACGACGCCGCCAACGGCTTCCTCCTCGACGGCTTCCCCCGCACCGTGGAGCAGGCCGACATCCTCACCAAGCTTCTCGATGCCAAGGGTCTCAAGCTCGACGGCGTCATCAAGTTCCAGGTCTCCGAGGACGTCGTGGTCGAGCGCATGCTCGCCCGTGGCCGCGCCGACGACAACGAGGACGTCATCCGCACCCGCCTGCAGGTCTACCGCGATGAGACCAAGCCGTTGATTAACCACTACGGTGATCAGATCATCGCCATCCCGGCCGAGGGCAGCGTTGAGGAAATCAGCGCCGCAACCCTCCAGGCCATCGGCAAGTAAGAGCCGGTAGATAAACCCAAGCGCAGGCGCCAGGAATTACCCTGGCGCCTTTTGCGCGTTTGCACCCCCACCCACCACGATAAGGAGATGCCATCATGGCACGCAGGAATAAAAAGATTGTGGCCCGCACCCCGGGCGAGCTAGACGCAATGCAGGCCGCCGGGGAGATCGTCGGCCGCGCCCTGCAGGCCGTTAAGGCCTCGGCCAAGGCGGGAATGACCACCCTGGATCTGGACGCCATCGCGGAGCAGGTCATCCGCGACGCCGGCGCGATTCCGACCTTCAAAGGCTATGGCGGCTTCCCGGGCAGCATCTGCGCCTCGGTCAATGACGTCATCGTCCACGGCATCCCCAATTCGTCCACGGTGCTGGAAGAAGGCGACTTGGTCTCCATCGACTGCGGCGCCACGCTCGACGGCTGGGTGGGCGATAGCGCGTGGTCGTTCGGCATCGGCGAGCTCGGGCCCCGCGCCCAGGCGCTCAACGAGGCCACCGAGTGGGTGCTCATGCAGGGCATACAGGCGATGATTCCGGGCAACCGGATCACCGATGTGTCCCACGCGCTGGAGCAGGCCACTTATGCCGCTGAGCAGAAATTCGACGTGGAGCTCTACATCGTGGAGGGCTTTGGCGGGCACGGCATCGGCCGCGAGATGCACGAGGACCCGTACCTGGCCAACGAGGGCAAGGGCGGGCGCGGCCCGCTCATCCAGGAAGGCTCCGTGCTGGCGATCGAGCCGATGCTGACGCTGGGGACCGAGGACAACGAGGTGCTCGAGGACGATTGGACCGTCGTTACCCTTGACGGCTCGTGGGCTGCCCACTGGGAGCACACCGTGGCCGCCACGGCGCAAGGACCCCGGATTCTCACCCCGCGGGTTTAAGAATTTCCGGGAATTTTCTCCCCGCTCGCCCCGCTGGGGTGGGATAGCGGCCGCTTATAGTCTAGAGTGTCGGGCATGTCGAAATTTAGCTCGAAGGCGTTTGCTGCCGTAGGCGCTTTTGCCCTCTCCCTGTCTCTGACGGCGGTTCCCGCTACCGCCGCCCCCGCCCCTGCCAACCCGGTCGCTGATATGTCCTCCCAGCTGTCCTCGCAGCTCAATGTCAACCCGGCAGATTTCTCCCTGGGTCGCCTGCTCAACCTCAACGAGAACCAGGCCTGGGATTTCCGCCAGGACCTGCAGCGCCGCATCGAGGGTCTCAACAACCCGGCCGCGGAGCCGGTGCTGTCGCAGATCGTCGACCGCATGATCGAGGGCGTGTTCCCGGGCCTGGTGGCCCGCAAGAACGCCGAGATCCGCGCGGCTGAGGAAGCCCGCGTGCGCGCCGCCGAGGCTAAGGCTGAGGCCGACCGTGTGGCTGCTGCCCAGGCCGCCAAGTCCGCGCGCGAACGTCTGTGCCCGGCTGATGCCGCCGTGTGTGTGGACATCGACAGCAACCGGGCCTGGCTGCAGGATGGCCACGGCAACATCACCTACGATGCCCCGTGGATCTCCTCCGGCGCCCGCAACCCGCAGAACGCCACCCCGCGCGGCACCTTCCGCGTCGAATACAAGGTACTCAACGAGATCTCCCGCGAGTTCGGCAACGCGCCGATGCCGTACTCCATCTACTTCACCAACCGTGGCCACGCCTTCCACGAGGGCTCCCCGGCCGTGGACTCCAACGGCTGCATCCACCTGACCCACCAGGACGCCGTCAAGTTCTGGCAGGAGCTGCAGGTGGGCGAGAAGGTCTACATCTTCTAGCCGCAGCCATTTTTAGCCAACGGGTATCGCCGCGAAAGCGGTGGTACCCGTTTGGTTTTTGCAGCTAGGGCGCGTATGCTTGGTCTTTGGCTTGCATGCGCCTGCCGGAACTGACTCCGGCGGGCGTGGTGGGCCGCCTGGTAAGACATGAAAAGATGCAGGTCACAGCACACTTGGCTGGGACCAGAAAAGTAGAGGTTATGGCTAAGGAAGGCGCAATCGAGGTAGAAGGCAAGATCATCGAGCCTTTGCCCAACGCAATGTTCCGTGTCGAGCTCGACAACGGGCACAAAGTACTTGCTCACATTTCGGGCAAGATGCGTCAGCACTACATCCGCATCCTCCCCGAGGACCGCGTGGTGGTAGAGCTGTCTCCCTATGACCTGACCCGCGGACGCATCGTCTACCGCTACAAGTAAAACCTTTTAAGCCTCCCTACCCAAGCCCGTGCATCAAGCGGCGCAGCTGCGCCACGCACGGTTTTCCTACCTCCGGCCACGGTGGCCAGAGCCCATGAGGCACGAAGGTTAGCCCACTATCCGGCTCGGCCCGGGTGAAGCGCTAGCTGACTCATGGGACGGATAGGGAGAAAACCACCGTAACAACCCGAAAGGACTCGCCGCATGGCACGTCTAGCTGGTGTGGATCTCCCGCGCAACAAGCGCATGGAGATCGCGCTCACCTACATTTACGGCATTGGCCCGGCCCGTGCTAAGGAACTGCTGGAAAAGACTGGCATTTCTCCGGACCTGCGCACCGACAACCTGAGCGATGATCAGGTCGCCGCGCTGCGTGACGTCATCGAAGCCACCTGGAAGGTCGAGGGTGACCTCCGCCGCCAGGTTCAGGCCGACATCCGTCGCAAGATCGAAATCGGCTGCTACCAGGGTCTGCGCCACCGTCGTGGTCTCCCGGTTCGCGGCCAGAACACCAAGAACAACGCTCGTACCCGCAAGGGCCCGAAGAAGACGATCGCAGGAAAGAAGAAGTAAATGCCACCGAAGACTCGTTCTACCGCGCGTCGCTCTGGCCGCCGCGTCGTAAAGAAGAACGTGGCCGCAGGCCACGCCTACATCAAGTCCACCTTCAACAACACCATCGTGTCCATCACGGACCCGTCCGGTGCTGTCATCTCCTGGGCATCCTCCGGCCACGTCGGCTTCAAGGGTTCCCGCAAGTCCACCCCGTTCGCGGCACAGATGGCCGCTGAGTCCGCTGCCCGCAAGGCTATGGACCACGGGATGAAGAAGGTTGACGTATTCGTCAAGGGGCCGGGCTCCGGCCGCGAGACCGCCATCCGTTCCCTGCAGGCCGCAGGCCTCGAGGTTTCCTCGATCACGGATGCTACCCCCCAACCGCACAACGGCTGCCGCCCCAAGAAGCGTCGCCACGTCTAAGCAGACAGAAAGGATAGAGGTAAAACAACATGGCTCGTTATACAGGCCCAGCAACTCGTAAGTCCCGCCGTCTGCGCGTCGACCTTGTCGGCGGAGATATGGCGTTTGAGCGTCGCCCGTACCCCCCGGGGCAGGCAGGTCGCAACCGCATCAAGGAATCTGAGTACCTGCTGCAGCTCCAGGAGAAGCAGAAGGCAAAGTACACCTACGGTGTGCTGGAGCGTCAGTTCCGTCGCTACTACAACGAGGCGAACCGTCTCCCGGGCAAGACCGGTGACAACCTGGTCATCCTGCTCGAGACCCGTCTCGACAACGTGATCTACCGCGCCGGCCTGGCCAACACCCGCCGTCAGGCACGCCAGCTGGTTTCCCACGGCCACTTCACGGTCAACGGGAAGAAGATCAACGTTCCTTCCTTCAAGGTCACTCAGTACGACATCATCGATGTGCGTGAGCGTTCCCAGAAGATGGAATGGTTCGAAGAGGCTCAGGACCGCCTGGCCGATGCTGTCGTTCCGGCGTGGATCCAGGTCGTCCCGGACACCCTGCGCATCCTCGTGCACCAGCTGCCCGAGCGCGCTCAGATCGACATCCCGCTGCAGGAGCAGCTCATCGTCGAGCTTTACTCGAAGTAATCACTTCATTTACCCACATATTCACCCTCTACCGACGTCAAATAGTGGGCGTCGACAAGGAGAAGTTCAATGCTCATTTCCCAGCGTCCTCAGCTGTCCGAGGAAGTCATCGACTCCGCTCGTTCCAAGTTCGTCATCGAGCCCCTCGAGCCGGGCTTTGGCTACACCCTCGGCAACTCCCTGCGTCGCACGCTGCTGTCGTCCATCCCGGGCGCGGCCGTGACCTCCATCAAGATTGACGGTGTGCTCCACGAGTTCACCACCATCAATGGTGTGAAGGAAGACGTCGCTGAGATCATCCTCAACGTCAAGGGCCTGGTGCTCTCCTCCGACTCCGACGAGCCGGTGGTTATGTACCTGAGCAAGGAAGGCGCCGGTGAGGTCACCGCGGGCGATATTCAGCCCCCGGCAGGTGTGGAGATCCACAACCCGGATCTGCACATCGCGACCCTCAACGAGTCTGCCCGCCTGGAAATGGAGCTCATCGTCGAGCGCGGCCGTGGCTACGTGCCGGCCGCTGCAACCTCGGGTGAGATCGGCCGCATCCCGGTCGATCAGATCTACTCGCCGGTGCTGAAGGTGTCGTACAAGGTGGAGGCTACTCGTGTCGAGCAGCGCACCGACTTCGACAAGCTCATCATCGACGTCGAGACCAAGAACTCGATTAGCGCCCGCGATGCCCTGGCCTCGGCCGGCGGCACCCTGGTGGAACTCTTCGGCCTGGCGCGCGAGCTCAACACCGCGTCCGAGGGCATCGAGATCGGCCCCTCCCCGCAGGAGACCGAGTACATCGCTGCCTACTCCATGCCGATTGAGGATCTGAACTTCTCCGTGCGCTCCTACAACTGCCTGAAGCGTCAGGAGATCCACACCGTCGGTGAGCTCGCTGAGTGCACCGAGTCGGACCTGCTGGATATCCGCAACTTCGGCCAGAAGTCGATCAACGAGGTGAAGATCAAGCTCAACAGCCTGGGCCTGGCCCTCAAGGACACCCCTGAGGACTTTGACCCGACGCAGCTTGAGGGTTATGACGCGGAGACCGGGGACTTCAAGGACCCGTCCGCCGCGGATTCCGAGTAAATACGCTTTTAACGCGCTCACTAATCAACCGCACACGAGGAGTACACAATGCCTACCCCTAAGAAGGGTGCCCGCCTCGCCGGCTCCGCCAAGCAGCAGGCTCACCTGCTGAGCAACATGGCGGCCAGCCTGTTCGAGCACGGCGCTATCAAGACCACCGATGCCAAGGCGAAGATGCTTCGCCCCTACGCTGAGAAGCTCATCACCAAGGCCAAGAACGGCACTCTTGCCGATCGCCGCCAGGTGCTGGCTCTGGTTCCGCACACCGACGTCGTTGCTCATCTTTTCGATGACCTCGCACCGAAGTTCGCGAACCGCGAGGGCGGCTACACCCGCTCCATCAAGCTGGAGAACCGCAAGGGCGACAACGCCCCGATGACCCAGGTTTCCCTGGTTCTCGAGGAGACCGTCTCTTCCGAGGCAAACCGCGCCACCCGCGCGGCTGCTTCCAAGCAGGCCGAGGAAGCCAAGGCTGAAGAGGCCAAGGCTGAGGAGACCGAGGAGAACTAATCCTCGTCCCTTTTTGGGCCCGCGCTCACCGCTGTATGTGGTGGCGCGGGCCTTTTGCTGCCTCGGGTAGTAGGTGGTGTGTACCGATCTTGCAACTTTGCCCGCCCACAATGGCTTTTGCGGGCCACTATTTGTCCGATACGTACCTCCGCCCGCCGCACGCGCGCCGCACTTCGCCCGGTAACATCAGGAGCCATGACTGAAAGTGTGCGCCTGCGGCTGGACTTGGCTTATGACGGAACGGATTTCCACGGCTGGGCCAAGCAGAAGGGGGATTTGCGCACCGTCCAGGGAGAAATCGAGCAGGTGCTGGCGATGATCGCCCGCCAGCCCGCTGAGCTGACCGTGGCCGGGCGCACTGACGCCGGGGTGCATGCCCGCGGCCAGGTCGCCCACGTGGACGTTCCGGCAGCTGTCTTGGCACATCGCAGCATCGCCGGCGATGCCTCCCGCCTGGTCCGCCGCCTGGCCCGCCTGCTGCCCGACGACATTCGGGTCCACGCGGTGACCCAGGTTTCCACGGACTTCGACGCCCGGTTTTCGGCCCTGCGCCGCCACTACGTCTACCGCGTTAGCTGCGACCCGGCCGGGCCGCTGCCCACGCGCTTTCGCGATACCGCCGCCTGGACCAAGCCGGTCGACGTGAACCTCATGCAGGAGGCCGCCACCGCGCTGGTGGGCCTGCACGACTTCGCCGCCTTCTGCAAGTACAAGCCGCACGCGACCACCATTCGGGATCTCCAGGCCTTTGCCTGGGAAGATATTTCCACTCCAGAGGAGCCGCAGCTTTACCAGGCAACCGTGTCCGCCGACGCCTTCTGCTGGTCCATGGTCCGCGCACTCGTCGGCTGTTGCCTGGCGGTGGGGGAGGGCCGCCGCGACGTAGACTTCCCTGCCGTGTTGCTGGGGATGGACACCCGGGCCTCGGAGAATCCGATCGCCCCGGCCAAGGGCCTGACGCTGACCCGGGTGGACTACCCGGAGCAGTCGCAGCTCGCCGCCCGAGCCGAGGCCACTCGGGGCCGCCGCAGCATCGACTAGTCGGTTCCGGTGGCGGGGGAGCCGGGGCCGGGTTAAGGTGAACGCGTCAATCCATACTTCGGGGGAGGAATTGGTATGGCGGCGTATAAGCCCACCACGAAAGCACAGATTTCAGGTCACCGTTTCTTGTTGCGCCGGGTCGAGCACGGGCTCGTGCTTGGCGATGTCCGGATGCTCTCTGATCCTCTATCCCAGCGGCGTCGCGCCCTGTGGATGGGCGTGGGCGCGAGCGTCCTTGCCGCCGCCGGGGCGGGGATCCTGGCGTGGCTGCAGCCTAACCCGGATCCCGGTCAGGCCGCCATCGTGGCCTCGGAGCAGGGCCAGGTCTTCGCCCGCGCCGAGGGCACGCTGCACCCGGTGCCGAACCTGGTCTCCGCGCAGCTCATCGCCGGCTCCCCGGACCAGCCTGCCGCCATCGGAGCCGAGGAGCTGCGGCAGCAGCGCCTGGGCAGCCCCATCGGCATCGAGCAGGCCCCGGGGTTTATCAACCCGCAGGCTACCGGCGGCTGGGTGGTCTGCCAGGGCCACCTGGGCGCCCGCGAGGCGGCGTTCGATACCCAGCCAGACGCCAGCGAGCCCGAGCTGGCTACCATCGTGCACGCGAATCTGCCCGCCCGCGAATTGGGAGCAGACGAGGCCGTGCTCCTGCGCGCGGCAGACCAGGACTGGATCTTTGGCGCGGAGGGCCGGCGCCGCCTGCCCGAGGGCGAGCTGGGCCAGGCCGTCGCGCGCGCCCTGGGGATAGAGGAGCGCACCCCGCGCTGGGAGGTCACCGAGGACTTTCTCTCCACCATCCCGGAGCTGCCGGATTATAAGGCCCCGGGCGAGTTGCCCGAGGTCTGGGAGGCCGACGGCGGCGTGTGGGCCAGCCGCGAGGATAAACTGACCCGGCTTACCCGCGTTCAGGCCGACGTCCTGGCGGGCCTGGGCGCGCGCACCCAGCGGGTGCCGGTCTCCCGGGTGGCGCAGGCCGAGGACAGCGGGGACGTGGACTTGGGCCGGCTGCCCGAGTCCGCCCCACGCGTCCTAGACGCCCCCGCCCAGCCTGGCGATGCCCCCGAGCGCTGGCTGTGTGCCTCCAGCGAGGGCGCGCCCGCCGTGGCTCGCCCCACCGGCGGCCTGGTGCCGCTGGCAGGCGACTCGCCCGCTACCCATTTCGGCGGGTTGGAAGAAGGCGGCGTGGGCGTGGATACCGGCCAGGCCCGCCTGGTGGTCTCGGCCACCGGCACCCGCCACGCCGTGGCCGGAACCCCGGAGTGGGAGGCACTGGGAATTTCCACCCCGGCGCGGGTGGCCTGGCCGCTGCTACGCCTGCTCCCGGAGGGCCCGCGACTCACGCGGGAGGCGGCGCTGCAGGCCCAGCCCGGCCAGGCAGCAGATTAGGAAGGCCCCGCCCAGGACGCCGGCGGCTAGGAGCCCCAGCCGGCGCGGGGCATCGGAAGGCTCGGGGCGCGGTGCGGTGGCTGCGACCTGGCGGGGCGTGGGCGCGGCCGCGGTGCCGGGCAGGGCGAGGGCCACCTGCGGATCGATAAATCCCGTGCCCGGCTCGGCCGCCCGGGCCAGGCGGGCGCGGACCTGCGCGGGCGATAAATCGGGCTCGCGTTCTAGCAGCAGTGCCGCGGTGCCGGCGACAATTGGCGCGGCAAAGGACGTTCCCTGGAAGGGTGCACTGCCGCCGCGGCCGTCTCCGGTGGCGCGCCCGCTGGCCCAGCCCTGCGCGCTCAGCCCAATCGGCACGCTCCCCGGGGCGGAGAGCTGGCCGGGCAGCGAGTAGCCGGCGGGGGTGTGCGGGGCCTCGAGGGCGCCGACTGAGACGACGGAATGGGAATGGGCGGGGTAGACGACATCGCCGGGCTGGCAGCCTGCGCCCGTGTCCCCGGCGTTGCCCGCGGCGGCGACCACGACGGCCCCTGCCTCTTCGGCCCGTCGCAGCGCGGCATCGAGGGCGCGGGTATTAAGTCCGGCGGCGATGCCAGGTGGCACGCACGAGACTACGGAGGCGTTGATGACCCGGGCACCCTCATCCACGGCGGCCTCGATGGCGCGGGCTAGGGACTCCAGGGTGCCCGCCGCGGCGTCGTCCTGGCGGCGATAGTGCGCGCTGGACTGCCGGATGCTTACCAGCTCCGCCCCCGGCGCGATGCCCGCGCTGCGGCTGCCAATGACCCCGGCCACGACCGTGCCGTGCAGGTCGCAGTCCAGGTGTGCGTCCGGGCTATCGGGGGCCACGAAGTCGGGCCCGGCGTAAAGCCGCGGCAGTTCCTCGTGCGGGGCGACGCCGGTGTCTATGACGGCCACCTTGACCCCTGCGCCGGTGGCCAGCGCGTGCAACCCCGCCCGGTACTCGGCCTGCCGCGCGGTGGGAACCGGCGCCTTGGCCGGCACTGGCACCGCGCACTCATAGCTGGGCTCCTGCGCATGGGCCGGCACGTGGGGCCCCACCGGGCCCAGGGCGAGCCCCGCAACCAGCAGGGCGACTACGTGGCGCCTCATCCCAGTCCCCGGATGAGATCGAAGAGCCCTAAAAGGTGGCAGCCCAGCGGCAGCAAAAGAGCTAGCGCGAGGGCCTCGGCGCGCTCGACCCACACGCGCGTGGTGGGCTCGACCCGCCCGACCAACGGCGCCCACAGACACGCGGTGGCAAGCGCCAGAATGACCAGGCCCGCGGCAAGGAAGATCGGCCAGTAGAAGTCCCCGTGGGCCCCGGCCCGACCGGCGATGCCGCACACCCCAGCGCAGGCCCCCAGCCCCATGAGGGCCAGGGCCCAACTGGCTCGGTCGGCGCTGTGGCGGGCGCAGTGCAGCAGCACCGCTGCGGCAAAGAGCAGGCAGGCAAGCTGCGCCCAGCCGCGTGCGCCCGCGCCGTAGCCGGACGTGGTGAGCAGCGCCACGGCGGGCAAGACGGCTGCACACGTGCCCAGCAATACCCCCTCGTAGAGGGCTCGGGCGCGCCGGGCACGCCGCTCAGAATCAGGTTGGGTGGCCTCGACGTCGGCCAAGTCCTCGCCGGCGGTGGGCAGCTGCGGGACGCGCAGGCCCGCTAGCCGGGTGCATGCCGTGGGCGCGATGGCGCATAGCGCCAACGCGGCGATGAGTACCGCGGCCCCACCGGCGGCGGCTTGGTTGCCCAGTCCCGGAAGCTGCGCCCCGGCCCCGCCGAGGAATGCGAGCAGGCTGGCCGCACCCGTGGCTCCGGTCAGCGTGGGCGATCCCAGCCGCGCCAGGTGGAGCAGGCCCAGCGCTCCGGCCGCGCCTAGGGCGGCGGCCATGGCTGACAGGCGGGGCTCGCCGATGGCAAGGCCCGCGGCAGCCGCCGAGCTCACCACGATGGCCAGCGCCAAGCTGCGAGTCTGGCGCGCCCACAGGTGGATGCCGAAACCAGCGCTGGCCGCCGCGGCAAACCCCCAGGCCCAGCCGAAGGCTGCGCCTAGGACCCCGGCCAGGCAGGCTAGCCCCAGCCACGTGCCCGCGGCGGCGATGCCACGCGGGGGCTTGGTGGCCACGGAATGGGCGAGTGCCTCGGCGGCATCGCGCAGCACCGGCGCCGGGGTGGCGCTCAGCGGGCGCAGCAGCACCACCGCGCCATCGTTGAGCCGGGTGCGCGCCAGCGGCACCGAGTGGTCGAGCGGACGGCCCGCGGCGGTGACTACCCGCCACGGCCGGGTGAGCGTGGGCGCGTTCATCAGCGCGGTAATCTCCGGCAGCACCTCGTCTAGGCTGGCTGCCACCGGCAGCGAAACGTCCAGCTCCTTGTGGAAGTGGCCGGCTATGGCCCGCACGGTCACGCGCACGCAGTCCTCGCCCAGTACCCCGGGCAGCCCCTGCGTGGGCGAGCCGCCATCCGGCGCGCCGGCCTCCTCGTGGCTGGTTAGAGATAGATCTGTTCCTTGCGTGGATAATGTCACGAATAAACCCCCGATTATGTGGCGACATTGGGCGTCCCCCTTGCCCAATGCCACATATTGTGGCCCATCGATGGGCGGCTGTCTACCGCAGGCGTGGTCCGTGAGACCTACCAGGGCGAGACGGCGCTCTACGCTGCGGCCACCGTGCTTGGAACTCTGGATTTCTTTTCGATGCCTTTGGGGGCTTGAGCATTGAGTAAAAACATGAACCTGCCTTGACCGTGGATCAGCCCGTCGCCGTGCTGTGGCTGCGCGGGACGAAGCTGGGGCGAGGGGGCATCGTCAAGCTAACGCATCCGGGCTGAACAGGAGATTTGCGCCTAGCCCTTGCCGTGGTTGCGGTTGTGTGGCTTACTAAAGGTCGCATGTTTGTCGCAGGCGTCGGGGGTGCCTGCCAGCAGGGGGCTGGGGGCGCGGCGGCTGCGGGTACGACTTTTGGGGGAGGATACATGCCGGCAATAAGCGTCGAACCAGTAACCATGGCCACCCGCGATCCGGCGCCGCCGCTGCCTACGGGCAAGCTGGCCGCGGACCCGGTGCCGGATGCGGCCAAGCCCAAGCCCATCTCGCTGGTGCGGCTGGCGCTGCCCATCGTCATGGTGGTGGCGGTCCTGGGCATGGTGGCGCTGATGGTGCTCGGCGGGGGAGAGCGCCAGCTCAACCCGATGATGCTGATGTTCCCGCTGCTCATGCTGGCCAGCGTGGCCATGATGTTTAACCCGGGGCAGGCGGGCCAGGACCCGGATGAGACCCGGCGGACGTACCTGCGGCACCTCAAAGTGGTGCGCGAGGCCGCCCGGGACCAGGGCGCGGCCCAGCGGGCCAACGCACTGCACCGGCACCCGCACCCCGGGCACCTGGCCGCGCTGGTGCCGTCGCGGAGGCTATGGGAGCGTGCCGCCGGTGACCCGGATGCCCTAGAGGTGCGCGTGGGCACGGGGCCGGTGGCTCTCTGCACGCCCATCGAGGTGCCGGAGTCGCCCGCGCCGGAGGACCTGGACCCGGTGTGCGCGGTGAGCCTGCGCCAGACCGTGCACGCGGTGGGGCAGCTGCCGGAGATGCCCGTGGTGATCCAGCTGCAGGCCTTTCGCTTCATCGGGCTTAGCGGGCCGGGCGCGCGCGACCTGGCCCGGGCGCTGGTGGCGCAGCTGGTAGTGGCGCACGGGCCGGAGACCCTCGGAATTTCGGTGCTTGGGGAGGGCTGGGACTGGGTCAAGTGGCTGCCGCACACCAAGGACCCGCGCGCGGCCCGCTTCCACATCCTCCTGGTGGATTCCGTGGTGACCACGGGGCTGGAGGACTTCTTCGAGGACCCGGGCCTGACCACGATCATCGACGTCGCAGCCTTGCGCACCACGGCCCTGGGCGTGCGCGCCGAGCAGGAGGGGCTGTTTCTGCTGGCAGAACCTGGCGGCCTGCGCGTGATGACGCAGTCCGGGGACGAGCCTTTGGGCGCACCCGACGGGCTCAACGCGGCGCAGGCACTAAACCTGGCGCGCAGGCTAGCGCCGTGCCGCAGGCCGGCCGGGACGGTGGCCACGCGCACCGCGGGCGGGGACCTGCTGGGGCTGTTGGGCTGCCGGGATCTCGACGACCTGGCAGCGAACCTCTGGCCGGGGCGCGCGGGGGCTGCGCGGCTGAACGTGCCGGTGGGCGTGGACAGCGACGGGCTGGCGGTTCATCTCGACATCAAGGAATCGGCCCACGGCGGGGTGGGCCCGCACGGGCTGTGCGTAGGTGCAACGGGGTCCGGGAAATCCGAAATGCTGCGGAGCTTGGTGACCTCGCTGGCGGCCACGCACTCCCCGAGCGAGCTCAACCTGGTCCTCGTCGACTTCAAGGGCGGGGCGACCTTCCTTGGCTGCGAGACACTGCCGCATACCTCGGCGGTAATTACCAACCTGGAGGACGAGGCCCCGCTGGTGGAGCGGATGTACGATGCCCTCTCCGGCGAGCTCAACCGCCGCCAGGAGGTCCTGCGGCGCGCGGGCAACTTCGCCAACGTCACCGACTACAACCTCGCCGCGGCCAGCGGGGCACACCCGCCGATGCCGGCGCTGGTCATCGTGGTCGACGAGTTCTCCGAGTTGCTCGGCCAGCACCCCGACTTCGCGGAGCTCTTCGTCGCGGTGGGCCGGCTGGGCCGCTCGCTGCACGTGCATCTCCTGCTGGCCTCGCAGCGCCTCGAGGAGGGCCGCCTGCGCGGGCTGGACTCGCACCTGTCCTATCGCTTCGGCCTCAAGACCTTCTCGGCCGCCGAGTCCCGCCAGGTGCTGGGCGTGGCGGATGCCTATAGCCTGCCATCGAAGCCGGGCGCGGGCTACCTCAAGACCAGTAGCGACGAGCTGGTGCGGCTCCAGGCCAGCTACGTCTCCGGCCCGTTGACCCGCCGGATTAGCGCCGGGCCGGCGCGCGCCGGGCGGGTGGTGGACCTCTTCCGCGGCTGGGAGCCGGACGAGGCCGTGGTGGAAGAAGAGACCGTGGTGGATGAGTCCACCACGCTTTTCGATGCCGTCGTCGACTTAGCCGCCCGCGAGGCCGCCGCGCGGGGTGAGTCCGCACACCAGATCTGGCTGCCGCCCCTGCCGGCCGCAGTCGAGCTTTCGGCGGTGGCCCAGGACAACCCGGGCCCGCTTAAGGCGGCGGTGGGGCTCATCGACCGCCCCTACCAACAGCGCCAGGATCCTTTGATCCTGGACCTGGGGTCTGCGGGCGGTCACGTGGCCGTGGCCGGCGGCCCGCAGTCGGGCAAGTCCGGGGCGCTGGCCAGCCTGGTTGGCGCCTTGGCTGTGCACCACAGCCCGCAGCAGGTGCGCTTCTACGTCATCGACTTGGGCGGCGGGCGGCTTAACCTGCTGGCGCGCCTGCCGCACGTGGCCGGGGTGGCCGGGCGCGATAACCCGGACACGGTCCGCCGCGTCATCGACGAGCTCGAGCAGATCATCGAGGACGCCGGCGGCCAGGAGCCGGAGGGGCACACCTTCCTGATCCTCGACGGCTGGCACCATATCGGGGTCGCCGGCGCCGAGTTCGAGGACTTAGCCGAGCGCATCACCCACCTGGCCGCCGATGGCCCCTCCGCCCGGGTGCACCTGGTGGTCTCCACCCCGCGCTGGACGGCGATGCGCCCGGGCATCCGCGATCTCATCGGCCACCGCGTGGAGCTGCGCCTCGGCGAGGCCTTAGAGTCGCTCATCGACCGCAAAGCCCAGCAGAAGCTGCCGGCCGCGCCGGGCCGCGGGATTACCAGCAGCGGCGAGTTCATGCTGGTGGCGCGGACCGCCCCGCAGGACATCGCGCACATCGGAAGCCTGTGGGCAGGAGCTGAGCCCGCGCCCCGGCTGCGGGTGCTCCCGCCCCGGGTGGAGCACACGGACCTTGACCAGTCCGGCGGGTCGCAGGCCCTGGGCATCGGCGGGCCGAGGCTTTCCCAGCTGGCCTGGGACCCGGCGCGGCACGCGCACCTGGTGTGCGTGGGCTCTTCCGGGTCGGGCAAGTCGAACCTCCTATCGCTGGTGGCCGGGCAGGTGGCGCAGCTGCCGCGGGAGGAGGCTCGCCTGGTGGTAGTCGATCTGCGCCGGGCGCACTTAGGCGAGCTGCCGGCGGAGATGGTCGCCGCCTATGCCGCGTCGACCACGGCGGCCGAAGAGGCCCTGCGGGCGGCGGCGCGCACGCTCAAAGAAAGGCTGCCCGGCCCGGAGGTCACCGCGGCGCAGCTGGCCGCGCGCAGCTGGTGGTCGGGCCCGGATATCTACCTGGTCATCGACGATGTGGAGCTAGTGCCGGAGCCGGTGCTGCACCCGCTGCTGGAGCTGCTCCCGCACGCCGGGGACATCGGCCTGCACGTCGTGGTCGCGCGCAAGGCCGGCGGCATCGGCCGGGCGATGTTCGGTGGCTTCATCGCGGCGCTCAAAGACCAGCAGCCGGCCGCGGTGGTGCTGGACGCGGACAAGGACGAGGGAGCCATCTTCGGGGTTAAACCCACCCCGCAGCCGGCTGGCCGCGGGCGCCTGGTGCTGCGCGGCGAGGACCAGGGGCTCATCCAGCTGGCGGTGGCCGGGCCGGGGGAGATGCAGGATGCAGAAGACGCGTAGGGCGCGGGGAGGAAAATCATGGACACGTTGACAATCACGGTGCTGGATACGGCCACCATCTTCGAGGGGCCGGAGTCCATCTTCCGCTATGACCTGCCCGGCAGCGGGGTGGTCGAGGGCTGGGCGCTAGCCGGCGTTATTGACCAGGCGTTAAAGTCCGCGGGGCCGGCCTGGCCCCAGCTGGAGGTTGCGGTGGTGGCAGATTCCACGGGCTCCGACATTAGCGAGGAGGCCGTGGCTATTATCGTGCGGCACCTGCGCATGGAAGGCGTCATCGAGGTGCGCACCCCCGGCCGCCCGGAACCAGGTCAGCGGTCTGCGCCGGCACGGCCTGCTTCCGCCCCGGCTGAGCCTGACGATGCCGCATCTGCACCGCCGGCAGATACCGATAGCTTCGCCGCGGTTGCCCCCGCGCGGGATAAATCCCGGGGTATAAGGCGGCGCGGGGGACAGGGGTCTGCCGGGTGGCTGGCGGGGCTGAGCTTAAACCCTTACCTGCTCACCGGGGCCGTGGCGGTTGTGGCTGTGTTCGCCCTGGGGCTGTGGACGGTGATCAAACCGGAGCCGGTGCCGGCGCGCCCGGCGGCCGCCGCCTCGGCCACACCGCAGGCCTCCGGGGTGCAGGGGGCCACCCTTCCCAGCACTTCGGGCAGTGCGCCGGTACCCGAGCACAACCCGCAACGCGTGGAGGCGCTCGGGATGGAGCTCGACCTGCCGCCCGGATTCCGCTGGGTAGAAGAAGACGGTCTGGTCACGGCCACCGGCGCCGACCCGGACTTGCGGGTGCTGCTGACCGCCGATCCTCTCTATTCGGTGCCGGCCGAGGCCCTGCTGGAGGAGGTGCGCCGCCACGTCGAGGAAGATCCGCTGCTTTCCCAGCCCACCGAGGAAGGCGGGCGCCTGCGCTACCTGGAAGATCCTGGCGATGGCTCCCGGGTGGCCTGGTCGACCTGGGTGGAGGCCGGCCACCAGCTATCTTTGGGCTGCCACTCGCGCGGTGAGCCCACCGTCGCCCACAAGGCCGCCTGCCGGATGGCGGAGGAGTCCCTGCGCTTTAAAGCCGCGCCCGGGGCCTAGAAGGCAGACCCTAAGAAGATTAAATCGGGGTGGGAACCTTTCGGATGGGCACGCAGTCGAATACTTCCGAGAACGCACAACAACGGCGTTTGACTCACATTGTTTGACCCACACTTTGCACAACCCTTGGGGGCCGCTCGCGGCAGCCCCGGGGAGACATGAGAAAGGACCAAAGATGTCTCAGCTCTTTAAGACCGAAGCGGAAGTAATGGTGGCCACTGCCGGCCGCGTAGATAGCACCAACGGTGAGGTTCAATGCGAGCTCACCCGCCTGCAGTCCGTGGTGGACTCCGTCCGCGGCAGCTGGGCCGGCCAGGCGCAGGTCTCCTTCGACGGCCTGATGCAGCGCTACAACACCGCCGCCCAGGACCTGCGCGAGGCCCTGACTGCGATTGCGGATAACATCCGCTCCAACGCCCGCAACTTCGACAACGTCGAGGCTGAAAACGCCCAGGCGTTCAGCGCCGTCGGCGGGGCGGGCCTGGCACTCTAGGGCCACCGCACTACTTGTCCGCTGCACGCACAGAAGATCTTTTTTTAATTGGGCCACCGGCCCCACAGCACGCAACCTCACGCATCACAGAAGAAGGGAAAAGACCGCCATGTCTGCCATCAAGTACGAGTTCGGCGCCATTTCTACCGCCGCCCAGGACATCAACTCCACCTCGGCCCGCATCAACGGCCTGCTCGGGGACCTCAAGTCCGTCATCGCTCCCATGACCGCCACCTGGGAGGGCGACTCCGCCGCCGCCTACGCCGAGGCCCAGGCCAAGTGGGACCGCGCCTCGGAAGAGCTCAACACCGTGCTGGCCACCATCGCCTCCACCGTGGGCGATGGCAACGACCGCATGGCCGACGTCAACCGCCGCGCCGCCGCCAGCTGGGGATAGACCGGCGGGGCATCGCCCAGCGCGGCTAAAACCACGTGGCCTGCTCAACGGCCGCAGTTATAAATGGGGGGAAGGGGGAAACACTCGAGCGTTTCACCGGCTAGGCAGTCACGTCGCCACAAGCTTGCGCGGCGTGGGGAGAAAACAGGGGGACGAAGTTTGCCGGCCGGCTTAAATAAAGCTCGAGGCCAATCAAAAGACATCACTTTATTAGGCTGTAGCCTTGTACACGGTTCATAAAGCGCAGCGCCTACGCATCTCAATCGCGGCCAGAGTGCCCGCGAGGGAAGGAGCGTGGGCGCTGCGTTATGCGTTGGGGTTGCGCTGCAGGTTCGTGGTTTGGTTTTCGGGGAGTGGAGCCGATAAGATTGACAGCCTGTGTGTTCGCTCCATTCGGGGCGCGCAGGGGGCGGGTCTCCACCGGCCGCCGTATCCCCAGCGTATGAGCATGTGCAGCATTGGCCGGCAGCCTCATAGAAGACTTTAAGGAGTCATCTTGTCTACTTTCCACCCGAAGAGCGGTGACATTACCCGTAAGTGGTACGTCATCGACGCTACCGATGTGGTGCTGGGCAAGCTTGCTTCCACCGTGGCAGACATGCTGCGTGGCAAGCACAAGCCGCAGTACGCACCGAACGTTGACTGTGGTGACCACGTCATCATCCTCAACGCCGATAAGATTCACGTTTCCTCCAACAAGCGTGAGCGTGAAATGCGCTACCGCCACTCCGGTTACCCGGGTGGCCTGAAGTCCATGACCCTGGGTCAGTCCCTGGACGCCAACCCGGTCCGCGTGATCGAGGAGGCCATCAAGGGCATGATGCCGCACAACAAGCTGTCTGACGCTTCCATCAAGAAGCTGCACGTCTTCGTTGGCGAAGAGCACCCGTACGCCGGCCAGAAGCCGGAGACCTTCGAGTTTAAGCAGGTGGCACAGTAATGTCTGAGCAGAACATCGACAACAACGTAGCCGACGCTGCCGACATCGCCGCAGCAACCGCCGCTACCGAAGAGTTCACCAACACCATCGGTGACGCCCTCGCTGGCGCCAACGGTGAGGCTGAGGCCGAGGCCCCCGCCGCACCGGCCATCCACGAAGGCCCGATCCAGACCGTCGGTCGCCGTAAGCGCGCCATCGCCCGTGTGCGCATGGTCGCCGGCTCCGGTGAGATCACCGTCAACGGCCGCGCTTTCGAGGAGTACTTCCCGAACAAGCTGCACCAGCAGGACATCCTACTGCCGTTCACGCTCCTCGAGCGTGAGGGCCAGTTCGACCTCAAGGTCACCGTCAAGGGCGGCGGCCCGACCGGCCAGTCCGGCGCGCTGCGCCTGGCTATCGCCCGCGCACTCAACGTCTACAACCCGGCTGATCGCCCGGTCCTGAAGAAGGCCGGCCTGCTCACCCGTGACGCCCGTGCCGTGGAGCGTAAGAAGGCTGGTCTGCACAAGGCACGTCGTGCCCCGCAGTACTCCAAGCGTTAATCTTTTCGCAACGCCCGCGTTTCGCCGCTGCGCCTCCCACTTGGGGGCCGGCGGCGTTCGCCGTTTTATCCCGCCCCGGTGCGGTTAGCGTTGGCTGGCCGAACGTGCGCTAGGGCGGGTGTGCATAATTGAAGTTATGACTCGACTTTTTGGAACCGATGGCGTTCGCGGCCTGGCGAACGAATTGCTCACCCCCATCCTGGCGCTGAAGCTGGGGCAGGCGGCCGCTGAAGTGTTTACCGCCGGCCGGGAATCCTTCGAGCGCCGCCCGCTGGCCATCATCGGGCGTGACCCGCGCGTCTCGGGCGAGATGCTCGATGCCGCGATCGCCGCCGGCCTGTCGTCTCGCGGGGTAGACGTGCTGCGCGTGGGCGTGCTGCCCACCCCGGCCGTGGCTTTTCTTACCGATGACTATGGGGCGGATTTCGGCGTGATGATTTCCGCCTCCCACAACCCGATGCCGGACAACGGCATCAAGTTCTTCTCGGCCGGCGGCAAGAAGCTGCCCGATTCCGTCGAGGATCAGATCGAGGCCGCTATGGCCAACCTGAGCGAGACCGGCCCCACGGCCACCAAGATCGGGCGCGTCATCTCCGAGGCCCCGGACGCCCGCGGCCGCTACCTGGCCCACCTCAAGGAGGCCGTGTCCACAGATCTGTCTGGCATCAAGGTGGTCGTGGACACCGCCAACGGAGCGGCATCGAAAGTAGCGCCCAAGGCCTATGAGGCCGCCGGGGCGGAGGTCATCGCCATCCACAACCAGCCCAACGCCTTCAACATCAATGACAACTGCGGGTCCACCCACATCGAGCAGGCCCAGCAGGCCGTCATCGAGCACGGCGCGGACCTAGGCCTGGCCCACGATGGCGATGCCGACCGCTGCCTGGCAGTCGACGCCGAGGGCAACGTCATCGACGGCGACCAGATCATGGCGCTGTTGGCAGTTGGCATGAAGGAAGACAGCGACCTGCGCTATAGCACCCTCGTGGCCACGGTCATGTCCAACCTGGGCCTAAAGCTGGCGATGGAAGAGCAGGGCATCAAGGTCATCGAGGCCAACGTGGGCGACCGCTACGTGCTCGAGGAGCTGGCCAAGGGCGATTATTCGCTCGGCGGCGAGCAGTCCGGCCACATCGTCTTGCCTGACGATGCCACGACGGGCGACGGCACGCTTACCGGCCTGCTGATCATGGCCCGCATGGCCAAGACCGGCAAGTCCCTGGCGGAGCTGGCCTCCGTCATGACGGTGCTGCCGCAGGTGCTCATCAACGTGCCCGTGTCCAATAAGGCCTCCATCATGTCGGATGCCGGCGTCAAGCAGGCCATCGCCGAGGCCGAGGAGGAACTCGCCGGCACCGGGCGCGTGCTCCTGCGGCCCTCCGGCACCGAGGAGCTCTTCCGCGTCATGGTCGAGGCTAAGGAGGAAGAGCAGGCCCGCAAGGTCGCCGGCCGCCTCGCCGGCATCGTCGCCGCGGTCTAAACGCGCGCAGACAGTAGGCACCAGCCGCGCCGTCGCCCACCCGGGCGCGCGGTGCGGCTTTAGCGATCCCGGGGTGTCTCTCATCCGCGGCAGGGAACCTTCTGTGGCAAAGGGCAGTCCAATGAGGATGTGGATTTACCATTCGTCTTTCCCGAAGGAGAGAAAGCATGCCCGATATTTACCTAGACGTGGCCGCGGCCAGCGCGCGCATGCGCTCAGTCGAGCAGGAGGCCTTGGGCCGCCAGGACGCCCATGCCGCGGAGGTTCCGGACTTTCCAGTCGCGGCGGCCGGCAGCGGTTTCGCCGGTCACGGTGCCCGCCTGCAGGCTGCCTTCGCGCGCGTTCATGAGCGCGGCACGCACCGTCTAGCCGCGCTGTCGGCCACGGCCGTGGCGGCTGTGGAGCAGTTCGCCCAGGTGGAGCGCACCGATGTCGGCTCGGCCGCCGCGGTGGACGCAGTGGGGGAGGAACTATGACGGTGGCACTCAATGGCGTGCTCAATGATTACACGCAGTCGATCGCCCGCTTCCAGGCCGCCTCCGCCGGGGCTTATGCAGGCCCTTCGCTGCCGATGTCCCTGTTGGGGGAGATGGTCGGCACCACGGACGGCATCGACACCGGCTCCCTGCGCCTGGCTGCCGGCCGGGCGGCGGGCAAGCACCGCAAGAAGGACAAAAGCGACGGATTTCTGGATTTTCTCGAGGACATTGCCATCGCCCTGGGCGGCGGCGCCTTGGTGGAGTTCCTGCGCGGCTTCCAGGATGGCCACGACGAGGAGGCCGATGCCCGCGAGGAGCTGGTGGAAGACGCCAACCGCTGCGCCGAGGCCATCGATGACACCGTCTACGTGTCCAACGATGCCTTGACGGAGCTGCTAAGCACCACCATGCGGCTGCTGGACATGTTGTGCGCGGTGATGCTGCGCCGGGGACTTAGCGCCGATTTGCTGCGCCCCATCGTCGCGCGCATTGGCGATGGCCTCATCGAGGACACCAACTCGTGCGTGGCCGCGACCTGCCGCGACCGGGATGAGACCATCGAGCGCTGCTACGAGGCCTTGGAGAAGTGCTGCGAGAACACCTGTGCTGCGCCACAAGCCGAGCCCGCCCCGACCATCGACAAGTGCGAGACCAGCCCAGCCGGCGCGCCAGGCGGCGGCTCCAGTACCGGCACTACCGGCACTACCCCGGCCGCAAGCCCGGCGCCCTGCCCGGAGCCGGCGCCGAGCGAGCAGGCCAAACCAACCGGTGGTGCGGCGGGCAGTTCTACCAGCAGCACCCGCCCGGCCGCCGCTGAGTGCCCTGATCCGGCCCCGGCCAAGCCCCAACCTGGCCCGACTACACCAAGCACGCAGGCACCGCCGAATCCTCCGGCACCGCCGAATCCTCCGGCACCGCCGTCCCCTCCGGCATCAGAGTGCGCGCCTGATCCCAAGCCCAGCAAGCCTACGGTGCCTACCACCCCGGCCGGGGTGGAGGAGCCTGGAGGTGCCTGCTGCGGCCAGTCGCACGTCCAGTGCGAGTGCGGCAGCGCGCAGACCCCGCCGGAGCCTGCGCCAGAGCCGAGCCCAGAGCCTGCGCCAGAGCCGGGCCCAGAGCCTGCGCCCGTGCCCGGTGAGGTCTGCCCGCGGGGAACCGTGGAGGAAGGCTGCAGCGGCATCCTCGGCGCCCTCGGAGTGGGCGTGGCCGTCGTGGGCCTGGGGCTGCTGGCCGCGGCCGCCGTCGAGTGCCTTGCCGAGCACCTGCCCGAGCCGCCCGCCCCACCGGAGCCGCCCGCCCCACCGGCACCAGACCCGGAGCCGGCCCCGGCGCCTGAACCTGTGCCGCCGCCACAGCAGGTTATGGACCCGCCGCCGGAGCTATCCCAGGTAGAAGAGCCTGCCCCGCCACCGAAGAAGCTGGCCATGCAGCCGGCAGCCACCCCGCCGCCGGCGCCAGCGCCAGAGTCTGCTGCGCCACCTGCACCTGCACCAGCACCAGCACCGGCCCCGGCGGAGGCGCACGCGGGCGGATCTAGTGGCGGATCCAGTAGCGGATCCTCGGCATCGATTAGGGCACGAAAGGCAGGGCAGTGGTAATGGACTTTGAAGAATTCGCGCGGGGTTTCCGCGCCCGCACGGCACAGCGCATGCTGGACTTTGAAAAGAGCCTGGCCAAAGCGCAAGAAGATCTAGAAAAAGGCGCGCGCGAGGCCCACCGCCAAGTGCGCCAGCAGGGCCCGGGTGCTACCGGTTCCGCGGGGGCTGGTAGCCCGCAGGTCCCGTCGAGTTCGGGCGGGCGCGGGTATGACGGGTTTGGCAGGCATGACGGGCATAACTCAGCCCCGGCGCATCCGCAGGCGCCGGGGCAGGTTAAATCAGTTCTGCGCCGCGATTGAGGCCGCAACAGCAGGCGAAGGCTTACTTGTCGTGTGCTACTTGTCGTCGCGGCTAATGCCGGCCTTGTCCGCCAGCTCCTCGCCAGTCAGGGAGCTCACGCCGGGGCCGGAGGCGTCTGCTTCTAGGAAGTCGGAGTATTTCTTGTTGTTGTCCAGGGTGGCCAGGAGGTAGCCGGTGACCAGGGCGCGGGCGGTCTCGGTGGCGCCGATCTCGAAGGCGCCGGCGCCTAGGGCGAACTTTTTGAAGCGGTCTTCGCTAAAGCCGGACTGCGTGCCCTTGGCTAGCTCGCGGTAGGCCACGTCGCCGCCCCAGTTATAGGCCAGTTTGGCGGGGTTGCCGGCGTTGAAGATATCGTCCTTCTCCGAGCCTAGAACCAGGCCCGGGATGTCGAGGGAGCGTGCGGCGATGTCCGCGGAGGGGGAAACCTTGGCGGGGTAGATGGCCGCCACGGTGCGGACCTTTTCATTATTGAGCGCTGCCAGCACGGCGGCGCCGCCACCCATGCCGTGGCCGACCAGGCCTAGCTTGCCCGGGGAGACGGTCACATTGCCTTGGCCCAGCTTCACGCCGGCGGCAATCTGGAGTGCGGACTCCAAGTCGGCGGCGAAGTTGCGGTGGTCCGGGACCAGCCCGGTCTCGGTTTCCGGGGCGGCGACCACGATGCCCCAGCTGGCCAGGTGGCGCAGCGTAGCGTGATAATCCTTGACCTTTTTAAGCCAGTCGTGGCCGAAGGCGATGGCGGGCACGCCATTGCCCTCCGCGGGGGCATAAATCTTGCCCTCGAGGCCGGCGTAGGACAGATCGCCAACGAGGACGCGGTGCGGGCCGCGCTTGGACAGGGTTGCCAGATGCTTCTTCAAATTCGCAGACACGCCCTCCAGAATAGTGGAACGCAGGTGCCGGCGGGCACATGCCCACCGCGCGGCCGCCGCAAACCTGCCCGCAGGCCCGTTCGCAGCCCGTCCGCAGCGCGCACAGAGTCGTCCCCCGGTCGGCCTCCGGCCCGCCCCAGAGCCATTCCAGGACCGGCCTAAGACCTGTCGCCAAATAGGCTGCGGCCGTGGATGCGGCGGCGTGGCGCAGCCACTTTCTTAATTCATCCTTAACGCGTGAATCCTGTAGAGTTTTCGACATGTGTGGAATCGTTGGATACGTCGGCCATGAAGCCGAGGACCGGAAGTACTTCGCCCTCGATGTGGTGCTTGAAGGACTACGCCGTTTGGAATACCGCGGCTATGACTCCGCTGGGGTAGCGGTCTACGCCAACGGCGGCATCGAATGGCGCAAGAAGGCCGGCAAGGTCGCCGCCCTGGACGCCGAGATCACCGCGCGCCCCCTGCCCAACTCCGTGCTGGGCATCGGGCATACCCGGTGGGCCACCCACGGCGGGCCCACTGACCAAAACGCCCACCCGCACGTCGTCGACGGCGGCAAGCTGGCCGTGGTGCACAACGGCATCATCGAGAACTTCTCCGAGCTGCGCAGCCAGATGCGAGGCAAGGGCTACGAGTTCATCTCCGAGACCGACACCGAGGTCGCGGCCACCGTGCTTGGCGATGTCTTCCGTACCGAGGCCGCCGGCGATCTCACTCGCGCCATGCAGCTGACCTGCCAGCGCCTCGAGGGTGCGTTTACCCTGCTGGCCATCCACGCCGAGCAGCCGGACCGCATCGTCGCCGCCCGCCGTGACTCGCCGTTGGTCATTGGCCTGGGCGAGGGGGAGAACTTCCTAGGCTCCGACGTCTCCGGCTTCATCGACTACACCAAGGAAGCCGTGGAGATGGACAACGACCAGGTTGTGACCATCACCGCTGACGATGTCGCCATCACCGACTACGAAGGCAACCCGGCCGAGGGCAAGCCCTTCCACATCGAGTGGGATGCCGCCGCCGCCCAGAAAGACGGTTTTGACTCCTTCATGGAAAAGGAAATCCACGATCAGCCGGCTGCGGTGCGCGATACCCTCTACGGCCGCGTGGATGACAATGGCAAGTTGACCTTGGACGAGCTCAAGATCGACGAGTCCGTGCTGCGCTCCATCGACAAGATCATCGTCGTGGCCTGCGGTACCGCCTCCTATGCCGGCCAGGTGGCCCGCTACGCCATCGAGCACTGGTGCCGCATCCCCACCGAGGTGGAGCTGGCCCACGAGTTCCGCTACCGTGACCCGATCGTCAACGAAAAGACCCTGGTGGTTGCGCTGTCGCAGTCGGGCGAGACCATGGACACCATCATGGCCATCCGCCACGCCCGTGAGCAGGGCGCGAAGGTCATTGCCATCTGCAACACGCAGGGCTCGTCTATTCCGCGCGAGGCCGACGCCAACCTGTACACCCACGCCGGCCCGGAGATCTCGGTGGCCTCCACCAAGGCCTTCCTGGCGCAGATCACTGCGGCCTACCTTTTGGGCCTGTACTTAGCGCAGCTGCGCGGCAACATGTACGCCGACGAGGTCAACTCCATCCTCGATGATCTCAAGGCCATGCCGGAGAAGGTCCAGCGGGTTATCGATAACGAGGACCAGGTCAAGGAGCTCGGCGCCAACCTCAAGGACGTCTCTTCCGTGCTCTTCCTGGGCCGCCACGTGGGCTTCCCGGTCGCGCTCGAGGGCGCGCTCAAGCTCAAGGAGATCGCTTACCTGCACGCCGAGGGTTTTGCCGCCGGCGAGCTCAAGCACGGCCCGATTGCCCTGGTGGAGGAGGGACAGCCGGTCTTCGTTATCGTGCCGTCCCCGCGTGGGCGCGACTCCCTGCATGCCAAGGTCGTGTCCAATATCCAGGAGATTCGCGCCCGTGGCGCCATCACCATCGTGATCGCCGAGGAAGGTGACGAGGCCGTGGGCGAGTACGCCAACCACGTCATCCGCATCCCGCAGTCTCCGACGTTGCTCCAGCCGCTGCTGGCCACTATCCCGCTGCAGATTTTCGCCTGCGCGGTCGCCGGCGCCAAGGGCTACGACATCGACCAGCCGCGTAACCTGGCCAAGTCGGTCACCGTCGAGTAGCCCGTAATAGCACGGCATAGAACGGCCCGTTAACCGGCGGTGGCACAATGGTTCCCATGCTGAGGACAAGAATCGACCTGGACGCCATCGCGCATAATACCCGGACCATCAAGGACCTGGTGGGCCCCGACGTCAACCTCATGTGCGTGGTCAAGGCGGATGCCTACAACCACGGCGCCTGTGAGTGCGCTCGGGTCATGGAGGATTCCGGGGCGGATGCCTTCGGCGTGGCGACGGTCCCGGAGGCGCTCGCCTTGCGCGCCGCGGGCATCGACAAGCCCATCCTGGCCTGGATCTGGGACCCCTCGCAGGATGTGGCCGAGCCCCTGTCCGCCGGCATCGATCTATCGGTGCCCACGCTGCGCCATGCCCGCGTCCTCGTCAACGCGGAGGTACCCGCGCGCGTCTACCTCACCATCGAGACCGGCATGCACCGCGCGGGCCTCGATGAGGCCGAGTGGGCCGAGGCCTTTGAGCTGCTGCGCGCGGCCCCGCACATCGAGGTGCTCGGGCTGATGAGCCACTTGGCCTGCGCCGACGATCCACAAGATCCGATGACGGACCAGCAGGCCGCGGTCTTTGCTAAGGCTTACGATGCCGCCCGCGCCGCAGGTCTCGACTGCCCCATCAACCACCTGGCCAACACCGCAGGGGCTTTTACCCGCCCCGACCTGCGATACCAGCAGGTCCGCGTCGGCCTGGGCCTCTACGGGCTCGAGCCCATCGCCGGCCAGGACCATGGGCTAAAACCGGCGATGACCTGGGCTGCTACCATCGCCGCCGTCAAGCCCATCGCCAAAGGTGAGGGGACCTGCTACGGCATGACCTGGCGTGCCCCGCGGGACGGGATGCTAGCCAACGTGCCGGCGGGTTACGCCGACGGGCTGCCGCGCAGCCTCCAGGGCAAACTCCAGGTGGGCATCGGCGGCAAGCTATACCCGCAGGTCGGCCGGGTGTGTATGGATCAGATCGTGGTGGACCTAGGGGACAACGAGTACGGGGTCGCCGCCGGCGATGAGGCCGTCCTATTCGGCGAGGGCGGCATGACCGCCACGGAGCTGGCCGTAGCAGCGGGGACCATCAACTATGAGATTGCGTGCGCGCCTAAGGGGCGCACCGAACGACACTTTGAAGGAGGTGCCAGCCTTGGACGCTAAATTTCCAGCCACGGGCCGGCGGGAGGTGCCCACGGCGCAGGACGCGCAAGCGCTGGGGGAGGAGCTAGGCCGCAGCCTTAAGGCCGGCGACCTGGTGATCCTCAACGGGCCGCTGGGCGCGGGCAAGACCACCTTTACCCAGGGGGTAGCCCACGGCATGGGAGTCAAGGGGCGGGTGACCTCGCCGACGTTTGTCATCGCGCGCGCGCATCGCTCGCAGGTGGGCGGCCCGGCGCTAGTCCACGTGGACGCCTACCGCCTGCTGGACTCCGGCGAGGACCCGTTGGGCGAGCTCGACGCCCTGGACTTGGACACCGAGCTCGACCGCGCCGTCGTCATCGCCGAGTGGGGCGAGGGGCTGATGGAGGCTTTGTCCGAGGAATATCTCCTCATCGACATCGACCGCTCGGCCGCCGATGACACCCGCGTCATTAGCTGGCGGTGGGTGTCCGGTAACTAGCCGGCGCCCGCCCCAGATCTGGGCAGTGTCGGGGCAGTCGAGTACCATAAGCCGGGTCATACCCCGTGAGATTTTCCATGACAGTCCCGCGCACCCTAAACACACCCTGTTGCTTAAAGGAGCATTCCCGTGAACAAAGTCGGCCAATTCATCTCCACCGTGGTCATCGGCGGTTTCGCCGTCATCGTCATCGCCATGATTTTCCTGGCCAGCAACCGCGGCCCGGTTCAGGTGCAAAACTCCATGACGCACGTGCTCGATAGCCTCAACAAGCAGGGCATCACCGCCACGGCGCTGTCGCCGGCGGATGTCTACGGCGAGGACTGGCAGAGCGCCTACATCGCCTGCCCGGGCATCAAGGGCGAGGAGATCGCCGCCCAGCTTTCCAATAGCGCCGACGAGATTGGCCTGCCCACCGAGGTGGGCGAGGATGAGAACTACCTCGTGGTAGTCAACGGCGCCGGTGAGGGCCACGCGGAGAAGTTCGGCCGTGGCAAGGTGGATCTGTGCACCCAGCCCATCGGCGGTTTTAACGCCTACCAGCTGCTCCCGCTCATTCAGGACGCCGAGGGCGTCTGGACCCTGGCGGCCTAATGCTCGTCCTGGCTATTGACACCGCCACCGCGGATCTCGTCACCGGCCTGGTGGAGACCACCCCTGAAGGCCACCCAGAAGCCGTTATTGACCGCGTGATTTCGGGCACCCGCGCCCACAATGAGCAGCTCATCCCCACCATCGAGGAGCTGCTGGCAGAAGCAGGCAAGACCTATGCAGATTTAGATGCCATCGTGGTCGGGTCCGGCCCGGGGCCGTTTACCGGCCTGCGGGTAGGGATGGCCACCGCCCAGGCGCTCGGCGTGGCGCTGGACATTCCCGTCCACGGCGTGTGCACGCACGACGCGATTGCTAATGGGCGAATGGGCCGCTGGCTAGTGGCTACCGATGCCCGCCGCAAGGAGGTCTACTGGGCCGCCTACGAGTCCGGCCGGCGCGTGGCCGGCCCCGAGGTGGCCAAGCCGGAGACCCTCGCGGACCCGCAGGCAGGGGCCCTTAACGTCGCCATCCCTGAGTCCCTGGCGGGCCGGCTGCCGGAATCCCTGGCGGCCTGCCCGCGGCAGGAGGCCAGCCCGCGGGCCCGTGGGCTCGTCGCCGTGGCGGACCTGGATTCGCAGCCTGGCCCCTTGGTGCCGCTCTACCTGCGCCGGCCGGACGCCGTGCCGCCCGCGCTCAAGCCTGTCTCCCCGGCGCTGTCGCGGAAGCCGCAGCCGTGAGGCTGCGCGAGCTAGAGCCCGCCGATGCCGCCCGCTGCGCGGAGCTCGAGCGCGTCCTATTCCCGGGGGAGACCCCGTGGACGCAGGAAGTATTTTTAGGCTCCTTCGCCCAGACGTACACCTTTTACTTCGGCGCCTACACCGACGCAGCCGATGCTGCCGATGCTGCGTCGGCTGGGCCTGCGGGCCTGGTGGGGTACGCGGGCATCGCCAAGCTGGGGCCCAAAGGCGCGCCCGAGTTCGAGGTGCTGACCATCGGCGTGGACCCGCGCGCGCAGCGGCAGGGGATTGGCCGGGCGCTGATGGACAACGTCTGCCACATCGCGGATCTTGAGGACGCGCCGGTGTTTTTGGAGGTGCGCGTGGGCAACGACCCGGCCGTCGCCCTCTATGAGGCCTGCGGGTTTATCAAGACCGGCATCCGGCGCAACTACTACCAGCCCTCTGGCGCGGATGCGCACACCATGGTCCGGCCGCGGGCTAGCGAGCGCGCCAGCGCAGGCGCTGGCGAATAGCAGAGAAGAACTTTTAAGGAAGACAAGCAATGATCGTTGTGGGAATCGAGTCCTCGTGCGATGAGACGGGCGTGGGCATCATCGAGCTGCGGGAAGACGGATCCATGGAGATCCTGGCCGACCAGGTGGCGTCCTCGATGCAGCAGCACGCGCGCTTTGGCGGCGTGGTACCCGAGATCGCCTCGCGCGCCCATCTGGAGGCCATGCCCCAGGTGATGAAGGCCGCGCTGGAGCAGGCCGGCATCGAGCGCCCCGACGCCGTGGCGGCGACGGTGGGCCCGGGCCTGGCGGGCGCGCTGCTGGTGGGGGCATCGGCGGCCAAGGCCTTCGCGGCGGCCTGGGGCGTGCCCTTCTACGGCGTCAATCACTTGGGCGGGCACGTGGCGGTGGCCAACCTCATGGCCGGCCACGAGAAGCTGCCGCACGCGGTGGCGCTGCTGGTCTCCGGCGGGCACACGCAGCTGCTCGAGGTCGAGGCCGTCGGCCGGCCCATGCGGGAGTTGGGCTCCACGCTCGACGATGCCGCCGGCGAGGCCTACGACAAGGTCGCCCGCCTGCTGGGGCTGGGGTACCCGGGCGGGCCGGTCATCGATGACTTTGCCTCGCGTGGGGAGGCGAATATCGCCTTCCCCCAGGGGCTGTCCCGCAAGGAGGACCTGCGCGGCGAGCACCGCTATGATTTCTCCTTCTCGGGGCTCAAGACCTCGGTGGCGCGCTACGTGGAAAAGGCCGAGGCCGAGGGCCGTACCGTCGCGGTGGAGGACGTGTGCGCGTCCTTCCAGGAGGCCGTGGCCCAGGTCCTGGTGCGCAAGGCCATTATGGCCTGCGAGGACACTGGCGCGCGCACCCTGCTGCTGGGCGGCGGGGTGGCCGCCAACTCGCGGCTGCGTTCCTTGGCGCAGGAGCATGCCGATGCCGCGGGCATCGAGCTGCGCGTGCCCCCGCTGCGCCTGTGCACCGACAATGGCGTGATGATCGCGGCCGTGGCCGCCCAGCTCATTCACGAGGGCAACGCGCCGTCCGGGCTGGCCGTTGGGGTGGATACGCAGCTCGATGTCGAGGTTCCGCTCGTTCCGGCCCCCACGCGTTAACGGCAGGCGAAGGGCATCTGCCTGTTAAGTGCCCAGAAAGTGGCAGGCAGATGAACTTTTGGCCCAGCGGATGCGGGCGGGGGCAAGGTGGGCAAAGGTGGTTTCTATAGTTTGTGTTTTTATAGAAAGGCCCACCGTGATTACCGGTTACTTGGTCCACCCCGATCTGTCCCGCCGCACCATCGAATTCGAGCTGGAGGATGCCGCCCAGTACTTGGGTGGCGCCGTCGAGGGGCGGGTGTCGGTGGCCTTCCAGGAGGACGGCTCCACCTACGCGGCGCTGTACAACGCTGAAGCCCACGCCGAGGGGGCCGAGCCCAACCCGGTGGCCTCCCTGGCGCGCAATGCCGCCTCCACCGGCAACTCCGCCTTCCTGCAGGACCCCATGCGGGCTATCTGCGGGCCGGTCATCTTCGTCGACGCCGAGGGCGAGGACGACGCCGACATCGAGGCGATCATCGCCGCCGTGGACAACGGCGTGCGCGCGGTGGAGAACTACCGCGAGGATCAGCCGGAGGAGTACCAGCTCTGGCGCGCGGCGGTGCTCAATTCCGCGCGTTAGCGCAGAGCGTACTTTTCCCGGCGGTGCGTGGTTGAGGGTTAGCAGTCTCAAGGGTAGAGTGCTAATCAGGTTGTTGGACACACAGTTGTTCACCCGCGACGACGGCTGTGCTGTGCACATGACAACCGGCGTGCAATTGCCAGAGGGCAAGCGCACGGTGAAACAGCACACAACGGAGGAATAAACAATGGCAAACATCAAGCCGCTCGAAGATAAGGTCCTAGTCCAGATCCAGGAAGCCGAAACCACCACCGCTTCCGGCCTGGTTATCCCGGATTCCGCTAAGGAAAAGCCGCAGGAGGCCACCGTTATCGCCGTCGGCCCGGGCCGCACCAACGACAAGGGCGAGGTAGTCCCGGTCGGCGTGTCCGAGGGCGACACCGTTATCTTCTCCAAGTACGGCGGCACCGAGCTCAAGTACGACGGCCAGGAGTACCTGCTCCTGTCCGCCCGTGACCTGCTCGCCGTCATCGAAAAGTAGGCGCATAATTTATGTCCAAGCTGATTGCATTTGATCAGGAGGCCCGCGAGGGCATCCAGCGCGGTGTGGACCAGCTGGCCGATGCCGTCAAGGTCACCCTGGGCCCCAAGGGCCGCAACGTGGTCCTCGACAAGGCCTTCGGCGCGCCGACCGTCACCAACGACGGCGTGACCATTGCCCGCGAGGTTGACCTCGAGGATCCTTTTGAGAACCTCGGCGCCCAGCTGGTGAAGTCCGTGGCCGTCAAGACCAACGACATCGCCGGCGATGGCACCACCACCGCCACCCTGCTGGCCCAGGCGCTGGTCTACGAAGGCCTGCGCAACGTGGCCGCCGGCTCCAACCCGGTGGAGCTCAACCGCGGCATCGCCGCGGCCGCCGAGAAGACCGTGGAGGAGCTTGTCAAGCGCGCGACCCCGGTCAGCTCCGCCCGCGACATCGCCCAGGTTGCCACCGTGTCCTCCCGCGACCCGGAGGTGGGCGAGATGGTGGCTGGCGCCATGGAGAAGGTGGGCAAGGACGGTGTGGTTACCGTCGAGGAGTCCCAGACCATGGAGTCCGCCGTCGACGTCACCGAGGGTATTTCCTTCGACAAGGGCTACCTGTCCCCGTACTTCGTCACCGAGGAAGAGACCTATAACGCGGTCCTGGAGGACGCCAACATCCTCCTGGTCCGCAACAAGATCTCCTCCCTGCCGGACTTCCTGCCGCTGCTGGAGAAGATCGCGGAATCCAACCGCCCGACCCTGATCATCGCGGAAGACATCGAGGGCGAGCCCCTGCAGGCGCTCGTGGTCAACGCCATCCGCAAGGTCCTCAAGGTTGCCGCGGTCAAGGCCCCCTACTTCGGGGAGCGCCGCAAGGGCTTCATGGATGACCTGGCCGTGGTCACCGGCGCCACCGTCGTGGACCCGGAGGTTGGCATCAACCTCAACGAGGCCGGCCTCGAGGTGCTGGGCTCTGCCCGCCGCGTGACGGTCTCCAAGGAAGACACCGTCATCGTCGACGGTGCTGGTTCCAAGGAGGCGGTTGCCGAACGCCGCGAGCAGCTGCGCCGCGAGATCGAGCGCACCGACTCCACCTGGGATCGCGAAAAGCTCGAGGAGCGCCTGGCCAAGCTGTCCGGCGGCGTGGCAGTCATCCGCGTCGGCGCCGCCACCGAGACCGAGGTCAACGAGCGCAAGCTGCGCGTCGAGGACGCCATCAACGCCGCCCGCGCGGCGGTCGAGGAAGGTGTTATCGCCGGCGGCGGCTCCGCCCTGGTGCAGATCTCCCGCGAGCTCGAGTCCTATGCCGAAGAGTTCACCGGCGAGGCCAAGGTGGGCGTGCTCTCCGTGGCCCGCGCCCTGACCCGCCCGGCCTACTGGATTGCGGCTAACGCCGGCCTCGACGGCTCGGTCGTCGTGGCCCACGTGAGCGAGCTGCCCAACGGTGAGGGCTTCAACGCCGCCACCCTGGAGTACGGCAACCTCATCGAGTCCGGCATCATCGACCCGGTGAAGGTCACCCACTCCGCCGTGGTCAACGCCACCTCCGTGGCGCGGATGATCCTGACCACCGAGGCCTCCGTGGTCGATAAGCCGGAGGAGCACGCCGCGGCCCCGGCCCACGGTCACCACCACTAGGCAGCGCTACCACTAGGTACCGCTAGGCTTTTAGCCCCGCTTCGGCGGGGCTTTTTGCGCTGCGGGCGGCTAAGCTTGCGGGGTGCATACTCAAGACTTCATCCGCGTGCGCGGCGCGCGGGGCAATAACCTCCGCGACGTCACCGTAGACATTCCCAAACATCAGCTCACGGTCTTTACCGGCGTCTCCGGCTCGGGCAAGTCCTCCCTGGTCTTCGACACCATCGCCGCGGAGTCCCAGCGGCTCATCAACGAGACCTACCCCGGCTTCGTGCAGGGTTTCATGCCTTCGCTGGCCCGCGCGGACGTCGACTCCCTCGAGGGGCTGACTGCCGCGATCATCGTCGGGCAAGAGCCCATGGGTGCCCAGGCCCGCTCGACTTTTGGCACGGCCACCGACATCACCGGGGCGCTGCGCGTGCTCTACTCGCGCTTTGCCAGCCCCCGCGCGGGCGGCCCGGCGGCCTATTCCTTCAACGTGCCCTCGGCCTCCGGGCAGGGCGCCATTAGCGTGGGCGGCGGCAAGAAGGAGGTCCGCCGCTTCGAGCGCACGGGCGGCATGTGCCCGGCGTGCGAGGGAACCGGCCAGATCTCCGACGTGGACGTGACGCGCCTGGTGGACGAGGAGCTCTCGCTTGCCGATGGCGCGATTGTCTACCCCGGCATGAAGGTCGGCTCCTGGATGTGGAAGGCCTATGCGGAGTCGGGGCTCTACCCGGCCGACGTGCCGGTCAAGGAGTTCACCGCCGAGCAGAAGGACGCGTTGTACTACCTGGAGACCAAGGTCAAGGTCTCCGGCATCAACATGAGTTACATGGGCCTGGTCACGCGCCTGCGCTCCAATGTGCTGTCCAAGCCGGTCGAGGGCCTGCAGAAGCACATGCGCGAGTTCGTCGAGTCGGCCGTGGTCTTCGTCGCCTGCCCGGACTGTGCGGGAACCCGCCTGGCCCGGCATGCCCGGGAGTCCTATATCGATTCCCGTTCCATTGCGGACGTGTGCGCCATGGAGCTTGACGATGCCGCCGCCTGGTTGCGCTCCCTCAACCTTCCGGGCGCAGGCCCCCTGGTCGAGTCGATTGCGCAGGCGCTGGATAACGCGGTGGAGCTGGGGCTGGGATATCTGACCTTGGATCGCCCGGCGGGCACGTTGTCGGGCGGGGAGGCCCAGCGTGCCCGCATGGTCCGCCACTTGGGCAGCGCGCTGACGGACGTCACCTACGTGTTTGATGAGCCCACCGCGGGCTTGCACCCGGCCGATATCCAGCGGATGAATGGCCTTCTGTGCGCGCTGCGGGACAAGGGCAATACGGTGCTGGTGGTCGAGCACCAGCCGGAGACCATTGCCATCGCGGATTTCGTGGTGGACTTGGGCCCGCGCGCAGGCCGCGAGGGCGGCGAGGTGGTCTTTACCGGCACCCCGGAAAAGCTGCGCGGAGCGGACACGCTCACCGGCCGGCACCTGGCGGACCGCACCGGGTTGAAGGATGAGGTGCGCGCTCCGCAGGGGTATATCGAGATCCGCGGGGCGGAGAAAAACAATGTGCGCGGGGTGGATGTGGATTTGCCGCTGGGCGTGCTCACCGCCGTGACCGGCGTGGCCGGCTCTGGTAAGTCCTCGCTGCTGGACTGCCTGCCGGTGGAGCTGGAATCTCGCGTGCTGCGCGTGGGCCAGGACCAGATCAAGGGCTCGCGGCGGTCGAACCCCGCCACGTTCACCGGGGCGCTGGATCCCATACGCAAGGCTTTCGCGAAGGAAAACGGGGTAAAGCCAGCGCTGTTTTCGGCCAACTCGGAGGGCGCGTGCCCGCAGTGCAATGGCGCGGGCGTAGTCCACGTCGAGCTGGGGTTCATGCAGGGAGCGGACGTGCCCTGCGAGGTCTGCGAGGGGCGCCGCTTTGCCCAGGAGGTGCTGGATTTTCAGCTGGGTGGGAAGAATATCGCCGAAGTACTAGAGCTATCGGCGCACCAGGCCGTGGAGTACTTCGACGCTGTTTCCGTGCGGGCGGCAGCCAAGATTTGCCGGACGCTGGATACGGTGGGCCTGGGCTATATCACGCTGGGACAGCCGCTGAATACGCTATCGGGCGGCGAGCGCCAGCGCTTAAAGCTGGCCGTGCACTTAGCGGACAAGAAGGCTGCGGCCGACATCGTGGTGCTCGACGAGCCCGCCGCGGGCCTGCACCTGGCGGACGTGGAGATGCTCCTCGGCGTCCTCGACCACCTGGTGGAGGAGGGCAACACCGTCATCGTGGTGGAGCACCACTTGGGCGTGGTGGCTCACGCCGACTTCGTGGTGGATATGGGCCCTGGCGCCGGCAGCGCGGGCGGCAGAGTCGTCGCCGCGACCACGCCGGGAGAGCTTGTCGATGCCCCCGACTCTGTGACGGGCCGCTTCCTCCGCGACTATCTCGCGGGCAGCGCCTAGGCGAGAATGGCCCCGCGGGCTAGGCTGACTTGGCCTGCTTTCCGGCCTTTGTGGCCCTTGCCGCCCTCGTCGTCTTTGTAGTCTTCGCCGTCTGTGTGGCCTTCGCCGTTTGTGCGGTCTTCGCCGCCTGTGCCGCCTTTGCGCGGCGGCGGGCGCGCAGCTCCAGGCTGCGCTCGGACTCGCTCATGCCGCCCCAGACGCCATAGACCTCGGCGGAGTCGAGCGCGTGCTCGAGGCAGTTATTGATGACCGGGCAGGTCTGGCAGATGGCCTTGGCGCGGGCTTCGCGCTGCGCGCGGGAGCGGCCGCGCTCACCGTCCGGGTGGTAGAAGACGCTGGAGTCGTGCCCCCGGCACGCCCCGTGGAGCTGCCACTCCCACAACTCGGCGGTTGGCCCTGGGAGATGGTGGATCTGCGTCACTGGCATGTCCTTTCTCTCAGCCCGGCCCGCCTAAGGGGCGGCCCCGGACCTGCTTTAAAAATCTGTCTTAGTCCTGGTTAGGTCTTTGTCGGTGACGCAAAGCAGTGTCCTCGCTGGCGGTAAACGAAAAGTAAATCCCGGGTGGAATCTGCCCGCCATACCGCTGCCTGAGCCCAGGGCGCCGCCCCTGAGCAGCCGGAACGCCGGAAGGTTAAAGGTAGATGAACTTTTCCGGCCCCGGCCCGGTGCGCGTGTTGAACTAGCCGGGCTATAAGCGGGAGCGGGGCGTCGGCTACAGTATTGGGACACAGATTTCGCGCCCCGCGCCACCGCGCCCGGAAGCGCCAACCGGAATAAACTTTTAAGACAACCGACGCACGAAGGTGGGAGGCCATGAGCGATTTAGATAGCGAGCTCGCCGGCCTAGTCCCGCGAGCTGCCGGCGGCAGCCGCCGGGCGCTGCAACGCATCATGGTGCTCATCCACCCGCCGGTGGTGCGCTACTGCCGCGCGCGCATCGGCGGCGGACGCCACCCCACGCCAGAAGACGTCGCGCAAGAAGTCTGCCTGGCGGTAGCAACGGGCATCGGCAGCTACCAGGACCAGGGGCGGCCGTTTATGGCTTATGTTTACGGCATCGCCTCCAACAAGGTCACCGACGCCCACCGGGCCATGGGCCGGGACAAGACGCTGCCCACCCAGCAGGTGCCCGACACCGCCGATGAGCGCGCCGACCCGGAAGGCCTGGCGCTGGAGGCGGACGGGAGTAACAGAGTCCGTGCGCTGCTCGATACATTGAGTGACAAAGCCCGAGACATTGTCATTCTGCGAGTCCTCGAGGGCCTTTCCGCACAGGAGACGGCCGACATTGTAGGCTCCACGGCTGGCGCGGTACGGGTAGCGCAACACCGGGCGATTGCCCAGCTGCGCAAGGCAATGGGCGCGCAAGCCAGCTAGCGGGCCCATTGCCGGATCTACTGATCTGCCCGATATCTTAAAATCTCTGGAGGACAAGCAAGCATGCACAAGCGCACCGGTAGTGACCCCTCCGCGGAGGTCTCGGGAGACATCACGGGCCACCTCGCCCCGCTGGTCGAGACCGACGAATACCTCGATGCCCTCGCCGCCGGGAGTGTCCCTGGTGACGGCGAAGGCCCGCGCGACGACCTGGCGGAAGCGCTGCTGGAGCTACGCGCCGAGGTCCACGCGCCGTTGCCCCCGGCGCCCGTCATTGAGGGCGCGGCCGAGGAGGCCGACCCGCAGGTCATCTCCCTGCCTGCAGCGCGCTCCGGGCGCGGGCGGGCAAACCCCTGGCTAGCCGGGCTGGTCGGCGCGGCCGCCGCGACCCTGGTGGTCGCAGGCTCGGGCGTGGCCATCCACGCCGCGGGCCCGGGCTCGCCGTTGTATGGGGTGCGCGGGGCCCTCTATGGCACCGGGGAGACCCAGGTGGTCGAGCTCGCGGGCACCCTGGAAGAGGCCGAGAGCCGCGCCGCCGATGGCGACATGGCGGGCATGCGCGAGCTGGTCAACCAGGCACTGCGCCAGCTCGATGCCCCCGCCCCGCGCGAGCGCGGCGGATCGGCGCCGGCAACCCGCACCGTGACGGAGTCCGCGCCCGCCCCGGCGCCGAGCTCTGCGGCCGAGCCCGAGCCCAGCGTGACCACCGTCTACGTCGACGCGCCGACGGTGACCGTGTACGCCACCACCACGGTGACGCCAGACGGCTCCGATCCGTCCTCGGTGGCCCCCAGTGAATCGGAGCCGGTCGCGACGCAGGCCCCCACCCCGGGTGGTGAGAACTCAGCCCCAGATGCCGCTCCCAGCCTGGATGAGGGGACTGCTTCAGGCGGCAACTCCGCCTCGACTAACGGCTAGCCCGGGCCATCGCGCGCCGAATTTTTGGGATCTGGCGAGCCTATTTTTCGGAGTGGCTCTCAATGAAGACGTTGAGGGCTTTGAGCGCCTTGACGCCTAGTACCACGAGGAAGCCCAGCAGGGTCAGCGCGATGAGCGCAAAGGCGCAGATCAGCATAGCTTCGATGTTTCCTATAGTGACCGTGTCTTTCCCTTCTTGGATAAGTGGCCTGAACTAGCTTCTAACGTCAACGCCACCTGCGGGCATGTGCAACCCCAGGCGTCAGGACTGGGCTCAATCAAGCGGAGCGACTGCGGTAAGCGTTAGGGGAGGAGTAAGGCCTCCCTTAGCGCGGAGGGTACCTTTCCTCCATTAGGCATGCAACCGCGAAAGCGAGGAAGGTGCGTCAAAAGGGCATCGTGAAGCTGGGCCCGGAGGCTGGGCGCAGTTAAGTTAGCGGGCCTCCAGGCCGTCGAGGTAGCCCAACGCATAGTCCCAGGGAACATACCGGCTGGGGTCGGGGCGGGCGCCCGGCTCGTGGACCGGGGCAAGTTCATTGTTGAGGGTGGCGCGCATGTTGGCAGCCATAATTTCCCACTCGTAGAAATGATCTTCCTCGCAGTCCCCGCAGTAGAAGAAGATGCCTTCGATGCCGCGGGGGCGCAGCACGCGGGCAAACTCTTGCACCAGACGCAGATCATTGGTCACCGCTGCGCGCTCTTCGGGGGTCAGCGGGGTGACCTCGTCTTCTTCCTCGAGGAAGGATGCCGGGTCATTCGGATCATCAGCGAATGGATCGCGAGGCATATTGGCGAAAAAGTTCACGCATCCGAGCCTAGGGGGCAGCGCGGGCTAAAGCAATTTCTTTGGCCGACATAAAAGACTACAGTTATGAGCACAAACAGCCCATCAGTTTTATCGCGCTGCCCCGCGTGCGGGCAGCGCTAACACTAAAGCGCTTAAAAGGAGAATGGCCACACATGTCCGACGTTTACGTGCCCACCGGCGGAGACGACCCCAACAAAATTGCCCTGCGGGGCCTGACTTTCGACGACGTGCTGTTGCTGCCGGCGGAGTCCAACATCGTGCCCTCTGAGGTAGAGACCTCCGCGCAGTTCTCCCGCAACATCCGCCTGGGCGTGCCCCTGGCATCGGCGGCGATGGACACCGTGACCGAGGCCCGCATGGCCATTGCCATGGCCCGCCAGGGCGGCATCGGCGTGCTCCACCGCAACCTGTCCACCGAGGACCAGGCCCAGCAGGTCGAGATCGTCAAGCGCTCCGAGTCCGGCATGGTCACCGATCCAGTCACCGCCACCCCGGACATGACGATCGCCCAGGTAGACGAGCTGTGTGCCCGCTTCCGCATCTCCGGCCTGCCGGTGGTCAACGCCGACGGCCAGCTGCTGGGTATTTGCACCAACCGTGACATGCGCTTCGAGCCGGATCTCAACCGCAGCGTCGGCGACATCATGACGCCGATGCCCCTGGTGGTCGCCCGCGAAGGCGTCAGCAAGGAAGAGGCCCTCCAGCTATTGTCGACCAACAAGGTAGAAAAGCTGCCCATCGTCGACGCCAACAACAAGCTGGTCGGCCTCATCACGGTCAAGGACTTCGTCAAGTCCGAGCAGTTCCCGAACGCCTCCAAGGACTCCGCGGGCCGCCTGCTCGTGGCCGCGGGCATTGGCACCGGTGAGGACGCTTACCTGCGCGCAGGTGCGCTTGTCGATGCCGGCGTGGACGCCCTCGTCGTCGACTCCGCCCACGCGCACAACAACCGCGTGCTCGAGATGGTTGCCCGCGTCAAGAAGGACTTCGGCGACCGCATCGATGTCGTCGGCGGCAACCTGGCCACCCGCTCCGCGGCCCAGGCCATGATTGAGGCCGGCGCGGACGCCATCAAGGTCGGCATCGGCCCGGGCTCGATCTGCACCACCCGCGTCGTCGCGGGCGTGGGCGCGCCGCAGATCACCTCCATCATGGAAGCCGCCGCCGTGGCCGGCCCCGCCGGGGTCCCGATCATCGCCGACGGCGGCATGCAGTACTCCGGCGACGTGGCCAAGGCCCTGGCCGCCGGCGCGGACACCGTCATGCTCGGCTCCATGTTCGCCGGCACCACCGAGGCCCCCGGCGACATCGTCGTGGTCCAGGGCAAGCAGTACAAGCGTTACCGCGGCATGGGCTCCATGGGGGCCATGCAGGGCCGCGGGCTGACGGGGGAGAAGCGCTCCTTCTCCAAGGACCGCTACTTCCAGGCCGACGTCAAGAGCGAAGACAAGCTCGTGCCGGAGGGCGTGGAGGGCCGCGTGCCGTTCCGCGGTGACATCGACGGCATCGTCCACCAGATCGTCGGCGGCCTGCGCGCGGCCATGGGGTATACCGGCTCCGCCAACCTGGCCGAGCTCAAGACCAAGCGCTTTGTCCAGATCACCGCCGCAGGCCTGAAGGAATCCCACCCGCACCACCTGCAGCAGATCGTCGAAGCCCCTAACTACCGCTAAAGGAACACCATGCGCGACTACGTTGAAATTGGCATCGGCCGCGAGGCCCGGGTTACCTACGACCTCGAGCAGGTTTCCCTGGTCCCGAACCGCCGCACCCGCTCCTCCAAGGACGTCGACACCACCTGGCATATCGATGCCTACTCCTTCGACATCCCCCTGGTGTCCCACCCCACGGATGCCCTGGCCACGCCGGAGTTCGTCATTGAGATGGGCAAGCAAGGCGGGCTGGGCGTCATCAACGCCGAGGGCCTGTGGGGCCGCCACGCGGACTTGGAGGGCGCGATCGAGCGCGTCTACGCCAACCCGGAGGACCTCTCCGAGCTCCAGGAGCTCCATGCTGCGCCTCTCGATGCCGACCTGCTCACCGAGCGCATCCGCCAGGTCCGCGACTCCGGCGTGACCGTCGCCGTGCGCGTGTCGCCGCAGCGCGCCCGCGAGCTGGCGCCGGTGGCCATCGCGGCCGGGGCGGAGATCCTCTTCATCCAGGGCACGCTCATCTCCGCCGAGCACGTCCAGCCAGGCGGCGATCCCATCAACCTGAAGGAGTTCATCGGCTCGCTGGAGATCCCGGTCATCGCCGGCGGCGTGGCCGACTACACCACCGCCCTGCACCTGATGCGCTCCGGCGCGGCCGGCATCATCGTCGGCGCGGGCGTGAACACCAACGCCGAGGCCCTGGGCATCGACGTGCCCATGGCCACCGCCATCGCCGATGCCGCCGCGGCCCGCCGCGACTACCTCGACGAGACCGGCGGGCGATATGTCCACCTC
>CAVFKS010000003.1:55541-61618 GCA_963623015.1 Clostridia bacterium
GCCATTGCCTGCGGCGCCGACGGCGTCATCTTGGGCCCCGTGCTGGCGCGCGCGGCCGAGGCCGGCGGCAAGGGCTGGTTCTGGCCGTCGACGGCCGCCCACCCGCGCTTCCCGCGCGGCGTCATCGAATACCAGGCCACCACCGGCTTCCTGGCCGCCAACCTAGATGCCCCGGCGCCCAGCCTCGAGGTGGTCCTGCACGGCCCGTCCAACGAGCCCGACGGCCAGCTCAACCTGGTCGGCGGCCTCAAGCGCGCCATGGCCAAGTGCGGTTATACCGATCTGAAGTCCTTCCAGAAGGTCGGTTTGGCTGTCCGCTAAATCACGCCGCCGCGAGTTCTTTTTAGCGGCGTGCCCGGCGTAGTGTTCCGGGAATGTCAACGAATTCGCGGCAAATCGTGCATTCTTTGCCCCGCCCCGCCCGGGCGCGGGACATCCGTCGGGACCACTTCTCGGCGGCGCGGGAGGCGTATCCCACCAAGACCTATCCCTGGTGGCAGGTCATGTGCCTGTCCGGGGTGGATTATTTTTCTACGCTCGGCTATCAGCCGGGCATCGCCGTGTTGGCGGCGGGCGCGCTGGCACCGGTGGCCACCGCCATTCTGGTGGCGGTCACGCTGCTGGGGGTCGTGCCCGTCTATCGCGCCGTCGCGGCGCGCTCCCCGCACGGGCTGGGGTCGATTTCCCTGGCAGAGAAGCTCCTCGGCGGCTGGAAGGGCAAGGCTGCGGTGCTGGTGCTGCTCGGGTTCGCCATGACCGATTTCATCATCACCATCACGCTCTCGGCTGCCGATGCCGCCGCGCACCTCGCCGGTGGTTCCGGCTCGCCTTGGCAGTTGGGGCTTACCCTGGCGGCGCTGGCTGCGCTAGCCGCGGTGTTCTACCGGGGCTTTCGCGAGGCCGTGGCCGTCGCCGTTGTCCTCGTCGTCGCTTACCTGGGCCTGACCGTGGTCGTGCTCGCCGCCTCCGCCGGTCAGATCCTGGCGCACGGGGAGCTGGTGGCGGCGTGGGGGAGCGCCGTGGCGCACGCCGGCGGGGGCCACCCCTGGGCCATCGCCGGGCTGGCGCTGCTGGCCTTTCCAAAGCTGGCGCTCGGCCTGTCGGGGTTCGAGGCGGGCGTGTCCGTGATGCCGCTGATTGCATCCACCACCGTGGAGGCGCGGGTGCGGGCTACCCAGCGCCTGCTGGTAGTCAGCGCCGTCATGATGTCCGCGCTGCTCGCGGCGTCGTCACTAGCCGTTGCCATCCTGGTGCCGGCGCCCGAGCTGGCCCCGGGCGGGGCGGCCAACGGGCGCGCGCTGGCCTGGCTGGCCACCTCCGAGCTGGGGCCGGTATTCGGCCACGTCTATGGCTGGGCGACGGTGGCCATCTTATGGTTCGCCGGGGCCTCGGCGCTCTCCGGCTTGCTCGCGCTCATCCCGCGCTACCTGCCCCGGTATGGCATGGCGCCGGAATGGGCCAAGCGCTCCCGCCCGATGGTGGGCGTCCTCGCCCTCATCGCAGTGGTCGTGACCTGCATCTTCCGTGCCGACGTCGGCCGCCAGGCCGGCGCCTACGCCACCGGCGTACTGGTGGTCCTGAGCGCCGGGGCGGTGGCCGTGGCCGTGCTCGCGCGCGGGCGCCAGCGCGCAGCCGGGGCCGCCACCTCGGCGGTCCTCGTGGCGACCTTGCTCGTCAACGTGGTCGAGCGCCCCGACGGCCTCCGCGTCGCCGCATGCTTTATCGGGCTCGTCGTCGCCGGCTCGCTGGCCTCGCGCTGCTGGCGCGCCTTCGAGCTACGGGAGGTCAACGTCAGCGCCGACGATGCCGCCATGCGGATTATCGCCGCGCACGCCTTCGGGCCCGCCCTGGCCCTAGTGCCCGCAGCCCACCGCGTCGACCTGGCCGGCAAGGAGCTGCGCATCCGCCAGGGCAATGGGCTAGGCGATGCCCCCATTGTCTTCCTCGAGATCAACCTGTGCGACCCCTCCCAGTTCGAGGAGTCGCTGTGCATCCGCGGCGGCAGCACCAGCGACGGCGCCCCCGTGCTGCACGTGGCCTCCAGCTCCATTCCCAACGCCGTGGCCGTGGTATCCCTCAAGGTCCACGAACTCACCGGCACCCCGCCGGACGTCTACTACGAATGGTCGCCCGGCAACCCGCTCAAGGAGATGGCGCGTTTTATCTTCCTCGGCGACGGCCAAAACGCCACCGTCACGCGCGAGATGCTGCGCCGGGCCATCCCCGACGAGGCCGCCCGCCCCCGCATCCACCTGTGCTAGTCGAGTTCCCAGCGGCCCCGGTTGGCAAAGGTCAGCGGCTCGTCCATCGCCCGCCAGTCCGCCGATGCCGCCTGGTCGTCGCCGTGTCCGCACAGCCAGACCATCCGGGGGTTTAAGGGGACGGTGAGGCGGGCGGCATCGGCAGGCTGGGAGGCAAGCTGCAGGACGTTGTCGGGGCAGCGGACGGAAAAGGCGCCGAACTCATCGCCGGCCAGGAAAGCCATGTCCACCGTCACGGGGGAGCGGCCGGCCTCATCCAGGCGGGCGGCCACAGACGTAGAGGTCGGGGCCGGCGTCGCGCAAGCGCTCAGCACGCCCACGGCGAGGGCGCAGGCGGCCAGGTAAACCTTCATAAGGAGATAGCCTAACGCGCGGGCGGCATGCGTTAGACTAAGGCGCGTGACTACTACTAATCCACGCCCCGTCCTCGTGGTGGATTTTGGTGCCCAGTACGCGCAGCTCATCGCCCGCCGTGTGCGCGAAGCCAACATCTACTCCGAGGTCGTTGCCCATTCCGCATCTGTTGAAGAAATCAAGGCCAAGGACCCGGTCGCGCTCATCTTGTCCGGCGGGCCTTCCTCCGTATACGACGACGGCGCGCCCAAACTCCAGCCCGAGCTGCTGGAGCTGGGGGTTCCGGTCTTCGGCATCTGCTACGGCTTCCAGGCCATGACGCAGGCGCTCGGCGGCCAGGTCGCGGCCACCGGCATCCGCGAGTACGGCCGCACCGACATGCATGTTTCCGGCGGCGCGCTGCACGCCGGCCTGGAGGAGACCCACAAGGTGTGGATGTCGCACGGGGATTCCGTGTCCCAGGCCCCGCAGGGCTTTGAGGTCACCGCCCAGTCTGAGGGCGCGCCGGTCGCGGCCTTCGAGTGCCTGGACAAGCGCATGGCTGGCGTGCAGTACCACCCGGAGGTGCTGCACTCGCCCCACGGCCAGGAGGTGCTCACCCGCTTCCTCACGGAGGTCGCGGGCCTCGAGCAGAACTGGACGGCGGACAATATCGCGGAGCAGCTCATCGCCCAGGTGCGCGAGCAGGTGGGCCCTGATGCCCACGCTATCTGCGGCCTGTCCGGCGGCGTGGACTCCGCCGTGGCGGCCGCGCTGGTGCAGCGCGCCATCGGGGACCGCCTGACGTGCGTGTTCGTGGACCACGGCCTGCTGCGCGCCGGCGAGCGCGAGCAGGTGGAGAAGGACTTCGTGGCCTCTACCGGCGCCAAGCTGATTACCGTGGACGAGCGCCAGGCCTTCCTGGACAAGCTCGCCGGGGTCACCGAGCCGGAGGCTAAGCGCAAGGCCATCGGCGCGGAGTTCATCCGCTCCTTCGAGCGCGCCGTGGAGCAGGCCTTGGACGGCCAGGACGCCGCGTTCTTGGTGCAGGGCACCTTGTACCCGGACGTGGTCGAGTCCGGCGGGGGCGATGGCACCGCCAACATCAAGTCGCACCACAATGTGGGCGGTTTGCCTGACGATGTCGAGTTCGAGCTGGTCGAGCCCCTGCGCCTGCTGTTTAAGGACGAGGTTCGCGCCGTTGGCCGCGAGCTGGGCCTGCCGGAGGAGATCGTCAACCGCCAGCCGTTCCCGGGCCCGGGCCTGGGCATCCGCATCATTGGCGAGGTCACCGAGTCCCGCCTGGAGACCCTGCGCCAGGCGGACCTCATCGCCCGCACCGAGCTGACCGCCGCCGGCCTCGATGGCGAGATCTGGCAGTGCCCGGTGGTGCTGCTGGCGGACGTGCGCTCCGTGGGCGTGCAGGGTGACGGCCGTACCTACGGCCACCCGATTGTGCTGCGCCCGGTCTCTTCCGAGGACGCCATGACCGCGGACTGGACGCGCCTGCCTTATGACGTGCTGGAGAAGATTTCCACGCGCATTACCAACGAGGTCAAGGACGTCAACCGTGTGGTGCTCGACTGCACCTCCAAGCCGCCGGGAACTATCGAGTGGGAGTAGGCCACAGGAGGGGCCGGGTCGCCGTTGGGGCGCCCGGTCCCTGGTGGTTTTTCAGGGTCAACCTGGCTATTTCCTGTACGTTTATAGGCGTGGTCGTGGGCGATGTGCGTGGGCGCTAAAACTGCGTTTAGAATCGTGCTGGTAATTAATTCCGATACCAAGGAGCACGCATGATCCGCGTAGCAATCAACGGCTATGGCAACCTGGGCCGCGGCGCTGAGCAGGCCATTTCCAAGAATGACGACATGGAACTGGTCGTCGTCTTCACCCGCCGCGATCCTTCCTCCATCCAGACTCAGGGCGCGCCGGTCGCTCACGTCGATGAGATGGAAGCCTGGGCCGACAAGGTCGACGTGTGCCTCAACTGTGGCGGTTCCGCCACCGACCTGGTCGAGCAGGCCCCGGCCACGGTCAAGTACTTCAACACGGTGGACTCCTTCGATAACCACTCCAAGATTCCGGAGCAGTTCGCGGCTGTCGATGCCGCCGCCCGCGAGGCCGGCCACCTGGCCCTGATTTCTACCGGTTGGGATCCGGGCCTGTTCTCGATGCTGCGCGTGCTGGGCGATGCCGCTTTGCCGGACGGCGAGTACAACACCTTCTGGGGCCCGGGCGTGTCCCAGGGGCACTCCGATGCCCTGCGTCGCATCAATGGTGTCGCGGATGCCAAGCAGTACACCCTGCCGGTGGAGGAGACCGTCCAGGCCGTCAAGGAGGGCCGCGACATTGAGCTGACCACCCGCAACCAGCACAAGCGCGAGTGCTTCGTGGTGCTAGAAGACGGCGCCGATGCCGAGGCCATCGAGCGCGAGATCAAGGAGATGCCGGCCTACTTCGAGCCCTATGACACGACCGTGCACTTCATCTCGGCTGAGGAGCTGGCGGAGAAGCACTCTGGCATCCCGCACGGCGGCCAGGTCATCCGCCGCGGCACCACTTCCGAGGGCGTCCACGAGTCGATTACGTTCGAGCTGGCCCTGGACTCTAACCCGGAGTTCACCGGTTCTATGGTGGCCACCACTGGCCGCGCTGTGGCCCGCATGGCCGCCCGCGGCGAGACCGGTGCCCGCACCGTCTTCGACGTCACGCTGTCGGACCTGTCCGGCCGCACCCCGGAGGAGCTGCGCGCGCACTTCCTCTAGGCGTTAGCTGACTTATTTGGGCCGCCCTGGTTCGCTGGAACCCGGGCGGCCTTTTGCATGGGGTAGATTGGGCGGAATGACTCAATGGATTAATCCTTACCTCAACTTTGCGGGCCGGACCCGCGAGGCTTTTACCTTCTACCAGTCCGTCTTCGGCGGCAAGGTCGACTTCGTCACCGGCCAGGACTTCGGCCTGCCGGAGGCTGAGCACGACCGGATCATGCACGCCCACCTGGAGACCGCCGGCGGGTGGACCTTCATGGCTTCCGATGGCCGCCCGGGCCAGGAGTGCGAGTTCCGCGGGTTCACGCTCAACGTGGGTATCCACGGCGACGAGCTGGAGACCGCGCGCGGCTACTTCGACGCGCTGGCCGAGGGCGGCCAGGTCGGCCTGCCGCTCGAGCAGCAGCAGTGGGGCGACTACTTCGGCGAGGTCACCGATGCCTTCGGCGTGACGTGGTCCTTCAACGCCGGCGCCAACCAGGCCTAAACACCCCCGGATTAGGGCACTGGTGTCGGTGGCCAACTTTTCCTGTTTACCGGATGGCGGGCGGGTTCGCCACCGGGCTCAGAGCGGATCCTGGGACAATGGCGGGCGTTGCACAATAGATTGTGCAGGCGGTCCGGGCGCCGAGGTTTTGGCCTAGAAAAGTTCTTGAGCAGGCTTTAGTCTGCAAGGCATGAACGCATACAAGGACTACCTCGCGGCCACCAGACT
>CAVFKS010000004.1:0-11166 GCA_963623015.1 Clostridia bacterium
ACGCGGACCTGTTGACCATGGCGGATCACATCATGACCTTCCGCTTTGTCATCAAGCGCGTGGCCACCGAGCAGGGCATCCGCGCCACCTTCATGCCCAAGCCCTTCCAGCAGTACTCCGGCAACGGCATGCACACCCACTTCTCCCTCTTCGAAGGCGAGTCCAACGCCTTCCACGACCCGGATGCTGAGTTTGCGCTGTCTACTACCGCCAAGCAGTTCATCGCCGGCATCCTCGAGCACGCCGACGAGCTCACGGCGGTAACCAACCAGTGGGTCAACTCCTATAAGCGCCTCATGTTCGGCAACGAAGCCCCGGGCGCGGCCACCTGGGGCGTGTCCAACCGCTCGGCCATGGTGCGCGTGCCCACGTACCGCCTGGCCAAGGCGGATTCGCGCCGGGTGGAAGTGCGCAGCATCGACTCTTTGATGAACCCCTACCTGGGCTACGCCGCCATCCTGGCCGCCGGCCTGCGCGGCATTCGTGAGGGCTATGAGCTAGGCGAGCCCGCCGAGGACGATGTCCACTCGCTCACCCGCCGCGAGCGCCGCGCCATGGGCTACAAGGACCTGCCCACCAGCCTGGATCAGGCGCTGCGCATCTTCGAGCGCTCCGAGTTCATGGCGGACGTGCTAGGCGAGCACGTCTTCGAGTTCTTCCTGCGCTCCAAGTGGGACGAGTGGCACATGTACCAAGAGCAGATCACTAATTTCGAGCGTCGCCATATCCTGGATTTCTAATGGCTATTCCCTCACCCGCAGTCTTAGGGCTGACCCGCCCGACCGCCGCCGCGGACTTGGAGCTCCTCGGCTGGACCACCGAGGAGACCCTGCCTAGCCTCTGGGCGCTGGCCTCGACCGGGGATCCGGACCTGGCGCTCAACACGCTGGTGCGCATCCACGCCGGGGCCCCGGAGGTCGTCGAGGCGATGGCCGCCGACGAGGCCCTGCGCATCCGCCTCCTCGCCCTAGCCGGCGGGTCGAGTGCGCTGGGAGATCACTTAGCCGCGCACCCGCACCTGTGGCAGGAGCTGGCCAAGCCCCTTCCGGAGCCGGAAGAGTTCTACCAGGCCCTGCTCGGCTGCGTGCAGGCCCGCCCCGCGGCAGACCCTCAGCCGGAAGGCGGCGAAGCATCCGCTAGTCCCGACGCCTCTGCCGGCGCCGAGGAACCAGATACCGCCACCGCGGATTGCACCACGCCGGGCACCTATGTGGCAGGCAAAGACTTCGGCCCGGCCCAGGCCAAGGCGCCGCTGAAGGAGACCTACCGGACCCTGACCATGCGGGTGGCCGCCTACGATCTGGCCGGCACGTTCACCTCCCGCAAGGGGCAAACCCGCCCGCAGCCTAAAATCGGTTTCCAGCAGGTCACGGGCTTGCTCACGGAGCTTGCCGATGCCGCCCTCACCGCCGCGTTGGCCGTGGCCATGCGCGCGGTCTACGGGGATAGTGCCCCCGATGCCCGGCTGGCCGTTATCGCCATGGGCAAGTGCGGGGCCCGGGAGCTCAACTACATCTCCGATGTCGACGTCATCTTCGTTGCATCCGAGGCCACGGCCCAGATAACCCGCGTGGCCGCCGAGTTCAACCGGATTGGCTCCGCCTGCTTCTTCGAGGTCGACGCCAACCTGCGCCCGGAGGGCAAGTCCGGGGCGCTGGTACGCACCCTCGAGTCGCACCGGACCTATTACAAGCGCTGGGCGGAGACCTGGGAGTTCCAGGCCCTGCTCAAGGCCCGTCCGCAGACCGGTTACCTGCCGCTGGGGCGTGCCTACGATGCCGCCACCAAGCCCATGGTGTGGGAGGCCTCCCAGCGCGAGTCCTTCGTCGAGGACGTCCAGCGCATGCGCCGCCGGGTGCTCGACAACGTTCCGCCGGAGCTGCAGTCGCGCGAGCTTAAGCTGGGCCGCGGCGGCCTGCGCGACGTTGAGTTTGCCGTCCAGCTGCTCCAGCTAGTCCACGGCCGCTCGGACGAGTCCCTGCGCGTGCTCAACACGGTTGAGGCCCTCGAGGCCTTAGTCGAGGCCGGGTACGTGGGCCGCGAGGATGGCTACCAGCTCATCGGCGCCTATCAGTTCCTGCGCCTGCTCGAGCACCGCCTGCAGCTCGAGCGTTTCCGGCGCACGCACGTGCTGCCGCCGGCTGGTGATGATGCCGCCTGGAAGTGGCTGGCGTGGAATAGCGGGTTTAGGCCGCAGGGCCCGAAATCGGCCGCACAGATGTTGGGCGCGCGCCTCAAGCGGGTGCGCGTTTCCATCGCGGACCTGCACTCGCGGCTGTTCTACCGCCCGCTGCTGGACTCGGTGGTGGGGCTCAGCGCCGAGCAGCTGCGCCTGACCCCGGAGGCCGCCAAACTGCAGCTGGCCGCCCTGGGGTACCGCTACCCGGATCGCGCGTTCGAGCACCTGGCATCGCTGGCCGCGGGCAGCTCCCGCAAGGCGCGCATCCAGGCCATTTTGCTGCCCACGCTCATGGGCTGGCTGTCTGCCACCGCGGACCCAGACGCAGGGCTGCTCAACTACCGCAGGCTCTCGGAGGCGGCTTTCGATGCCACCTGGTTCTTGCGCATGCTGCGCGACGAGGGCATCGTGGGCCAGCGGCTCATGCAGATCCTGGGCACCTCGCCCTATACGGCAGAGCTCATCATCGCCGCGCCCGAGTCCGTCAAGCAGCTCTCCGATGGCGCGACCGGCCCGAAGCTTTTGGAGACCTCCCCGCAGCAGGTCTCGGCCGCGCTGGTCAATTCCACCAAGCGGCACGCGGATCCGGACAAGGCCGTGCACGTGGCGCGCTCGCTGCGGCGGGTGGAGCTCGCGCGCATCGCCAGCGCGGACCTGCTGGGGCTGATGCCGGTGCCCCGGGTGTGTCTGGAGCTGTCGACCATCTGGAATGCGGTGCTAGAGGCCGCACTGCGCGCTGAGGTTCGCGGTTGGCAGGCGGGCCGGGAAGCAGCCGGGGCCAGCCCGCGGCCGCTGGCCCGCATCGCCGTCATCGGCATGGGGCGCCTGGGCGGGATGGAGCTGGGCTTTGGCTCCGATGCCGACGTTATCGTGGTGGCGGAGCCGGCCCCTGCAGAAGCTTCGGAGGAAGCCGTGCCAGAAAGCGAGGCCATCGCCTGGGCCACCGCCATGATCGATGGCCTGCGCCGGCGCCTGGCCAAGCCCTCGGGCGACCCGCCGCTTGAGGTGGATCTAGGACTGCGGCCGGAGGGCCGCTCCGGGGCGGTGGTGCGCACCTTGGCCTCTTATGAGCGCTACTACCGCGAGTGGGGCGAGCCCTGGGAGATGCAAGCGCTACTGCGTGCCAGCTTCGTCGCCGGCGATGAGCAGGTGGGCGAGCGCTTCTTAGAGATGATCGACTCCTTCCGCTACCCGCCGGGCGGGGCCAGCGAGTCCACCATTAGGGAGATCCGCCGGATGAAGGCGCGCGTGGACAACGAGCGCCTGCCGCGCGGGGCGGACCGCAATACCCACACCAAGCTGGGCCGTGGCGCGCTGACTGACATCGAGTGGACCGTCCAGCTGCTGGTGATGATGCACGCCCACGAGCACCCGGACCTCCATGAGCCGTCGACCCTGGGCGCCCTCGATGCCATCGAGGCCCACGGCATCTTGGCCCCGGAGCAGGTCGGCGCCTTGCGCGAGGCCTGGATTATGGCCACTGACGCGCGCAACGCCTTAGTGCTGGTGCGCGGCAAGCGCGTCGATCAGCTGCCGCACCCCGGCCCGCAGCTAGCCCAGGTGGCCGGTGCGGCCGGCTGGGAGCCGGAGGGCAACCAGGAGTTTCTAGACGCCTACCTCAAAGCCACCCGGCACGCCCGCCGCGTGGTCGACGAGGTCTTCTGGGGCGAGGTCGAGTCCTTCGAGCACGACTAGTGGGCAGCAGCGGAGCTGCTGCCCACTAGTCGAGGGTGTGGTGGCCGCCGCCCAGGAGCTTGCGCGGGAGGTCGATGGTGCCCGACAGGAACCTGCCGGTTGCCTGGGAGAGTGCCCGGGAGGGGTGATTAACCGGGTGCGGGCGCATAGGATCGTGGAAGTGATACCCGCCGGGCCCGGCGGGATGTAGACGGAAAGGAAACGTCAACGATGGCTTTGAACCTGCGCCTCGACCTGGAGGGTGCCACCTTCGCGGACCTGGAGGCCCTGCTGGCTGCGGCCCGCGCCGGCGGCATCGACAAGCGAGCGGTGCTGCGCCTGGAAGACTCCACGCTCATCCTCAACGTGGCGGCCCCGGCCGCCCCGGCGCCGGCCGCGCCGAAGGTCGAGCACACTGTGGGCGATGCCGCGGTGCGCTCCGTCATCGATATCCTCACCGGGCGCCAGGCCCCCGAGGGGCGCTAAGTGCGCGTCAAGCTTTTTACCACCTGGCTGGTGGGGCTCATCGCCCTGCTGGTGATAGTCGGGGTGTTGTGGATGTTCATCGAGCGTGAAAAGCCGCCGGCGAACGCCCAGACGGTGGGGGAGGCTATCTCGGAGCATGCGGCAGCCGCCGACGCCGGGGATGAGGATTCCACTCCGCGCTTCGGGATGGACGATCTCCTCGGCGCGCTGGGCCTGCCGGCGGAGACCCTGGAAAGCTATGGTATTGAGCTGCGCGATGCTGAGACCGTGCGCCGCGAGCAGCTCATTGACTCCCTGCAGCAGGCGGTGCTGGCCGGCCAGCTCAGCGCCCCTGAGGCCGATGTCGTCCTCCACGCCTTCGACGACGGCCTAGTGGTCCCGGCCACGGGCAACTCCCAGCTGCCGGCGCGCAGCAGTAACTAACGCGGCGGCGACTGGGAGTACAGGGGGACTTATTCGACGCTTATGATCTTGACCGGGTTCTTCGGGGTGCCGCGGTCGAGGATGTGCGTGATGATGATGCCGATGAAACCGATAGCCCACACGCCGGCCACCGCCAGGGCCGCGTGCTGGAAGTCGGACCAGTCGAAGTCCCCGCCCGGGGCGGCGTGGTCGAGCACCACGCCGGCAATCTGGGCGCCGAGCATGCCGGCGATGAATCCGCCCATGTTGGACAGGCCCGTGCCGGTGGCCACGACGTCATGCGACATGCGCTCGCGGATGTTGTCGAAGCCGTAGTTAGACACCGGCTGCAGGAGTGCCATGAGCAGCATCATCGTGGCCATCGCCCAGAACCCGCGCGGGGTGGAGGTGGCGAAGAAGATGCCCCAGCACAGCATGTGCAGGCCTGAGGCACCCAGGGTCACGAAGTCACGATAACGGCCGAAACGGCCGGAGATCTTGCCGTGCAGCGGGCCGGAAAAGACCATGAAGACCGAGTTGAGGGTGAGGATAATGCCGGCCAGCCCGGCGGGCAGCCCCATGGCCAGGGTCATCATGGGCATGCCCCACATCATGACGAAGACGGGCACCACGATGAGCCCGGTGTAGTGGATGAAGAAGGAATTCCACGCCGTGGGCGAGGCAAACACCTGGCCCAAGCGCTTGTGCAGCGGCAGGGCCTGGGAGTTGGGCTTTTCCGCCAGCGGCAGGATGCCCAGCTTTTCGGGGCTGTCGGCCACGGCGATAGACGCCGCAATCGCCACGAGGATGCCCACTGCGCCGAGGCTGACAAACGCCGTGGTCCAGCCGGTGATGCCTAGGAACCACAGGAAGGGGACGGCGGAGATGAACTGGCCCATCTGGCCCAGCGCCGAGGTGAACTGGGTAAACATCGGCGTGCGGTGCAGCGGGAACCAGTAGGGCAGGATGCGCATGACCGACAGGAACGCGGTGGCATCGCCAGCGCCGATGAAGACGCGGGCCACGATGGCCACCCAGTAGCTATCGGTCAGGCCCAGGGCCACCTGGCCAAATCCCATGATGAGGGCACCCACGACCAGCATGGTCCGGGGGCCAAACTTGTCGATGAGCACCCCGGTGGGGATCTGCGCCAGGGCATAGGTGCCCACCTGCACGGAGGTAAACACGGCGATGGCCGAGGATGAGACCTGGAAGCGCTCGATGGCGTCGACGCTGGCCACGCCGAAGGAGGTGCGCCCCGTAATCGCCATGATGTAGACGGCCATGGATGCGACCCAGATCCACAGGGCCTTGGTGGTGATGACCTCGCGCGGGTTGGGTTGGTTGAATTCTTTTTTAGAGTTTCCGTTGTTATTAGGGGTAGTTTCCGCAGACACGGGCACAGAGTGTACTCCTGCCTACTAAGATGGCCGTCGTGGACTATATTTCGACGCGCAACCCCCATAAGACCCCCGCGAAGTTTACTGACATCCTGCTCGGCGGCCTGGCCCCGGACGGCGGGCTATACCTGCCGGCGGAGTACCCGCAGATTACAGGGGAGGTCCTTGATTCGTGGCGCACGCTGCTGGCAGACAAGGGCTACGCCGCCCTGGCCGCGGAGGTGCTCAAGCTCTTTATCGACGACATCCCGGCCGAGGACCTAGAGGGCATCGCCCAGCGAGCCTACACCAGCCCGAAATTTGCCTCCCCGGAGATCGTGCCGGTAACCAAGCTGGTAGACGGCCTCTACCTGGGCCACCTGTCGGAGGGGCCCACCGCGGCGTTTAAGGATATGGCCATGCAGCTGCTCGGTGAGCTCTTCGAGTATGAGCTGGCGCGCCGGGGCGAGACCCTCAACATCTTGGGTGCGACCTCGGGCGATACCGGCTCCTCTGCGGAATATGCCATGCGCGGCCGCCCCGGCATCCGGGTGTTCATGCTTACCCCGGCCGGGCGCATGACGGAGTTCCAGCAGGCCCAGATGTTCGGGCTCGATGATCCCAATATCTTCAACATTGCCCTCGATGGCGTCTTCGATGACTGCCAGGACGTGGTCAAGGCAACGTCTGGCGATGCCGCCTTCAAGGCCCGCCACCGCATCGGCGCCGTGAACTCGATCAACTGGGCGCGCCTTCTGGCGCAGGTGGTCTACTACATCAACTGCTACCTCAAGGTCACCGAGAATAACTCGCAGAAGGTCTCCTTCTCCGTGCCCACCGGCAACTTTGGTGATATCTGCGCCGGCCACATCGCCCGCCAGATGGGCCTGCCCATCGACCGCCTGATCGTGGCCACGAATGAAAACGACGTGCTGGATGAGTTCTTCCGCACCGGCAACTACCGCCCGCGCCCGGCGTCGGAGACTTTCAAGACGTCCTCGCCCTCGATGGACATCTCGCGCGCGTCGAACTTCGAGCGCTTCGTCTTCGACCTCATCGGCCGCGATGCCGCGCGGATTACGGATCTCTTCGGCACCAAGGTGCGCGAGGGCGGCTTTAGCGTTGAGGCCACCGAGCTGGCGCGCGCCCGCGAGGAGTTCGGGTTTGCCTCCGGCCGCTCCACGCACGCCGACCGCCTGGCCACCATCCGCCAGGTGCACCAGGACCACGGGGTCCTGGTGGATCCGCACACTGCCGACGGTCTCAAGGCCGCCTGCGACAACCGCGGCGACATCGACACCCCGATCATCTGCCTGGAGACGGCCCTGCCGGTCAAGTTCGCCGAAACCATCGAGGAGGCCATCGGCCAGGCCCCGCAGGTGCCCGAGCGCTTCGCCGGCATCCTTGACGCCCCGCGCCACGTGGTGGACCTGCCCAATGACGCCGGCGCCGTCAAGGACTATATTGAACGTTCCATCGAAGAAAGCGACGTATAGACAATGGCACAAGAACAGTTCGCCGGCCCGGAGTACTTCACCGAGTTCGACCCGGAGAAGTTCATCCGGGATATGAAGCAGATGAAGGAAATGGACGCGGAGGAGTCCTCGGAGAAGCCGGGCGAAGGCGGCGGCGCTGAAGACCACTAGATCGCCGCGTTTCCTCCCCGCGTGGCTCGGCGTGCTTCTGCTCGCCGCGGGGTGCGCAAGCCCGCAGGTCGGCCTGAAGTCAGTTGGTTCCGAGGCTCCCGCGTCCGCTGAGTCCACTGAGTCCACTGAGCCCGCAGTGGCTGCCGATGCCGCCCCAGCGCCGGTGGAGCCGGTGCGCCAGGCCGACGGGCTGCTGCCGCCGGGCACGGCCCTCGACATTTCCTCTCAGACGCCCACGCCGGGGGAGAATTTCGGCTTCCAGATGTGCACGGCCGCCTATTCTTTCTTTGGGCCGGACGGCACGCCCTATGCGGTGACCGCCTCTCACTGTGGGCAGGTGGGCGATAGCGTCTGGGCCGGCCAGGAGTCCACGGAGTTTCGCTACCCGGCCGACCCAATTGGCACCGTCGTTTTTTCTGAGCTGCATTCGGAGGGCTCCCAGGGCGTTGACGTGGCGCTCATTGAGCTCGCCGATGCCGCGCACACCGCCGAGCTCTACGCCCCCGAGCCCCTTGCAGCGAGCACCAATGCTTCAGCCGCGCTGCCGGAGGAGGTGTGCAAGGTGGGCCGCATGACGGGGCGCACTTGCGGGCCGGTCACGCATGACGTCGCTTTGGGCATTTTGCGCGCGGGGGAGACCCAGTGGGAGACCAACGCCGCCCGCGCGGCCGTGTGCGCCCGCACCGGCGACAGCGGCGGGCCGGTCTTCGTGCCGGGCGAGCAGGGGGCGGTCATCGTCGGGTTAGTCTCCGGCACCGACAGCGCCCTGGCGGAGTCGGAGACCTGCGATACTGAGGCGGTCCCGGAGCTCTCCTTCGTCCCCATCGCCGACGTCCAGCGCGTCATCGACGCGTTCCTGGCCGGCTAGCCCCGGCCGCGGCTTAGGGCAGCCGCGGGCCTGTATTAGGCTGGGGTGCATGCCAACCCCGGATTTCATTACTTCGCTGCGTGAGCGAGTCGGCCACGCCCAGCTCTTCGTCCCCTCCTGCACCGCGATCATCATCCGGCCCGCCCCGGCCAACGCGGACATGTGGGAGGTGCCCACCACCTTGTTGGCGCGCCGCGCGGACAACGGCAACTGGGCGCCGGTCTCCGGCATCTGCGAGCCCGATGAAGAGGTCACCGCCACCGCCCTGCGCGAGGTCAAGGAGGAAATCGGCCTCGACGCCCAGGTGGAAGCCCTCCTCGGCGTGGGCCGGGTGGGCCCGGTGACCTATCCCAACGGCGATGAGTGTGTGTTCATGGACACCGCCCTGCGCTTGAGCGTGGCCGACGATGCCGAGCCCACCGTCTCCGATGAGGAGAACCTCGAGGCTGGCTGGTTTAGCATCGCCCGCCTGCCGCAGTCCGTCAGCCGTCACCACCGCCTGCTCATTGCTGATGCCGTGGCCCACCTCAAGCACCCCGCCGGCTTCCGGCCGCGCATGGGGTATGTCAAGCGGAATGGCGGTAAATAAGCCAAACGGCTATCCGCCCTTTTGGAGCAGGGAGTAAGCACAGTCGAATTCCTGAAATTCGGCACCTGGGTGGCTGACTCCGCCTGTGCGCGCATAGGGGTCAGCCCACCTAGGGTGTTGGTGGGCGCGCCCGACAGCTGCGACTAAGGCCTTGGCGCCGCTGGGGCATACGCGTGGCGTAGCGGGAGAGGCCGTGCCCGTTGAATCCAATCCACCGCGGTGGGAACGGGGCGCGTGCCGGGGCCGGCGAGGAGCCTGACGGTGTTTCGGGCATTGCCCAGTGGCCTCTAGCCGTGAGCCGCACGCGTGCCTTCTCGCCGCTATCTGCGGGTCTACGGCTAGGTGTCTTCACGGCGCTTCCCCAGGGCACTTCACTTCGCGGAATAATCGGCTGTAAGCATAGTTTGGGTCTAGTCCCTGTTCTCAGGCCTCTTTTTTAAAGCACTTGTAATCTGGCCGTGGGTAGGTTTAATTCGACTCATCTTCGTCTCGGGCGTGTGGAGCGGATTTTTGGATAGCCTGCGGGGCGCTTTCCATTAGTGGCTGTGGGGGCTTCGGTAAGCTACCGGATTGCAGATTCAGCGAACCAATATTGGGCAGTAAATGGTCTAGGTTCACCTGTGGGGGAAGGTTGTGGACATCAGGTATTTGATGCCTGGCCTTGAGCAATTCGGCTAGAGCTTGTTGGAGCTGCATACTGATTGGGCGCATTGCCTCTTGCAATGCCGAGGATATCTGTGCTGCCTGTGCGTCCAAGGCTTGGGTGACAGGGCTGGTGAGCACTCGTTCCCGTAACCAAGTATTAATAGCAGCTGGGGTTGGGGGGTCTATGTCCAAGGGGGCAGCCAGGTCGTAGGCGATGTCGGCGAGTTCTTCAGATGATGCCTTGCCTCGCCGCCGTGCGTCGCGCATGAGGTCCACTAGGTGGTCTGGCTCGTGGCCTGCGCTGGCTAAATCGTTTAGCGTCCTACGCACGGTGGTAACTGGCAAGCCGTCGATCACTTCCCAATCTTCTGGAGCCAATTGTGCAGTGTGGAAGGTGACCTCCGTTTGGCGAGTCTGCCGCCGCCGGGGCACTGTGAATGTGATGGAAGTGCTGTTTAGATCCCCGATTTGGTGTAGCTCCGCCGCCGTTACATGGGAGACGACCGCCCCTGGCTCCGAATAGAGCCTATCGTCGGCCATGCGCTTCGGGTCGAGCGCCAGCCATTGTGCGCGAACCTCTGTGGTGTCGGTCCAGCCAGTTCCTGCCACCAGGTAAACGCCGTTGCGCACGCGTTCAAGGATTGATTTGTCCGCAATTCGGTTTAGCGTCACTCCGGACACCCCGGCTTCCTTGGCCTGGGCAGCAGTGACCATGCCTGACTGCTGTGATGCAAGATCCGTAATGATCGCAATGGCCTCGACGCTTTTCATGATTCAAAGATAACACATTTTGATAAAAATGCAGATCGAGATCGACGTCTATTGCTTCAAAAGTATCATCTGGCTTCATCGCACACGATGTCGCGGCAATGATAACCCGGCCCCTCGCAGTCCCTCCGTGCAGTCCCTGATCTCAGTGCTCTCGGTGCGCGCTGGGTTGGAGCCTTCGCCTCGTAGTGGTGAAGTGCCCTGGGTCTTGTTCCTAGGCCCCGACGAACCAACTTTATTTGGCTCCCATTAACGCAGTGACGGCGGCGCCGGCGGGTAGGGGAAGCGGATGTCAGTCTTGTCTATTGCCCACCCCTCGCCAGTGAAGTAATCTTCGTAAGCAATGGGCAATCCGAAGACGCCAGTGCAGACAGCGAGAAGTGCTTCATACCAGATTGTGTATTCTCGGTCGCGGGTCTTCTTCGCCAAGCTTGGGGCTTGGGCGAGGACTACCATAGCCGCCTCCTCAACAGACATCGTGGGCGTGATGCGGGGGCTGCAGTCTGGGCTATCGATTTCCCCGCTGCCGA
>CAVFKS010000004.1:11176-22348 GCA_963623015.1 Clostridia bacterium
CTCATACCGTGGACCGTAGTCACCGTTCCATTCGTTTGCCGCAAAGTCACTCTCGTCGGCAATGCACAAGCGCCAGAAACCTCCATTAGGGCTCAGTCCCGGGTAGATGCGAATTCCCTCAAAGCCGTGTTGGCGTAGGAAACCGACCCCTTGCAGGAGTTTCAAACAGGTGAAGTTCGCGATGCTCTGGCGGATTTTGTCATAGGCTTTCTCGTCCCGGGCTACGAGCAGAATTTTCGAGACAGCGGTGGGGGTTGCAGTAAAAGCCTCTAGCGCGGCGCGGATAGACTCCTCTGGTGGCCACCCTTTGAGCCCCGTGCCGAGTAGTGGGAACGCAACGGTTTTGGCTCCGATCTCGTCCGCGACTGCAAGACAGTTGCGATAGTTGGCTTCTAGAGTCTCCCGCTCGGTTATCCCGGCGTAGAAAGTGGGGCTGGGCGTATGGATCACGAAGGTGGCTGGAGGTTTGGCCCCAATGTCCAGCCGGCCGCACCATCCTCTAGGCCGTTGGGGAAACGCTCCGAGCACTACTTACGCAGTGTGCTACCTCCGACTTGGTGAATGATGCGATCGATGCCGCCGGATCCACTCATTTTCGAATCAGTGGGATTGACAATCGCGTCCACGCTTAAAGTCGTGATGTCGCTGTGAAGAGCCTTTACTTCGGTCATACCTCCAATTATGGCCCAAAGTGGCGGAGTTCGTTTCCTGATTTTAACTCTGAAGTGAAGTGCCCCAGGTTTTGTTCCGCTTGAGTAGATGGGAAAATCTGGAAGCGGATTACCAGCATGTCTTTTCGACAAAACACTTCACGGTCTTGAATAGGGTATCGCGTTCTTGGCGCAGCTTTGTGTTTTCCTCTTCTAGCTGGCGGATCCGCTCAAAATCAGCCGTAGCGTGGGCCTTGTCGCGCATGCTCTTCGTGCGGGCACGTTTACCGGTGCCGTACTGTTTAAAGCAGGAATACAGTGGGGTTGCCCGCAAATCGTGGATACGTAGTGGAGCTACTGTCAGTGACAGTGGAAAATCTCCTACTTTCATTCCGCGCTATTCAAGCAATGCAACCTGTTCGTCATGGGCTTTGAATGGCTTTACGCGTCTCACGTGAACCTCTCGTCGGAGAACAAAAGACCGGCCCTGGACTCTCACCAAAAGTGAGTAGCGGAACCGGTCATGTTGGTATTCATGCTATTTAGTTGGCATGCGTTCAGCAACCTAGATATACGACTCGGGTACACCTTGAGAGCAATCCCAGTTGATGTAGGAGAACACTTGGTCATGAGGTGGGCGAGTTCCGCTGCGAAAAGCCGCAGTAGTCTTGGGAATCACGTTTGCGCGTTTGAGCTCACGGTTTTCAGCGCTGGCGCGGTGCTAGGCTCGCAACGTGTATCCGAAGTACGTGCGGGCCAAGGCTGAATGTGCCACGAATTCGTAATTTGGAGGTTCCTTGACAGATTAAGGGGGTGCCTAATCTGTCAACGATCTTGAGATCGCCGCAAAAGTGTTAGATTACGGCTGCCCCAATCTGTCATCGTGGCTCGCGTAGTGACGCCCGGGGCCGGCCGCGGCCATTCTTTTCTCAAGTTAGCCAGGTGCCGCGGCTTATGGCAGCTGCGCTGCAAGCACGAAGCGGTCACTGACAGCGGAATGCCTGTTATAGGCTTTCGAAAACCAGCGTCGCTTGCACGCGGTCGCCCCCGAGCAGGCCTTTACTGCCGGAGGCAGTGGTGGAGATGGTGTGCAGGCGAAAACCCTTCGCGCACTGGGTGTTAATCACTTTTTCCAGCTCCGACAAGTTGCTGGAGGCGGTGCCTAGGAACTTCTCTTTCAGTACGACCTGGAGGACCACGTAGTTAGGGGCTGCAATAGCTTTCATGGGCGTTAGTGTACTTTCCGCGGGTCACCTTTGAGGTAGTTTTTCGGCGCGGACTTTAGCCGAATTCACCTGCGTGCCCAGCGCCGATGCACCCGCGTGCGAAGCGGGAAGCACCCTTTGCCCCATCCCGCGGCCAGCGTTTGGGCCCCGGGCAGGGGTCATTGCTCCGGGGCGGCGGAGCCCTCGGGAAGAAGCGGGGAGGAGGCCCCGATGATGCTGACCACGAGGAGATCGCGGGCGCGCGAGGCCGCAACGTAGAGCAAGGCGCGCTCGCGCTGCAGGGTATCTTCCTGCTCGGCCTCGGCGAGGCCTTTGAGAAGGAAGCTCTGCGGCAGGCTGGACGCGCTGACATCGGCAAGCACCACGTGCGTGAACTCTAAGCCCTTGGCGTTGTGCATCGTCATGACGGCGACGGGCTTGTCCGCACTTGTTGTGCGGCCCACGGCAACCGGCACGTCCAACTCGCTGAACTGAGCTTCGAGCTCGGCTTTGCGCTTGCGGGTGCGGGTGAGCACGCCGATGGAAATCTCCGAGTCGGCAGCCTCTATCCACTCGTGGATCCGGCGGGCGATCTCTGCCGCCTCCTCGAGTTTGGATTCGCTGTGGATCACGACGGGCGCCGGCCCCTGGCGCACCGAGCGGTAACCGTGGAGATCATCGAGCTGCTCCTCGGAGTCGATCCAGTCGGTGCCGTCCAAGATGGCGGAGGCGTACCCCAGGTTCTGCCGGGTCGTGCGGTAATTGACCCGCAGCTTGTGCGAGGCCCGGCCGCGGGTATGGATCCCGTAGTGGGAAAGTATCAGGCGCTGCCCGTAGATCCGCTGGTGGGAGTCCTCGGCCAGGAAGATATCGTCGGGGCCCTCGATGGCGCAAGCGCGCAGGAAGCGCCAGTGCCCGGCGTGGAAGTCCTGAGCCTCGTCGATGAGCACGTGATCGAACATGCCCGCGCCCGCGCGGTGCTCCACCACGTGCGCAGCGAGGACCGCCAGGGCGGCGAAGGTGAGCTTGCCGGCGGAGGCACACTTGTTGTGGAAGAGCTCGATGGTAGCCCAGACAGCTTTGCGCTCTGCGCGGGAGAGCGAGGTGCCCCGGCCGGCGCGGCGCACGCGCAGGTAGTCGCGCTCGCTGGTGAGGTTGTGCGTGAGCACCACCGTGGAGTATTCCTGCGACAGGAAGGTGGGGTTGGCCTTCTCAATGGGTAGCCCGCCGCCCTTGAGCTGAACGGCTTCCTGCCACAGGCGCTGTTCCTCCGCGCCGCTGAGCGGACCGGGCACAAAGTAGTTCTTGAGGCCGAAGTTTTCCTGCAGCCCCGCGGAGATCTCGTCCTTCTGCGCGTTGTCGAGCACGCTGGCCACGAGCGCGTCGATGCCGGAGATCCACAGCCCCGGGGCGCCGTGGACGCTGGCCTCGGGGAAACGGGGATCCAGGATGTTCATCTGGCGCTTCAGAGCGTCGGCCAGATCGCGCGTGTAGGTGGTCAGCAGCACCCGCGCGGAAGGGTTCTGGTCCAGCAGGTGCTTGGTGCGGTGGACCACCACGACGGTCTTGCCGGTGCCGGCGCCGCCGGTGATGCGGGCCGAACCCGAGTGCTTCGCCTCGACGGCGCGGCGCTGGTCCGGGGGCAGGAAGACCCGCCAGTCGTTGAAGGAGCCCTCAGACAAGATGGCCTCCAGCGCGGTCTGGTCGGGGTCGATGGAAAACTCCATCTGGGCGGCCTCGGAGGCCATGCCCACGGCGACCGCGTCATCGGAGTCAAGGTCCACGATGCCGGCGAGGCGCTCGCGCGACTCCTTGAGCCCCAGCTCCTCTTGGATTTCCTCGATGGTCTGGCCGACGAGCAGGCCCACCACCGCCTCTTGCTCCCAGGCCGGGTGGGTGAGCATGAGCTCTTCGACGGCATCTTCCGAGGGAGCCTTGTCCAGGATCTCCACCGTCAGAGGGGACAGGCCGAGCTCGTCGATGAGCTGGGCGTCCGTGTAGCCATACTCGCACAGGATGTCTGCCGGCCGCTTGGTGGGCGCCACCGCGTCCTGAGCGGCTTGCAGCTGCGCAATCTTTTCCGCCGCTAACTGCTTGGCGCGCGATTCGATGGCCTCCTGGCTCAGCGCGCCATCGCCCTGCGGGGCGTCGACGGTGACCAGTTCGGTCACGCCGTTGATGGGATTGAGCTTGAGCGCCTTCGACGTGGCGAACTTGTAGGCGTCATCGTGGTTGAGGATGTCCGCGATGAGGAAGTGCTTGCCTCGGGATGTGTTGAGCTCGAAGAGCACCGCCCGGTACTTGTGGTTGACGCGCGCGGTGCGCACCCGCTTGTCCGGGGCCTGCGCGATGGGCTCAACATGCAACGAGGGGTTCGCCGGGTTCTCGATCAGCTTATTGACAAAGTCGAAGATCTGGGCCCCCAGTTCCTTTGACTTGCTTAGGTTCTGGTAGAAACTAACGACGGCTGCCATTGTCATGCTCCTCTAGGTGTAGTGCCGCGCGCACGCCCGGCGGGATGGACGAGGGATCGGGGCCAAAGCTGGCTTCCACGATAGCGAAGTCTCCCTCGGTGAATTCTTCACCGTCGCCGTCGAAGACAAGTAGGGCGCCCAGCGCGGGCCAGCGGGCAATGATTCCCAGGCCGCCGATTTCTTCGCCGATGGAATCCGGGTCTGGCTCGCTAGCGCCCGCCGCGCACAGCGCTGTGAGGCAGGCAAGGACGTCCGGCTCGTCGGCAAACTCGCCGGCGATGTCCTGCCAGACGCCGCTCAGTTCCGCGACCGCGCTGTGCTCCTCGGCCACCACGCTGGCGCCTACATCATCCACGCCGGGCGCGGTGGTGGCTTCCTGCCCGCGCTCCACAACCTTCACCACAGCGCAGCGATCATTGAGGTAAGCCAGGTTGGTCAGCCCCAGGAAGGTCTGCCAGGCAGCGCTGTCTACTTCGGTGCCGTCGAGGAAGAGCGTGACCCCGTAGTGGTTGTGCGGCGCCGTCTGGTAGCTGATATCCACGGCGCCCAGGTAGGTCCGGTGCAGTAGACCGTTAGCGGCCTCGCCGCCGTAGATGGCGGTGGTAAAGGCGGCATCGCCAAGTGTGGCCCACGGCTGGGTGGGATCGGACAGCATCGCCAGCAGCTGCGAGATCGGGTCCCGGCGCGCCAGTTCCATGTTGGTGGCCGAGATATTGAGGTGCTCGGCCAGAGCGGCCTCCACCGCAGAGTTGGACCAGATGGGGGCAGCGGCCTCCATGTTGCGGATGACCGCCTGCCGGCGGTCGATATCACCCCAGGTCATGGACCAGGGGAGATAGCCGCGCTCATAAAGGGAGTTGCGCTTGCGGAAGTCGTCCGCGATCCGCTGGTTAGGCCCGTGGGCGTGGAAGGCCTCGCCGTCGAGGTAGATGGCGATGTCGCGCACGTCTGGATCCTCCGTCTCCAGGAGGATATCCGGGACGGTGTTGCCCAGGTGGACCTGTTCCCGCAGCACCCACGTGTGTGGGGAGCCTGGGAAGCGGATGGTCCAGTGGGCATGGTTGTTGACCACCGTGTCGGTGATGGTGGCGCGCATCTCCTTGAGATCCGTGCGGAACTGTTCGATGAAGCGTTCCTCCAGCTTAGACTGCGAGGATCGCTTCGGCTGCTCGGTGGTGATGCGCCCGTCCCAGGTGGCCTCCAGCGGATTGGCCTCCCCGCCGACGTGCATGTCGTCAGTGAGGATCTTGGCTAAGGCCGTCACCGCCGCCTCTCGGGAGAGGTAGGGGATCAGGCGCTCCGGCACCAGCGGCAGCAGGCACGACGGGCAGGCGCGCCGGGATTCCTGGGCGCACGAGCAGTTGACCAGGTGCCGGTAGGCGACGGTGAACATGGCCCGGATTTCTGCTGGATCCGTAAACTGCGGCAGGTACCCGGTGCCGCCGGGGACGGTGTCGTGGATGAGCAACATGTCGGTGACGTCGCCGTCGGCAACATCGGAGACCACGGCGATGTCTAGGTGGTCGGGGTTGCCGCCCAGGTACTCCCTAAAACCCAGCTTCAACGCCGCGAGCAGGGAGGGCAGGGTTGAAGACTCCATCACGCTCAGCAGGGCGGGCAGGTGCACCAGGACGCCCTGCGTGCTGAGCTTGCGCCCCAGCGCGAAGGTGGTGGAGTGCTCTTCCATCGCGTTGCGGTGCCGGCACCACGGGTGGTGGTCGGACCAGTGGTTGGCGCCGGCCTCCTTGTCTTCGTGGCCGCAGTGCTCGCAGACGCGGAAGAGCGGGGCCTCCAAGTCCTGGGAGGCCGCCATGATTTTGTTGCCGCTGCCCATCCTGCCGAGGTTGAGCCAGCGCATGTCCACGTGCGGGAGGTATTCCATGCCGAACCCGGAGGACTCCAGGAACCACCGCTGGCCACGCCCGCCCTCCGGCACGCTATAGGTCAAAAGCGTCTCGTAGCGCACCTGCCGTCGGTCTTCGTCGAAGTCGTTGATTGTGGATCGCGATTTATCAACGGTGGCAGAGACCTTGTTCATCTCCACGACTGCGATGAGCTGCGCTCGGTCGGCAAACCCGGGCGCCTTGCAGTTGGGGCAGGGGCCGGCCCCCGCGGCATCGTCAGTGGACTCTTCCGAGTAGGAGCAGGCGGGGCACACGCGCCAGTGCACGATGGCGGACTGCTCAGAGCCCAGATCGACGGTGTCGATCTTCGCGGCGACTCCCTGGACGTAGAAGGTATTGCCGGGGGCCAGCTCCACTAGGGCGGAGGAGATTCCGCGCGAATACTGCAGGGCTTCGGTCTCGAACTCCTGGATGACGTCGTTGAAGGTGGACACAGAGAGGTGGAACTCCACCGTCTCATCCAGCAGGGTGAAGTTGGGCAGCAGGCCGTAGCGCTCCAGCGCAGAGATCCAGTATTCCGACTTGTGGGCATTGAGCTGCTTCTGGGTAAAGCGGTGGGAGGCTCGGGTGGCCTGATATTCGTGCTGGAGTTCGTCGTCCTCGGTGTTGATGGCGTTGACGCGTGCCTCGAGTTCTTGCTCGCGGACTTCGAGCACGTTCAAGCGTTTGAGAAGTTCGAATTGCGTCTCGTTCCAACGGCGACGGGCATTGGCGATGTCAGCTACCAGGCCGTTGGAGTCCGTGGCCCACGCGCGCAGCTCGCCTAGCACCTCGCTACTGGCGTGCGATGCGAGCACGCCGCAGAAGGCCGCGAGGTCTGGGCCTATCCCGGCTTCGACGATGGCGGTGAGCTCATCGAGAGCCGTGTGCCCCAGGCTGTTGAAGAGGTCATAGGCACTGCCCAGCGCCCCCACTTGGTTGGCGATGTCGTGGGAGTCAAAGAGGTAGGCAGTAAACTGCCGGTGCATGATGTCGCGTGCGGACAGGTAGGCCGCCGGCGCGGTCACCGAACCCGCGATCGTCTCCAGCGGGTGCTCCAGCTTGGTCAGCGCCCGCCCGCGCCCTTTCACCAGGGCGATGATGAGCGAGTTGCCGCTTAAGCGCCCGGCCCGGCCGATGCGCTGGACGTAGCTGGCCACGCTGGTGGGCATGGAGGCGAGCATGACCGTGGACAGGTCGCCGATGTCGATGCCCATCTCGAGGGTCGGCGTGGCAACGAGGACGTTGGGGGAGTCGGCTGCCTGCTTATCGGCGGGTGCTTTGAACTGGTCTTCCACCTGCTTGCGCTGGGCGGTGGGAACCAGGCCGGTGTGCTCGGCGGCGACCACCGTGCGGGTATTCGTGGACTGGTAGAGGTTGCTGTAGTAGTTCTTCTCAACCGGTACGGTGCGCAGCGTGCCCTCGCAGTCGAGGTTGAAACAGCTGACTCCCTCCATCGCGTCGCGGGCGAGCACATCCACGCCAACCCGGCTGTGGCAGACGCTGCACTCTAAGACCTCCGGGTCTTGTTCCTTGCGGATGGAGATCATCTCTGGTGCCAGGTAGTACACGCGCCCGGCGGTGGTGGTGGGAACGGAGCCTACGATGCCGACGAGTTCTAGCTCGTTAAACAGCGCGGTCACTAGGTTGGCGGCGTTGAAGGCGCTGCCGGCGGCGATGCCTAGGACCTGGGCGGTCCAGCGCGCGTACCACCCCTGGGAGGATCCCAGGCTCATCGAGGCGTTGTTGTTGCGCTTTCCTTTTGCCCCTTTGAGCGCGGCACCTGAGCGCGGGAAGGCGGGCGTGCCGCCGCGGGGGAAGGCGGGGATGCCCTTAGCGCGCGCCTTGCGGCGGTTGAGCAGGTACGGGTTGCAGTCATTTTTCAGGTATTCCGCCAGCCAGGGGTGGTGGATGCCGCCTTCGATGCGCATCTTTTCCAACACGCCGCGCGCCCAGGCGAGCAGCTCGTCGTCCCCGGTGGCCATGATGACCTGCCGGGCCGCCCCCAAAAGTTCCTCGTCGGAGACCTTCACGGCGGTGGTTAGCGTCCCGGTCGACACCAGGGAGCGGGGCAGATCCACCCGGTCGCCGAACTGGAGTGCCAGGTCCAGATTGAGACGGTGCTTCATCGCCCGCATAGCGCGGTCGCGGTCGTTGCGCGAGGTGCCGTGCTCCCACACGCCCCGAAACTGCGGTGCGGTGGCCAGCTCCGGCGGCAGCAGCTCGTAGAGCGCGCGCTCCTTCTCCGCCTGGGTGGGCTCGCTCTTGGCGTGCGCGATCATGACGTCGGCTATTTCGTTGAGGGTGGCCTCGGCCTCAGCGGAGCCGAGGATCTCCGTTACCGCGTGGTGGATGCGTGCGCGCAGCGCGAACGCGCGCGCCCGGTTCTGGATAAATCCGGCGCGGTGCGCGGCGTCTTGGACGGAGTCGGCAAAGACTAGGGTTTTCTTCTCTGCGTTGTCGAGCTCGTCCATCCCGAAGAGGTTGCTCAGCGCCACCGATAGCAGCGTGGCCACCGATGACCCCAGGTAGCGAATGGCGTCGGCTTCGCCGCAGGACGGGCAGGTTTCTTGGTCTGCACGCTCGGCGATGTCATCTCCTGTGTACATCAGCACCGGTACGACGGCGGCGGTCTCGCGCGTTTCATCGTCCGGCGCGGTGCTGCTGAGCGCGAGAAGGTCCATGTTGAGCCAGCGCACGGCGGAGGTCCCATCCGGTGTGCGGTGCACGCCGGCGGCTTCTTCGCGGGTGGCGTCGATGAGGGGCCGTTGGCGCTTGGGGTCTTCGAAGGCGCCCCTGCGAATCTTTTGTACCGCGGTTTCGATGAAGTCTTCGCCGGGGGTGAGCTGCGTCATCCATCCGGAGCGCCCGCAGTGCCGGCAGTAGATGGCCGGCAGCCACTTGTGGTCTGCTTGGTCTTCCAGCTGCGCCTGGGCGTTGGAGGTGGTTCCGTCGTCGGACCAGCGGAAGATGAAGTCTTCCTCCCCGCCATCGCCGACCAAGCGGTCGATGCGGGAGATCTCTCGGACCCACAGGTGGGTCTCCACGCCGGGGATCTTCTTGCCGTCCCAACCGCGTGCGGCGCCGAATTGCGCGCGCAGGTAGGCCAGTTCTGAGAGTACAATGGCGACGAACTCCGCGGCCTTGCCTTCGAGGTTTCTGCGCACGGAGGGTTCCACAAACACGTGCTTGACCAAGGGGTCTACCGTGACATGTCCACCCGGCAGGGTGTCTGCATGCTCGAGGGGAAGCGCGGTTGCGGCATGCTCCAGGATGGCTATCACCGTCTCATTGGTGGCCATCGCCGCGATGGCCGATTCGGTGTCGGTGGCGCACCCCAAAAGTTCCTCGCACACCACCTGGTGCACGGCCTCGCTATAGTCGCGCCCCTCAGATACCAGCCCCTCAAGCTTGCCGATGATCGTCTCAACCTCGTCTACCCCCGGCGTCACCGTCGCCGGCGCCAAGGGCTTCCCGGTCAGCTCCGGGATGGTGCCTTGCCACTGGTTCACGCTCAGCAGCGTCTCACCCACGATCGCGTCCGTGCCCATCTTCTCCCCGAACACGGTGTAGGCAAAGTCCACCATGGCCTGTGCACCGTCACTATTTCCACCACCCAGCGTGGCCGACGTCGCCACCGGCGTGACCTTGCCCAGCGGGCGGGCCTGGTCTTCCTCACTGAGGAAGCCTTCTTCCTGATGGGCGCGCAGCATGAGCCCTAGGCGGCGCAGCAGCATCGCCACATCCGTGCCCTGGGCGGCGTCATAGGTGTGGAACTCATCCAACACTAGGTACTGCAGCGTCTGCGCGGATTTCGCCCATAGGCTGCGGTCAGCCTCGCGCAGCAGCAGCTGGTCGAGCATCTTGTAGTTGGTCAGCAGGATATCCGGCGGGGTATCCCGCATGACGTCGCGGTCGGTGATGAGCCCTTTCTCGCTGACCCGGGTCCGCCCGCCGGAGGCAACCTCACCGGTGTAGAGACCCGCCGTGACTCCAGCTAGTTCCGGGTTATCGGCAATCAGCTTGGCCAGGCGCCGCTCCTGGTCGGCGGCCAGCGCGTTCATGGGGTAGAGGATCACCGCCTTGATACCCGTGCCCGGGTTGCGCTTGCAGTGGTCTAGCACGGGGAAGAGGAAAGACTCCGTCTTACCGGAGCCAGTACCGGTGACCACCAGGGTGGGATCTGGTCGCTTCGGGCCATCGGGCCCCAGGGAACTCAGGCGCGCGAATGCCTCTGCCTGGTGCCGGTAGGGCGTAAACCAGCTTGGCAGCCAGCTGAGCACTCCTTCCCAGTCCTTAGCCGGCGCGTAGGGCAGGCGCGTGCGCACGTAGGGCCCGCGGAACATGCCATCTTCCGGGTCGAGCAAAAACTCACTCAGCTGCTGCGCCGTGCCGGTATCCGACAGCGCAAAGCTGGTGGTCAAGTACGCTGCCAGACCGCTTTCGATGTCGCCCGCGGCGCGGGTGGGGATGAGACTGCCCAAAACTGCTGCCTACTCTCTCGTTTCCTTGCGTGTTTTCCTACTCGCTGCTTGCAGCTTTTACTCGCTGGCGTCAACGACGCCGGCGCTCATGACAGCAGCGTCCATGAAAGCTGCGTACTTCTCGTATGCTTCCCGCAAATCGGCTTCCCGATCCAACGGCGCAAACGGGTACTCAAACACGTAGGTCACCTCCGACTGCGGGTGCGTCCAGGTGCGATCCGCCTCACTGAGCTCTTGGCCCTCCTTGAGCTTCTTCTGAAGCTTCACCACGTCCTTGGCCACCTTACGACCATTCGCATCAAACAAATCTTCCTGGTCATAGCGACGCATCACCGGGAATTGCGTGCGATAGATCATCAGCAACTCATCCAACGTCACGCCCAGCGACAGTGCCACCATCGCATCAATCTCATTCTGCGCATGCCACCGCTCCTTCGCATTCCGCAGTGGGGTGTTAACCGTCCACTTCTCGCCAG
>CAVFKS010000004.1:22358-47425 GCA_963623015.1 Clostridia bacterium
TCTCTTCCCACAGCGGAGCGTAGGCCTCGGTGAGGCAGTTGAGGCGTAGGTACCGGTGAACTACTGGCGATAGCCACATCGTTCTCTGGTATGGGAATGTCTCAATTACCCGTGGCGAAAGAAATGCGATTCCGGTTGATCGTAAATAAAAATCAGTAATAAGTGACGATAAGAATGCCCCAAAACTGGTTAACGATTCTGGATTATCGGGATTCCCGGCAGACACGATGCCGTGAATATGGGCAGAATTGGCAGGCAAGATTGTTGAAAATAAGGTGCGGAACGCAGTGGTATTCAGCATTGCTCTGGTTCCCACCCTAAAATGATCAAGGACATGGGTATCGCCTTTTTGGCAATGCCACGTACCGTAGGCTTTCTTGTAATCCTTTCTCCTGGCGTTTGGGACGTATGCTGTCGCCGGAATGAAGTCCGCACTGATCGCTTCGAGATCGATCTCGGACCAGTCCTGATTGTGCTTCATCGTCGGGTTGGGCTGCTTGATCATCGGGGTAGATACGCCGAGGTGCGGCCCTTGCAGGATGGCATTAGTCCAGGAATCTGGATGCTGCCATGAGGCATCGAAGTATCCGGCTTTCTTATCTGCAGTTTCGTGCCAGCCGCTGGAGAATTGAAGGCCCAGTTCTTTAATGCGGGGCGCTTCAGCGAGCTTCTCTAGCACCTTCGCGGCCTCGGTGTTAACCGAGTAGACCGTGCGTGTTTCCAGCAGCGGGGTATCGGGATCCTCCAGGATGGCTCTCCACACCTTGAGCGTGTCAGTGTTGACCGTGATGATGCGGTCCTTGTGCGGACGCTGGTCCCAGTTGTCATTGTCGTCTTTGAAACCAGGAAGTGCACCACTGCCGTCGTGAACGAAGGAGTCGACCACGGTTTGGGGATGATACAGCGAGGCTGCACTAACAAAGTTTGGCGAGTCCTGAGGAGAGCCATAAACGTGTATGCCGTATTTGACGAGATCGTGAACATCGAAGAGCACCAGCTCGTTAATGAACTGCCAGTGTCGACGCAGACGCAGATAAGCGCCCGCGCGCAGCGGTGCGGCTTTCTTTTCGGTGAAGTGCGACTCCGGGTGGATCAAGGAAATGATGCCGTGCTCAGATGCATGTGCCCATGTCTGCTCCATGAATCCGCGGTAGAGATCAGGCTGTTGACCGACCAAGCGGGGGTACTGAGTGATATCGGTGAGAACTGCGGATGTCACTACGGATTCCGCGAGGCCCTTCGACAGGGTCTCAAGAACAGCCGGGTTTCCTGCAAGGTGCTGGCGGCGTTCTTTCTTTTGGGCTTGGGTTGGCTTGCTGGCCAGGTTGAACCATGGGTCATGCTCGGACAAGAGGGCGTCGACGTCCGTGCGGGGACGCACCCACGGCGGGTTGCCCACCTGGAAGTCGAAACCGCCCTTGGACATGACGGTGGCAAAGTCCAGGTCGCAGTGGAAGAAGGCTTGTTCATCGGCGAGCTTGATTGCGGTGTGGACCCAGGGGTGTTCTTGGCGGATGCGCTCGATGGGGAGCTGACCGCTGGCGAAGGATTCCATTTCCTCGGTGGTGTTGAGCTCGTCCCATCGCATGTCGAAGCCGAATTGCACCTGGTTGTCGTCATGCTTTTTCTTGCCGGGGGTGCCGAGGATGGCTTCGAGGACGACGAGGTAGCCGTCATAGTCGGGGAGCTGGTCAGTCTCCGTGACGGGCCAGTACCACAAGGCGTTCCACAGGTTCATCGCCAAGCGCAGGCGCTGGTAGGCGCTGTCTGGATTGTTGAAGAGGTGCTCTTCAATCTCGCGGCGCAGCACATTCTTGGCGGTGGGCTTAAAGTCCTGGCCGAACAGGTCCAGGTCGCGGCGGACTTGGTCCTCTGCCAGGCGCAGGCGCACCAGCGACAGTTCCCAGAGGCGCTCCACCTGGCGGGCCAGATCCGTGGCGCGCTTTTGTTGTTGTCTGGTCAGGCCTTTGGTGATGGTCTTGCGCCAGGCCTTCATGGCCTTGATCTGATCAGGGACCAGGTCCTTGAGATCCTTGGCATCGGCAGCCGCGCCCCAGCCCTTAGAGGGAACCAGGAAGTGGTGGACGCGCCCGGCAGTGGAGGAGTCACGCTCATTGGCATCGACGGCCTGGGCCAGCGAGGTCAGCGCGTGGTGCTTGGGCTGGGTGTTCAGATACGTCTTGTTTTTTAGCTCCGCGGTGCTGAACGTGGCGCGTGTGGCACCGACCAGGGAGTTACCATGGCGCAGTCGCAGGCCGAACCACGGGGCTTTGAGCTCCGCGGTCATGGTGTTGAGCCACAGGGAAATCTCGGCCAGCTCCACCGCGGTCTTGTTCAGGTCCACGCCGTAGACCTGGTGCAGCGCGATGTGCGCCTTGATCTTCTGCAGTTCCTGGGCGCGGTCCTCGCCCGGGATCTCCTGGCCCAGCTCCGCCTGCTTCTTGGCGAGGTAAAGCTCCGCGAGCTGGTTGACGGCCTCCACGGCGAAGGCGCCCGAGCCCATGGCGGGCTCACAGATGGAAAGCGTCAAAATGTCATCTGCTCGGTCGATGCGTCCGGCGGCCTCAAGTTCCTCGATGGCCTGGCCCACGGTGAACTCCGTGATGACCGGCGGGGAGTAGAAGGATGCGGAGCGCTCCCGGTCGCGCGAGGACTGGCGGAAGACGAAGCTGCCGCGGCGGTGCCGGCGCGGTTGAACGCGCAGGCCCAGTTCGGTTTCTACCGTTTCGTGCACGATGGAATCCTGCGGCAGGGTATTGGCCTGGGCCTCGGTCACCACCCAGGAGCCCTTGGAGGCATCGCCATGCTTGGCTACCTCCACCAGGTCTTCTTCCGCGATGAAGCCGGTGTACGACATCAGGCCCTCATAGACCTGGCCCAGCTCCGCCACGCCCAGGGTGGCATAGGAGATAAACCCACGGTCGCTGCCACGCTTTTCCTTGGTCAGCAGCAGGTTCTGCAGCACCTTGTGCAGCGCCAGGTTAGACAACTGCACCTCATCGATGTACGAAGTCTGGGAGCGGCTAAACAGGTTCGCGTCCAGCTCCCGGAACTGCAGCCCTTCCTCCAAGGCGTTGGCGTCAAAGGCCGGGTTGGCCTGATCCGGGTCATTCGGGTCGTGGCCCTCGTTGACCAGGTTGAACAGCAGCTGCAGGCTGGCATAGAGGTGCGTGCCGCGCTCTGCCTTCTGGGTAGAAGGCTCGGTAAGGATCTGATCCCGCAGGCGCGCCAGCCCGTAGCCCTCGTCGTAGTCGTTATCCCCCGTGGGCAGAATCTGCAGCTCCGGGGAGGCCTCCGCAAACAGCAGGAAGAGGATGCGGTAGAGGTAGCGCAGCGCCTGCTTGCCCAGCTCCGCGCCATCGAGCTCGACCGTGGACTTGCCCTGCTGCCGGTAGCGCTCCAGCACATCGTTGCCGATAAACTCAATCGACTGCTTGATGGCCCCGCGCAGCTCCTCGGAGACCTTGACCGAGTGCTCGCGCGCCTCCGACATAGTATCGAGCCACCACGTCGTGCCATCCGCGCCGCGGGACAGGTGCTCCATGGCCAGGATGGCGGTCGCCCGCTGGATTTCGCCCTTGGACTTGCGGTCGTTCCTTTCGATTGCCAGCCCCAGGTCGACAGCGAGGAAGCGGCCCAACAGCCAGGCCTCGCGCTCGGCGCGGATGGGCCAGTCGCCGGCCAGTGTCACGATGAAGTTCGGGGCGTTATCCGCCAGAAAGAGCTCACCAATGAGCTTGTGGGCGCCATAGCCGGTGGGCTTTCCATCGAGCGCGGGTAAGGCGGCATCGCCGAGCAGACACAGCTGGGCGCTGGCGAAGTCCTCCACCGAGTCAATGGCCTGCGCGCGCAGGACGCAGGCGGTGAAGTCCTTGTCAGCCGCGGCCTCAAATTCCAGCTCAGAGTTGCCGCGCAGCACCGTGTAAGCCTTGGGGGACGGGTAGCCGAAGGCTTGAGAAACCAGGTCGTAAATCCTGTGCAAAGCAGCCGCATCGGTGTCCTCGCTCAAGGATGACAAGGCGTTCTGGATGCCGTTGCGCAGGCCGGTCAAGCGAGTAGACGGGGGGAGCCCATCCTTTTCCTCGGCCTTCCACTCCTTGAAGGCATCGGCTACACGCTTGCCAAAAGAAGAGCCCTTCTCATCAGTGGTCAGGTAGTAGTCACTGATCCACTCTTCAACGTTGACGATGGAATCGTAATCAGCCATGGCTTAAGCCTTCCTAGGGAGAACGAGAATGAGGGGACGAATGAGGCTGCGCTCCGGGGTCATAGACGCCAGCAGCTCCCTTTCTTCTTCAATGAGCTGCTGGGTGCGCTGCTTGCGCTGGCCCGTCAGCGTGGAGTGACCGTGGCTGTCCCACCGTTGCTTGCGCTCGACCCAGGCCTCCGTGCGGGCCGTGGCGTCCTCTGTGGCCGCCTGCTGAATCATCTCCAAGTGGTGGGCGGATTCCGCAACCGCCGCCGTCACCAGCTGGCCCGACTGGTCGGGTAGGGCAAAGGTGCCTGGGTTGATGGCGGTCTCATCCACGCCGACCTCGCGCAGCCAGCGGTAGACGTTGTCGAGCACCGTGACATTCGCGCCGGGCAGGCCTGGCGGCGGGGTGGCGCCGAAGGGGCCCTCGGTGCCCGTGAGGAAGCTGCGGGTGAGGACCTGGCCCCGGGAGTTGGTGATGGTGCCCAGCAGCAGCACCGTGGGCTCATCCACCGCGCCCAGAATGGCGGGGATCTCCGCCTGCTGCATGGACGCCAAGGCCCTATCGGCGGCCCAGTCCGTCACCGGGTGCAGCGGGCCCAGATAGTGTGCCTTGGGCCAGGACTTCTGGGAGTCACCCTCGCGCGCGGCGCGCAGCTGCTCGTTGCCGCGGCGCTTGCTGGTAGCCAGTGACAGTCGCTCCTTGACCTGGCGGTAATCGACATAATCCTGCGGGAGGAGATCAAACCGGCGCGCCAGGTCCTGCGGGGGCGTGAGCTCGACAATGTCGTGGTCCCGGTAATCAGTGTAGGCCACGCCGCCGGCGGCCAAGGGCTTGTTCTGCTCGTTGTGGAAGGCCTCCGAGAGCGCGTCCTCGAGGTAGGCGCTTTCCTTAGGGTAGAGACTCGAGTGGGAGGTGCCGGCCGGGGATGCGGGCGCGGGGGTCGCAGGCTGCGGGGCGTCCCCGGAGGCGGCGCTTCCCAGGCCGGCCATGAGGAAGTTGATGAGATCTGTATTCGACTGTTCGGTCGAGTCGTGGTTGGACGCCTGTGGGGCCGCCGCGTGGCGGGCCTTCGACTCGAAGTCGGCAACGCTGGGCACGACATCGTCGAAATCGCGCGCCTTGGTCAGGGCATCGCGGATGGCCTCCTCTTCGACCTTGGCGTTGTACTTGCCCATCAGCGGAGCGGCATCACCCAGGTACTTGCTGGCCTCGTGCTCGCGCTCGATGAGACGGGTGAGGACATGGAGCTCGCCAATCGACTCGGCATCGGCAGGATCCAGCAGGAACGCCGTAATCTGCGGCTCATGCACCTGGCCGTAGCGATCGATACGGCCGTTGCGCTGCTGAATGCGGATGAGTGACCACGGGATGTCGTAGTGCACCAGGTGGTGGCACTGGGTATGCAGGTTCACGCCCTCGGAGGCCACGTCGCCGGTAATGAGCACGCGCAGCGGGGTGTCGGTGCGCTTGAACTCGTCGACCAGTGCGAGCTGCTCCGTGTCCGGCAGGCTGCCGTGCATGACCTTGACCGCGTCCTTGGGGAGCTTGAGGTACTTCTCCAGGTTCTGCTTGAGCCACTGCAGCGTGGGCACGCGCTCGGAGAAGATCACCACGCGGCGCTCGGAGCCCTTCTTCACCCCGATGCTCGTGAGGTAATCGACCAGCGCTGCGAACTTATAGGAGGCCTCCGCCGTCACCTTGCCATTGAGCGCGGCCAGGTGCTCAAGGTTGGCGATCTCCTGGGGGCGTTCCTTGACCTCCGCCGAACGCAGGCGCTTGGAGATGGATTCTTCCAGCGCCGCGGGGGAGGAAAGATAGGCCTTGATAAGCGTCCACGGGAAGAGCCTATCGGTGGTGGAGCCGTGCACCCAGGTATCCGCCAGCTCACGGGCCACGGCGTTTTCCTCCGGCGAGGCGTCGACCAAAATATTGCGCGGCTCTTGGCGCTTGGCCCACTTCTCGCCCACGACGCGGGCGACCTCCGGGGAGTTGCGGTGGCGGCGGATGATGAGTTTCTGGGCCGCCTTGTCATCAATCTTGCCGTCCGGGAGGACGGAGAGAGGATCGAGCAGGCGCAGGATCTCCTTGAAGGACTCGTCGCGGCCATTGTGCGGCGTAGCCGAGGCCAGGATGAGGGACTCCGTCGTAGGCGCCAGGGTGCGGGCCAGCTCATTGTTCTGGGAGCCCGTGTTGGTCGCGTTGTGGATCTCATCAATGACTACCGCGTCCCAGCGCACCTTCTGCAGCTGCGCGCGGTACTTGGGTGACTTTAGGGTGTCCATCGAGACGATGACCCGTGGGAAATACGTAAACGGGTTCTTCGACGCCGGCAGCTTCTGGCGCACCTTCTGGATGCCCTGGGAGTCCAGGCGCACCAGCGGGATGGCAAAGCGGGTCCACAGTTCTTGCTGGAACTGCTCCATCACGTGCTTGGGCGTGACCACCAGGATGCGCTCGCCACGGCCGCGGCGGACTAGCTCCGCAAGAATCATGCCGATTTCCAGGGTCTTGCCCAGGCCGACGGCATCCGCCAGCAGGATGCGGGGGCGGATGTGCTCATCGGAGAGCGCCTGGCGCACAGCGGAAAGCTGATAGTCCAGCGGGTCTGCCAACATCTGCGTGGCCACCTCGAGCTCCGGCTGATACAGGGGAACCGGGGTGCGCCGCAGCGTGGACTCCAACCACAGGCGGGAGTGGCGGAAGTGCGGGCTATCATCTTTGACCACGGTCACCTTCGCCGGATCGAAGACGGTGATGTCATCGAGGGCGGTGAAAAACGTCGCCGTGGTGTCCCGCACGTAGTCGCTAATTCCCCGCGTGCGCACCCGGAAACCGTCTTGGGTGCGGGAGACGTGGTTGACTAACCACTGCTCATCGCGGCATTCGATGGTCACGCCTGGTGCGAGCTGACTGAAGTTGCTGGCCATGGGGAATACGATACCGGCCAGGCGAATGGTTCTCTGCGATGGGGTTTGGCATTGTGCCGGGGTGCCGCAGGGCGGCGTGTATTCGCTAGGAAGCGCCACAGCCGGGCTCGGGAAACTACCTAATTTGTACTAGGAGTGAATGAAGTTTGACGCACTCAGGGCAAGCCTCCAACTTCTCGTGGTCTTGTCGTGGGACGAACGTTCGGCCGCACAAAGCGTTAATCGGAGTGCCTTCGACAGTTGCGGTCCACAAATCGTTGGCGGCCATGTGGGTGTAGTGTGCAACCTGCCCCGGAGAAAACATTAGCGGTGCTTCCGCGCGGTACTTGCCCGAAATGACATCGGCAGCCGTGCACTCTTCATCAAACTCAAGTGAAGTGTGGACAGGGGAGATCGACCACTTTTGTTCATCTCGATGAATCCAGCTCAAAACCAGGCGGTGGCTGAGTTTTACTAAAGGTTCGTTCGACGCGTCAATGTAGTCCGCTATGCGGACTTCGATGCCCAGGCAACACCCATCGACGCGCACCATTTCCACCACGATAGTGCAGATGGGAGAGTCAGAAGAGCCAGATGGGATGAAAGGATCATAGACAGGAAATCGTCCGTGGAAATCTTCCTCCGTGGAAGAATCGAGTTCTTTGAGCCTGTGCCGCAACTGCTGCTCCCATGAAGCTAATGTGGAACGCCGCCGTTGTCGACGCACAAGCTCATAGTCTTTGAGGCCCGGCAGCCAGTCTTTTGGGGCCATGCTCATGAACTGCTCGTAGAAGTCCTTCTTCGAGCCATCTTCGCGAATTCCCGATGCCACGACCCATACCTGGCCGTGTTCGTCGATGTACGCTGCGCCGCGGTACCGCTGAATCTTGAGCTTGTAGCAGGCAGGACTGACGGTGCTTATTTTTGCTGGTGCCTTAGCAGTGTCGCGAGATTCGGGGAACAGCTCTGCTGCCTTGGCCACGATTTTATGATCTGCAGGCGTGGCGAAGCCAGTAACGGGGCCCTCGGCAGTCCAGTGCTCGAGCCCCAGATCTTCAGTGGCGCAACGAATTGTGAGCCTTGGCGGCAGCGACATGCGGAAGAAGGGTTAGGCGCTCATCTCGATGATGCGGGCACGGATTTCCTCTGTCCGAGCAACGTCCGACGCAAACTCTTTTTGAGCGGCCTTTACCATGGGGAGGTAGGCAAGAACATCTTCGGTCTTAATCTCTACACCATTGGAGGATGCGCGGCTGCGTAGCACCTCATCGCGAACGAGGAGGCGAATGTGAAGGGACGAGACGGATAATAGCTTTCCAGCGAGCTCGACCGAGATCCATTCCCGCGTTGAGACGGTGCCCTTGACATTAGTTGCCTTGAGCTCCAAGCGCTCTACGGAATCTGCCTCGATCTCCGCATCTGCGGAGTCATTTGCTTTGAGCGCCTTGCTCTGGCACACAGCAGTTGCGTCCACGGTCTAGCCCCTTCCTTGCGCGTCTTTTGCCAAGTCTAGCGGAGTGTCGCTGGTACTTCCCAACTTAATTTTTGGCGTGCTTAGGTCAAGTCCGGGGACGTGGTGTATCTGTCCTTTCTGAATCGGAGGTTGGTGACAGGGGTGGGTCTGGGGGCCGATGTGCAGGGGTATTGCCGGCTAGCGCATCCCTAACGTCTTATCTGCTCATCGCCGTATTCTAGGTGCATGGAGAACCTGTTTGAGCACGCACGGTCGATCCTTTCTGATGCCGCCCACGTCGAGGTCTTCACCGGCGCCGGCATGAGCGCCGACAGCGGTATTGCTACCTACCGCGACGCGCAGACAGGCATCTGGGAGAACGTCGACCCGGTGGCGATGGCCTCGATTGGTGCGTGGCGCAGCGACCCCGAGACCATGTTTGCCTGGTACCTGTGGCGCGCCCAGCTGGTGCAGCGGGCGGAGCCGAACGCCGGGCACCGCGCCATCGCCGCCGCCCATGGCATGACCGTGACCACGCAAAATATCGACAACCTGCACGAGCGCGCCGGGAGCGAAGACGTGGTTCATCTGCACGGCTCTTTGTTTGCCTTCCGTTGCGCCGATTGTGATACCCCATATGGCGGGGACATTGCGCTACCGGCCGCACCTGTTGAAGTCATTACGCCACCCGAGTGCCCCGTATGTGGCGGGCTCGTGCGCCCCGGCGTGGTGTGGTTCGGTGAGGCCCTGCCTAATGACGAATGGGCGGAGGCCGAGCGCCGCATGGCCACGGCGGACGCGCTGCTCATCGTGGGAACCTCCGGCGTGGTCTACCCGGCAGCCGGCCTGCCGCAGCTCGCCCATGCACGAGGCATCCCCATCGTGGAAGTCACCCCGCAGCCCACGGATCTTTCGCCGCTGGCCACCGTGGTGGTCACCGCCACCGCAGCGCAGGCGCTGCCGCGCATCCTTGCGGGGCGAATCACAGGTGACAGCGCACCGGCGGGAACTTAGGCTCGCCGCCTGCAACTAGAAGCAGCGTCCTGATTTGTCCGCGATTCGTGTGGTCAGGCAAGAGGAATTCCACACTGCGAAGGTGTGGGTGTGTCGATTCCCCACCGAAATAGGTTCGCACCGTGTTCTTCACTGGCGGGGTGACGCGTGCGTGTATTTTTCATACCGCACTTGCTCACATGGGGCCAGCGTCCGATAGCTGAATTTCTCCGCTCACCTTCCAGAAGAAGTTGAAGCTTGGGGTGCACCCGTTGGCGGGAGACACCTGCCGCGCGGGTGCGCGCGCTGCTATAGTCCGCGGTAAAGGAGGTGGTACCAATGACATACAGCCCTACAATGGTAGCTAATAACATCTTGAGCCGTGCCTTTGCGGAAAAGTCTTACGTGAGTCCGATGAAGTTGCAAAAAATCTTGTACTTCGTCGCAAGCGAATATCAAAAGGCGACCAAGCGGCCGCTCCTGGAAGAACCATTCTCTACCTGGGCTTATGGCCCGGTTGTCTACTCTGTTTACGATGAATTCCGCAGCTTTAGCAGGGGCAACATCAATCGTTATGCGCGTGACGCTCGCGGTGATGCGTTTGTGATTAACGAATCGCAAGATATCGAACTGAAAGTTGCACTCGATCGAGTTTGGAATAAGACAAAGAACATGAGTGCCGTTCAATTGTCTGAAATCACTCATCTTCAAGATTCGGCTTGGGATAGGGCGTTTCAAAATGACAAATCTGTGTTGGAATCCGAAGATATTGCTTCCGATCACACCTACCGTGGATCACTTGGCCTTGGAGCGGCTGAGGCGTGAGTGATTCCAAGCAACGCAAGGAGGCCCCGAAGGTAACCGAGGGAATTGACCGCGACCTCGATGAGCTTTATGCTCAAGGAAGTACACCCAATTCATCGGACTCCGGTGTCAAGGCAAAGCCTGTAGAACCAAGTCAACGAGAGCCTAGACCGTTTCATGAACAGGTAGATCTCTCAAAGCTTCAGTTTGGCCAAAAGCTGATTTGGTGCTGCATTTTCCTAATCGTTGCGCTGAGCCTTGTCGGTTACTTCTTTAACGGTGCTGATCAGGACCGCGAGGTGTTACGCACGGCGATTGAACTGCTCAAGCTTGTGACGACCACGGCGCTAGGTTTTGTTTTTGCCAAGACTCAGATGGCGGCACAGCAAGCTAAGAAAGACAACGACCGCTAGCTCAAAGAACACTGCCTCGGCGCTCCATGGTTAAACTTCGAGGGTGCTTTAAGCGATTAGGCGACTGCGGGGCTTCGCTGTGTCGCCACCGGCCTTGCGTGGAATTGTTATGCCCAGGGCACTTGGGTCCGTGGACCGCACGCCTCAGGTATCGGCCTCGGCGGTTGTGGTGTCGGGGTTTCTAGGGTCTGTGGCTTGTCCTGGCATTGGACTAGCGGAACAGGCTAAACAGAGCGCACTCGGCCACTAACTTCCAGTGCTGTCGCAGGGATTCCGATGTTTCTACCAATGCCAAGACAAGGGGAGCAGCGTTAGAACCGTATAGACGCCCCCCAAAAAATCAGCAGTCGTAATACATCTCAAATTCCTGCGGCGTGGGCCGCATGCGGTTCGGGGTGATTTCGTGCTCGTGCTTGTACTGAATGTAGGTCTCGATGAGGTCCTCGGAGAAGACGTCGCCTTCCAGCAGGAAGTCCATGTCCTGCTCGAGGGCCTCGAGCGAGGCCTCCAGGGAGGTCGGGGCCTGCGGGATGGAGGCGGCCTCTGCCGGCGGGAGCTCGTAGAGGTCCTTGTCCACCGGGGCGTGCGGCTCGATGCGGTTCTTGATGCCGTCCAGGCCGGCCATCATCATGGCGGCAAAGCCCAGGTACGGGTTGCCCGAGGGGTCCGGAGCGCGGAACTCGATGCGCTTGGCCTTCGGGTTGGAGCCGGTAATCGGGATACGGATGGCGGCGGAGCGGTTGCGCTGCGAGTAGACCAGGTTGATGGGGGCCTCAAAGCCCGGCACCAGACGGTGGTAGGAGTTCAGCGTCGGGTTGGTCCAGGCCAGCACGGCGCCGGCGTGGTGCAGGATGCCGCCGATGTAGTAGCGGGCGATGTCGGACAGGCCACCGTAGCCGGCCTCGTCGTAGAACAGCGGGCTGCCGTCCTTCCACAGGGACATGTGGGCGTGCATGCCAGAGCCGTTGTCGCCAGCCAGGGGCTTGGGCATGAAGGTGGCGGACTTGCCAAACTCCGCGGCGGTGTTCTTGATGATGTACTTGAAGGTCTGGATGTCATCGGCCGCGTGCAGCAGCGAGTTGAAGCGGTAGTTGATCTCGTTCTGGCCGCCGCCGACCTCGTGGTGGAAGCGCTCAACCTGGAAGCCGACCTTCTGCAGGTTGGCCACCATGGCGTCGCGGACCTCACCGTGCTTGTCCACCGGCGCGGTGGGGAAGTAGCCGCCCTTGATGCGGGTCTTGAAGCCGGTGTTGGGGGAGCCGTCGAAGTTCTCCGGCAGGCCGCGGTTCCACCAGCCCTCGTCGGTGTCGACCTCGTAGAAGCCGTGCTCGACGTCGGTGGAGTAGCGCACGGAGTCAAAGAGGTAGAACTCGGCCTCCGCACCCAGGGAGCAGGTGTCGGCGATGCCAGTGGACTGCAAGTACTCCTCGGCCTTGCGGGCGATGTTGCGCGGGTCGCGGGAGAAGGGCTCGAGGGTGAACGGGTCGTGGACGAAGAACTTGATGTTGAGCGTCTTGGCGCCACGGAAAGGATCGATGTGCGCGGTGGCCGGGTCCGGCAGGAGGGTCATGTCGGATTCATCGATGGAGGTGAAGCCGCGAATCGAGGAGCCGTCGAAAGCCATGCCAGCTTCCGCGGCCTCCTGCGTGAACTCCGAGGCCGGAATACAGAAGTGATGCTCGGTGCCGGGGACGTCGGTGAAGCGGATGTCTACAAATTCAACGTCTTCGTCGGCAATGAACTTCACAACGTCCTGGATGGACTGGAATGACATGGTTGGTTACTCCTCAAGTTGTGGGCCGCCCCGGCAACCGGGGCATTCCTAATTCCGTTTATGCGGTTGGCGCACGCACAGCCGATTCTAGTAGTCATAAAAGGCGGCGTGCAGATATTGTGCGCAACAATTCGGGGGAATCGCTGCCCCCACTCTAACAAATTAACTGTCGCACTATAGAGGCCCCGGGGTGGTGGGCGCGCGGGTGTGGTGTGGTTGGCCTAAATGGCGGCGGGACACGTAGATTTATGGGCATGGCACGCAAGCAGGAAGATAAGCGGACCTGGCTCGACGGCCCCAGCATTCTGGGCGAAAACGACGTCGCAGGACCCGGCAAGTGGCCCGGTGAAAAACTCGGCCTCCCCAAGCAAGGCACCGGAGCACTCGCCCCGGTGGGAAGGCGCGCGGGAGCCGTCCTCATCGACTGGCTCCTGTGCTACGCGGTCGCCTTCCTCATCGAAGGGTTCACGCACGCCTTCGGCGGCATCGCGTTCGTGACCTACCTGTTGTGGGCGCTCGTGGGCATCCTTGGCGGCTGGCTCTTTGCCCGCACGCCGGGCATGGCCATCCTCAAGCTGGGGGTCGCCCGCCTAGACCAGCCGGGCCAGAAGGTGGGCCTGTGGCGCGCGGTGGTGCGCACGCTGCTGACCAGTTTCATCCTGCCCGCCGCGATGGTGGACATGGACGGCCGCGGCATGCACGACCGCGCCACCGGTACCTGCGTCATCTACTCCTAGCAAGCACCGCCGGCCGTCAGGCCTAAGCCTGACGATGCCGCCCTGACCGCGCCGGGCCAGGGCACGCGGCGCTGGCTGGGGTAAGGGGGGCATCGTCAAGCTCAGGCGGCGGGGCTAGACCGCAACCGGGGGGGCAAAACGCGTACAGCGCGCCAGGTAAAACCCTGACGCGCTGTAGGAAGTTGAGGCGGATTCGGCGCGGCCTAGTGGTGGTTGCGCTCGGCCGCGCGGCGCATGCGGCGGTTCATGCCGGCCATGTTCTGCGCCTGCTTGGGGATGGGGCCCTTGGGCATGCCCGGCATGGCGCCCGGCAGGTTATCCATCGCGGTGATCTTGCGGATGTTGGCGTAGGTCTCGTTCTTGTTGAAGTTACGGGGGAACTTCATGACGTGGTTGCGCAGCTTGTTGACCGGCACCTCGTCCTCGCCCGGGCCCACGTAGACTTCGTAGACCGGCACGCCGGCGGCCAGCTTGTCGATGCGCTTCTTCAGCTGGTTCATGGTGGGCTGCATGCGCTTGCGGTTGCCCTCGCCCACTAGGATGACGCCGGCGTTGCCGATGACGCGGTGGACGATGTCCTGCTGGCGGGTAGCGGCAATGCCGGTCTTGACGTCCCAGACAATGCCCATGGTGTTCTTCAGGTTGTTTTCCAGCACCCAGCCGGCCACACCCGGCTGGTCCTCGACCTTTTTGTACATGTCGCGCTCGAGGCGGCGGGTGAAGACGAACATCGCCAGCAAAAAGCCCAGGCCCAGGCCCAGGACCATCATGTACCACTGGCCGCCCCACAGAAGGCCCAGCAGGAACATCAAGAGGGCTACGCCGATGATGCACAGCAACATCAGCGGAACCAGCGCCTTGTCCTGCTTGCGCTGCATCTGGAAGGCCTGCCACATCTGCTGGCGGGTCTGCTTGCCCTGCGCGCGCTTGGCGGCGCGCTCTTGCTTCTTTGCCGCCTTCAGTGCGGCCTTGTCTTCGCCTTTAGCCATGGCTCCTACTCTAGAGGTTCCCGGGCCAAAACTGCTAAAGGCACCCAGAGAGGGTGCCTGAAGACAGTGCCGCGAGCGCGGGGAAGCGCCGGGGCGGGGCCTAGCGGATGGTGGAGGCGGCGGACTGACCGCCAGCCGGGGCGGCGACCATGCGGGTGGTCACCGGGGTCTCCTCCGAGGGGCCGTACTTCTTAAGCAGGGACTCGGCCTCCTGGGCGGTCGCGCCCTTGGAGGTCTCTTGCAGGTGCTTGAGGTTTTCCGGCAGCTCCATGCCGCGGGCCTCCATGGCCTGGACGTAGAGGCGGCCGGCGCGGTAGGAAGAACGCACCAGCGGGCCAGACATGACGCCGCCGAAGCCGAGCTCCTTGGCGTACTTGGAATGCGCCACGAACTCCTCCGGGCGCACCCAGCGCTCGATGGGGTGGAAGCGCGGGCCCGGGCGCAGATACTGCGTAATCGTGATGATGTCGCAGCCCGCCGAGCGCAGATCGCGCAGGGCCTCCTCGATCTCCTCCTGGGTCTCGCCCATGCCGAGGATGAGGTTGGACTTGGTAATCAGCCCGAAGTCATGCGCCTGGCGGATAACGTCCAGGGAACGCTCATAGCGGAACGCCGGGCGGATGCGGCGGAAGATACGCGGCACGGTCTCCAGGTTGTGGGCGAAGACCTCCGGGCGGGCCTCAAAGACCTCCTGGAGCAGATCCGGCTTGCCGGAAAAGTCCGGGGTGAGGTTCTCCACGCCCGTGTTCGGGTTAAGCTCGTGGATCTGGCGCACGACCTCGGCGTAGAGCCAAGCGCCCTCGTCCGGCAGGTCGTCGCGGGTAACACCCGTGATGGTGGTGTAGTTGAGATCCATGTCCACGATCTGCTCGGCCACGCGGCGCGGCTCGTCGCGGTCCAGGGCCTCCGGCTTGCCGGTCTTGATGTCGCAGAAATCGCAACGGCGGGTGCACGAGTCACCGCCGATGAGGAACGTGGCCTCGCGCGACTCCCAGCACTCGTGGATATTGGGGCAGCCGGCCTCCTGGCACACGGTGTGCAGTGATGCGCCGGTGACCCGGGACCTCATGTCCTCGTAGCCCGGCCCGGTGCGAACCTGGTTGCGGATCCAGCGTGGCTTTTGCTCGATGGGCACCTCGGAGTTCTTAGCCTCGATACGAAGTAGCCTGCGTCCTTCATGCTTTTCAGTCACGGTCTCCACCCTACGCGTTAAGTTGGTTTCTTACTAAAGTGCGGACCCGCCCTAGATGTGGCCGGGCCCCTTCATCCTTCAACCCGGCCCGGACGGGAATTATTTCCCGTCCTCGGGGCGTGCGTGGGCGCTGTCTTCGGCGCGGTTTGCAGTGTGGCATTCTGTGTGGTTTTCGGCGCTGGCGGCAGCGCGCTTGGCGCGGCGGCGGGCCTCGGCGGCGGCCTTGCCCGGGTCCGGGGCGGAACCGAAGCTGTGATCGGCGACCACCAGCCGGCCCGAGAGGGCATCGTCGAGCGCGGAAAGCAGCGGCCGGGCGGCCTCCTCCAGCGACACTGCGCGGCCCAGCTCAAGTTGCAGGGTGGTCACATCGGCATCGTCGATGCCGCAGGCGACGATGTGGTCATAGAACTCCAGGGTGTTGGTGCAGTTTAGGCTTAGCCCATGCATGGTCACCCCGCGCGTGATTCGGATGCCCAACGCCGCAATCTTGCGGTCGCGGTGGGAGGCCTTATTACTCGCGGCTTGGGTCGTGCTGGGCACCCACACGCCGCTGCGGCCGTCGATGCGCCCGGCCGTCGCTACACCCAGCTGGCGCACCGTCTGGATGATGGCCTCCTCCAGGCGGCGGACGTAGTCCACGACATCGACAGGTTCCGCCAGCTTGATGATGGGGTAGACCACCAGCTGGCCCTCCCCATGCCAGGTAATCCGCCCGCCGCGGTCCACCGTGATGACCGGCTGGCCATTGTCCGGCATATCGGACTCCAAGGTGCGCTTGCCGGCGGTGTAGACGCTCGGGTGCTCGAGCACGAGCACGACATCGCCCACCTCGCCCTGGGCGCGCTGGGCGGCCAGCTCGGCCTGCAGGTGCCAGGCCTCCTCGTAGTCGACGCGGCCTAAAAAGCGCACGTCCAGCGGGGTGTCGGCGTCCGCGCGGATGGAACGGTCAGCGGGGAAAAACGGGTCACGAGGTGCAGTCATAGACTTCAAGTCTAGACGCACCCCGTAAGTGATTTGGCGGCGGGCGATGCCCGAAGGCGGGAAGGCTCCCGCCTGGCTTGTGCGGGCCTAGCTCAGGCCGTTGGCGGAGGCATAAGCCTCGGCGTCCATGAGCTCGCCGGCCTCGGAGACCTCGACCTCGAAGAGCCAGCCGGCACCGAAGGGATCGTTGTTGATGGCCGAGTAGTCATCGTGGACGTCCTCGTTGACCGCGGTGACGGTGCCAGACACCGGGGAGAAGAGATCGGAGACCGACTTGGTGGACTCAACCTCGCCGCAGGAATCGCCGGCGGTGACGGAATCGCCCACTGCGGGCAGCTCCGCGAAGACGACCTCGCCCAGGCGGTCAGCCGCCACGGAGGTGATGCCAATGCGCACGGTCTTGCCAACGATCTCAGCGGCCGGGGCGTTGACCCACTCGTGGTCCTCGGAGTAGGAGAAATCAGCAGGCAGGTTAGACATTAGGTGGGGTCCTTTCTAGGAAATGAACTGGTGAAAAGTGGGTTGGGTAGGCACGCAGAGCTTTTATGCTTCGCGCTTGTAGAACGGGGTCTCGGTCACGGTGAAGGGATAGCGCTTGCCGCGGATATCGGCCTCCACACTCGCACCGGGCTGCAGATTCGCGGACGTATCCACCAAGGCCAGGGCCACCGGGTGGCCCAGGGTGGGGGAGGGCAGGCCGGAGGTCACCTGGCCCACGCGGGTCTCGCCCACGAAAAGCTCCGCGCCGGCGCGGGCGGCGCGGCGGCCCTCGGACACTAAGGCGATGATGGCCTGCTGCGGGCCCTCGGCCGCGCGCTTGCGCAGCTCCTGCGAGCCGACGAAGTCCGCCTCCTTCTTGGCGAAGGCGCGGGCCATGCCGGCCTCGACCGGGGTGATGGACTCAGACAGCTCGTTGCCGTACAAGGGCATGCCGGCCTCCAGGCGCAGGGAGTCGCGCGCGGCCAGCCCGCAGGGGATGGCGCCGTACTCGGCACCGGCGGCAAGCAGTTCCTCCCACAGCTGCGGGGCATCGTTGTTGTAGATGATGAGCTCGAAACCGTCCTCGCCCGTGTAGCCGGTGCGGCACACGATGGCATAGCAGCGCGCCACCTTGGCCGTCAGCGCGGAGTAGTAGGGCATCTCATAGACGGCCTCCTGCTTGTTGTCCTCGACCAGCGGGACCAGGATCTCCGCGGCCTTCGGGCCCTGGACGGCGATGAGGGCGCACTTGTAGTTCTCCTCGTTGAGCTCAACGTCGAAGCCCTCGGCACGGGCCTGCAGCTCGCCCCACACGCGCTCGGCATTGCCGGCGTTGGGAACCACGAGGAACTTGTCTTCCTTGAGGCGGTAGGTGATGAGATCGTCGATGATCCCGCCCTCGGCGTTGCAGATCATCGAGTACTTCGCCTTGCCCACCTTGAGGGTGGTCAGGTCGGAGATGAACGCATAGGACAAAAACTCGGCGGCCTGCGGGCCATTGACCCAGATTTCACCCATGTGGGAAAGATCGAACACGCCGGCGGCGGTGCGAACCGCGCGGTGCTCGTCGAGCTCGTTGTTGTACTTCAGCGGCATGTTCCACGGCCCGAAGGCGGTAAACGTGGCGCCGAGCTCCGCGTGCTTATCGTGTAGCGGGCTAGAGTGCAGTTCGGTCATAGAAAACTCCTTTGTTGGGGTAGCGGGGCAAAGCCGCCGGCTGAACGCCGGCGATTCCGTGATTAGCCCTCGGCTAGCCTGTGGCTAGCCCCGCGGATTAGTCGTCGGCGGCGATGTCGAAGGCCTCCGGCGGCGGGCAGGAGCACACCAGGTTGCGGTCACCATAAGCCTCGTCGATGCGGCGCACCGGCGGGAAGTACTTGTTGGTGCGCAGCGAATCCACCGGGTAGGCGGCCTGGGTGCGGGTGAACTCATACGGCCACTCGTCAGCGGCGACAGTCTCGGCGGTAAACGGCGCGTGGTGGATGACGGAGTCCTCGTAGGCGACCTTGCCATCGATGATCTCCTGGATCTCAGCGCGGATGGAGCGCATCGCGGTGATGAAGCGATCCAGCTCGCCCAAATCCTCGGACTCAGTCGGCTCGGTCATCAGCGTGCCAGCCACCGGGAAGGACAGGGTCGGGGCGTGGAAACCATAGTCCACCAGGCGCTTGGCCACGTCCGCGGCGGTCACGCCGGAGGCATCGGTAAGCTCCCGCAGGTCGAAGATGCACTCATGCGCCACCAGCCCGGCGTTGCCCGTGTAGAGCACCGGGAAGGAGTCCTTGAGCTGGCTGGCCACGTAGTTGGCGGCCAGTACCGCATAGGCGGAGGCCTGGCGCAGGCCCGGGGCTCCGATCATGGCCAGGTAAGACCAGGAAATCGGCAGCACGCCCGCGGAGCCAAACTCCGTGGACACGGCGGGCAGGCCCGTGCTCACCGGAGCCGGGGTGGCCGGGTCTTCCACCGCGTTGGCATCGGTGGGCAAGAAAGGCACGAGGTGCTCGGCCACCGCCACCGGGCCCACGCCCGGGCCGCCGCCACCGTGCGGGATGGTAAATGTCTTGTGCAGGTTCAGGTGGGAGACATCGCCGCCGAACTCGCCCGGCTTAGCCCACCCGGCCAGCGCGTTGAGGTTTGCGCCGTCGATGTAGACCTGGCCGCCGGCGGCGTGGACCTTCTGGCAGACCTCGCGGACCTCCGGGTCGAAGACGCCGTGGGTGGACGGGTAGGTGATCATGATGCCGGCGACGTGCTCGCCGTGCTCCGCGATCTTCTTGTCCAGGTCGGCGACGTCGATGGAGCCATCGTCGGCCGTGGCCACGACCACCACGCGCAGGTTGGCCAGGGTGGCCGAAGCCGCGTTGGTGCCGTGGGCTGAGGACGGGATGAGGATGATGTCGCGGCCGGAGTCGCCGCGGGAGAGGTGGTAGCGGCGGATGGCCAAAAGGCCTGCCAGCTCGCCCTGGGAGCCGGCATTAGGCTGCACCGAGACCTTGGCATAGCCGGTAACCTGGGCCAGCCATTCCTCGAGCTCGGCGATGAGCTCGTGCCAGCCCGTAGCAGTCTCCTTCGGGGCGTAGGGGTGGATGCCCGCGAACTCCGGCCAGGAGATAGGCTCCATCGCCGCGGTGGGGTTGAGCTTCATCGTGCACGAGCCCAGCGGGATCATCGTGCGGTCCAGCGCTAAGTCCTTGTCCGCGAGCTGGCGCAGGTAGCGCAGCATCTGGGTCTCGGAGTGCAGGGAGTTGAAGATCTGGTGCTGGAGCACCGGGGTCTGGCGCTCCAAGTCCTCGGGCAGGGCGCCTGCCGGGGCATCGGCGGCCTTGGCGCCGAAGGCCGCAGCCAAGGCTGCCACATCGTCTGCAGTGGCGGACTCGCCGAAGGACACCGAGACCTTGTCGCTGCCGATGGCGCGGACCAGGTAACCGGCCTCCTGCAGCGCGGCCTTGATGCCGGCGGCGTCGACCCCGACTGCGGTGACGGTGTCGAAGAAGGACTCGGAAACCAGCTCGATGCCAGCCGCGCGCAGGGCACCGGCGAAGTCGCGGGCCAGGCTGTGCACGCGCTCGGCGATGGCGCGCAGGCCCGCCGGGCCGTGGTAGACGGCGTACATGGAGGCGACGTTGGCCAGCAGCGCCTGAGCGGTGCAGATATTGGAAGTGGCGCGCTCGCGGCGGATGTGCTGCTCGCGAGTCTGCAGGGCCAGGCGGTAGGCAGGCTGGCCGGCGGCGTCCTTGGACACGCCCACCAAACGCCCGGGCATCTGGCGCTTGAGCTTGTCAGTGACGGCCATAAAGGCCGCGTGCGGGCCGCCATAGAACAGCGGCACGCCGAAGCGCTGGGTGGAGCCAACCACGATGTCGGCGCCAAAGGTGCCCGGACCTTCCAGCAGGAGCAGGGCCAGCGGGTCGGTGACCACGGTGGCCTGCGCGCCGCGGCCGTGCAGCTCCTCGATGAGCGCACGCGGATCCAGGATGTCGCCCTCGGTGCCGGTGTAGGCGATGGCCGCGCCGACGATATCCTCGCCGACCAGGCCCTCGCGCAGGTCGGTGATCTCAACCTCGAGGTCGATGGCGCGGGCGCGCTCGGCGGCAACGGCAAGTACCTGCGGGTGCAGGCGGGAGTCGAGGACCACGCGGCGGCCCTTCTTGACCGCCCGCGACATCAGGCCCACGGCCTCAGCCACGGCGGTGGCCTCATCCAACAGGGAGGCATTAGCAATGGGCAGGGCGGTGAGATCCTCGATGAGGGTCTGGAAGTTGAGCAGGGCCTCGAGACGGCCCTGGGAAATCTCCGGCTGGTAGGGCGTGTACGCGGTGTACCAGCCGGCGTCCTCGAGCAGCCCGCGGCGGATCACCGCGGGGGTAATGGTGTCGGAAAAGCCCTGCCCGTAGAAGGGCTTGAGCACGGTGTTGTGGGAGGCATAAGTGCGCAACTTGGCCTGCGCCTCGTGCTCGGCAAGCGGCGGGGCTAGCTGAGGCTGCGCCTCGGCCCTAATAGAGCGAGGCAGCGCGGTGTCGACCAGGTCATCGACACTGTCGTAGCCCAAGGCAGCGAGCATGTGCGCGGCCTCGGAGGCATCGGGGCCGATATGGCGCGAGATGAATTCCATTCGGGTAGAACTCCTTTGGGGTTGGTGGCCTGTGACCGCCCCCAAGTCTAATGTGCCGGGGGCCACTCGCGCGGGAAAATGGGCCACCACCTAAGAAACCCCACGCGGGGCACGCGTGGGGCTGAATAGAAATCAAACCCCGGCAACCACAGTCGGTTGCCGGGGTTTGGAATCCCGCCCGCTCACGCCTTCAAGGCGGGGGCGGGGCGGGGGAGCCGGTGGGGCTTAGAGGGCGAGGTCGCCTTCGAAGTCCGCGGTCTCCAGGCGGTCCTTGATGGTCGTGATGAAGCGACCAGCGTCGGCGCCGTCTACGACCTGGTGGTCGTAGGTGAACGGCAGGTAGCACATCTGGCGGATGGCAATGGCGTCCTGGCCATTGTCATTGATGATGGCTGCGCGCTTGGTGATAGCGGCGGTGCCCAGGATGCCGGCCTGCGGCGGCACCAGAATCGGGGTATCGAGGAGCGCGCCCTCGGAGCCGATGTTGGTGACGGTGAAGGTGGCACCGGTCAGATCGTTCGGCTTGAGCTTGTTGTTGCGGGCCTTATCGGCCAGCTCGGCGATAGCCTGGGCGATCTCCGGCAGGGTCAGATCCTGCGCCTTGTGGATGACCGGGGTCAGCAGGCCGCGCGGGGTGTCGACGGCGATGGCGACGTTGACGTCCGCGTGGTAGGTCATCTCCTTCGTCTCCGGGTTGTAGGAGGCGTTGACGTTCGGGTGGGAGACCAGGGCCTCGACCGTGGCCTTGACGATGAACGGCAGGAAGGACAGGTTGGCGTTGTACTTGTCGATGAACGCCTTCTTGGAAGCCTTGCGCAGGTCCCAGATGGCGGTCATGTCGATTTCCTGGACGTGGGTCAGCTGCGCGGAGATCTGCAGGGCCTCGACCATCTTGGCGGCCGTGATCTCGCGGATGCGGTTGACCTTCTGGGTGGTGCCGATGAGCTCCTGCTTGGCCGGATCCACGGACTTGGTGGACCAGCGGGCGCGCGGGTTGGAGTCCGAGCCCTGAGATGCGGCGGCCGGGGCCTCGCCCTCGCCAGCGGCGGCCAGGACGTCCTGCTTGCGGATACGGCCGCCGACACCGGTGCCGGTGACGGTGGACAGGTCCACGCCGTGCTTGTCGGCCAGCTTGCGCACCAGCGGGGTCACGTAAGGAACGTTGTCGCCGTTGTTGACCTTGGTGGAAGGCTCAGAAGTCTTCGGGGCTTCCTGCTTCGGAGCCTCCTTCTTCGGCTCTTCCTTAGCCTCGGCCTTGGGCTCTTCCTTGGCCTGGGCCTTGGGTTCTTCCTTCGGCTCTTCCTGCTTGGCGGCGGGCTTGGCGGAGCCGTCGCCGATGCGGGCGATGACGGAGCCTACCTCGATGGTGTCGTCTTCCTCGGCGAGGATTTCGACCAGGGTGCCGGCGACCGGGGAGGGGATCTCGGTGTCGACCTTGTCGGTGGAGACCTCGAGCAGCGGCTCGTCGACCTCGACGGTGTCGCCGACGGACTTCAGCCACTGGGTGATGGTGCCCTCGGTGACGGACTCGCCCAGCTCGGGCATCTCAACGTCGGTGGCATCGCCAGAGCCAGCCTCATCGGCAGCCGGGGCTTCCTCAGCCGGGGCTTCCTCGGCTTCCTCAGCCTTGGGCTCCTCGGCGGCAGTGGAGCTGGACTCTTCGCCGGCCTCGCCGATGATGGCGATGACGGAGCCGACCTCGATGGTGTCGTCTTCCTCAGCCTTGATTTCTAGGATGGTGCCGGCGACCGGGGAGGGAATCTCGGTGTCGACCTTGTCGGTGGAGACCTCCAGCAAGGGCTCGTCGACCTCGACGGTGTCACCAACAGACTTCAGCCACTGGGTGATCGTGCCTTCGGTTACGGATTCGCCCAGCTCGGGCATCACAACGGACTGCGCCATGGTTAATAAGACTCCTCGCATGTTGAGTTAAGGATATAGCTAAAGGCCAATCCTAGCGTGTTCGTTGCCTGCGCGCCCACTAGTGGGGGCTTAAGAAAGTTTTAGGGCGCGGGTAGAGTAGGACACCATGTTCAATCCGTTCCGGCGAAACTCCTCAAAATCGCAGCTGCGGCCCCCGCGGGCGCCAGGGGACACCATCCGTGACTCCGATGCCGCGGACTTGCAGGCCTGGGCCGCCGGGCGTGCCTACATCGAGGCCTTCGTCGAGCCGGAGACAGTGGTCAATGAGATGTCCGTGGTGGTTGTGGACGAGGGCGGGGACTTCATCCGCCGCCGCATCGGCGGGCCCAAGGGCATCGACGCCGTGGCCCGCCTGCTTGGGTGTGACGTTTATGACGTTGAGGAGACCGGCTACCCCCAACGCATGCGCGAGCGCATGGAACGCGACCGCATCCTGCGCCGCCGCGAGGAACAGCGCGTGCGCCGCGCCCGCTTTGAAAAGGGCCAGAACCCCGACACCGGCGAGGACGTCGGGCGCGGCTAGCGCCCGGCGGATTCCCCGCCGGCCCGCGGTGCCTGGCCGGCGCGATGTGCCCCTCCGGCACAATCAGCGCCGGCGCCGGCAGTTTTAGCGGTTGGCGATGTCGGCCAAAGCCGCGATGACCGTGCGCACCGGGGCACCGGTGGCGCGCGGGGTGGTGTAGCCGTAGGCGCCGCCGCCGTTCCAGGACGGGCCGGCCACATCGATGTGAGCCCATTCGGTGTCCTCGCCCACGAACTTACTCAGGTAGGTGCCGGCAAATTCCATGCCGCCCTCGCGCTTGGCGTGGATGTTGCGGATGTCGGCCACCGGGGACTTGATGGCCTCCTCGTGCTCCTCGAGCAGCGGCATGGCCCAGGCGCGCTCGCCGACCTCGCGTCCCAGTTCCGCGATGCGGTCGCGGAATTCCTCCGAGCCCATCACGCCGGCGGTGCGCTCGCCCAGGGCGACGATCTGCGCGCCGGTGAGCGTTGCGGCCTCGATGATGAAATCCGGGTTGTCCTCGGAGGCGCGTGCCAGGCCGTCGGCCAGCACCAGGCGGCCCTCGGCGTCGGTGTTGAGGACCTCGGAGGTAATCCCGCCGTAGTGGGCGATGACATCGCCCGGGCGGGTGGCCGCGCCGCCCGGCATGTTTTCTGCCAGCGGCAAGTAGGCGGTGACGTTGACGCCCAGGCCCAGGCGCGCGGCGGCGAGGACGGCCGCGGCCATAGCGGCGGACCCGCCCATGTCCGAGATCATGTCCCACATGCCGGCGCCCGGCTTCAGGGAGATTCCGCCGGTATCAAAGGTGATGCCCTTGCCCACCAGGCCGACGGTGCGGCTATCGCCGGCCGCCTTATAGCTCAGGCGGACGAGGCGCGGCGGGCGGGCCGAGCCCCGGCCCACCGCCAGGATGCCCCCGAAGCCCTGTTCCTCCAGGGCCTTTTCATCCAATACCTCGACCTCCACGCCGGCCTCCCCGGCGGCCTGGGCGAGGTAGTTGGCATAGGACTCCGGGTAGAGCAGGTTGGAGGGGGTGTTGACCAGGTCGCGGGCGAAGACGGCTGCGCGCGCGATGGTTTCCGCCTGTGCAAAGGTGTCTGCGGCCTCTGCGGCATCTTCGGCGCCTGTGGCGCCGTCGGCGTGGGCGAAGAGGAAGGTGTCGGGCTGGCCGGCACCCTCCGCCGCGGACTCAGTGTCTTGCCCAGCCTTGCCGGCGGAGCGCCAGCCGCGATGGCTGTAGCCGCCCAGGATGGTGCCCTCCACGGCGGCCGCTAGGTCAAAGTCCCCCAGCGTGGTGGCGATGGTGCCGGCGCCTGCGAGTGCGCGGGCGGCGTTGCCGGCGGCCACGCGCACGGCCTCGGCGTCGACGTCTTCCGGGGCGCCTAAGCCGATGGCCGCCACGGAGGTGGCCTCTGGGCCGGCGGGGGCCGGAACGCGCCACAGCTTGCCGGCCTTGCCCGTGGCTCCCACCGCGGTCAGGGAATCAAAGACTGCGCGCAGCGCGTCCTCACCCAGCAGGGTGGAGGCGGGCAGCTCCAGGCCTTCCTCCCCGGCGAGGACGGGGAGGAGGTAGACGTCCGCGGCAGGCTGAGCGGAGTCAACGAGCTTAACCG
>CAVFKS010000005.1:0-46031 GCA_963623015.1 Clostridia bacterium
ATCTTCATCTGTTCGGGCGTGGTGCTCTGTGCCTCGTCGAGGATGACGAAGGCATCGTTAAGCGTGCGGCCGCGCATATAGGCCAGCGGGGCGACCTCGATGATGCCGGCCTCCATCAGCTTCGGGATCATCTCCGGATCGAGCATGTCCCGCAGCGCGTCGTAGAGCGGACGCAGGTAGGGATCGATTTTGTCGTTCAGCGTGCCGGGCAAAAAGCCCAACTTCTCCCCCGCCTCGACGGCCGGGCGGGTCAGGATGATGCGCTGGACCTGTTTGTTCTGCAGCGCCTGGACGGCCTTGGCCACGGCCAGGTAGGTCTTGCCGGAGCCGGCCGGGCCGATGCCGAAAACCACCGTGTGATCATCAATCGCCTGCACATACCGGCTCTGCCCCACCGTTTTCGGGCGGATGGCTTTGCCGCGCCGCGAAATAATGTCCGCGGCCAGCGCCTGGCTGACCGACAGCGGCGCCGCGGTCTCGATCATGGCTACCGTGTGCTTGACCGTCTCCGGGGAGATGGCATGCCCCCGGCGGGCGATGGCCTCCAGTTCGCCAAAAATCTTGACCGCTCGCGCGATCTCGAAGTCGGGGCCGGTAACGGTCACCGTGGTGCCGCGGGCGAAAAGATCGGCATCCAGCTGGTTGTTGAGCACGCGCAGCGTCGCATCCGCCGTGCCCAGCACAGCGCTGACATAGACTGGGTCGAGCTCAATTTTCTGGGTATCAATAGCCACGCCCATAGGCTACCAGCGCTCAGTTAACGCCCCGATAGCCGCCAGGGCCACCATGGCCGCCGATGCCGTCCGCAGCACCTGCGGCCCCAACTTAATAGGTTGCGCCCCGGCCTGTCTCAGGCGTTCCAGCTCCGCGCTGCCGATGCCCCCTTCCGGACCCACCAGCAGGTAGACCGCGCCGGAAAGCTGCGCCTCGCGGATGCTGTGGGTGGCTTCCTCGTGGAGGACGTAGGCGTGGTCGGCCTGGGCCAGCAGGCGAGTCAGCTCTGCCGTGGTGACCGGGCCACGGACCTGCGGGATACGCGCCCGGCGAGACTGCTTGGCCGCCGCCTGGGCCGCGGCCTCCCACTTGGCCAGCGCCTTCGGGATCTTTTTACCTTCCCACTTGGCCACGCAGCGGTCTGCCTGCCAGGCAATGATCTCGTCCGCGCCGGCCTGCGTGGCCAGGTCCACGGCCAGCTCCGCGCGCTCCGATTTCGGGATGGCCTGCACGACGACCACCTTGGGGTCGGGAACCGGTTCCTCGCGCACCGCGTTGACGGCGGCCTCCAGCTGATCTTTGCCGGCGGTGGCGGTGACCTGGGCGGTGACGACGCGGCCGGTGCCGTCGATAAGCACCAGCTGCTCGGCGGGCTTGAGCCGCTTGACCGTCACGGCGTGGCGGCCCTCCGCTCCGTCCAGGTGCACGGTTTGGCCGGGCTCGGCGGGGCTCAGGACTGGGTGGATGAATACGGGCAGCGACATTAGCGGCGGAAGTGCCCCCGCAGGCGGGAGAATAGCGACTCATCCTGACCGTCGCCCTCCTCCTTGACGGTGGCGGAGTCGTTCTGGCGGTCGCGGATCTTCTCCAACGCCTCGCGGGTCTTCTTGTCCAGGTTGCGCGGGACCACCACGTCCACGTGCGCGTACAGATTTCCCGCGCCTTCGGTACGCAGGCGGGTCATGCCCTGGCCCGGGATCTCAATGGCCTCGCCCGGCTGCGTGCCGGCAGCCACGTCCACGGTGACCTCCTCGCCGCTGAGGTGCGGTAGCTTGACCTGGGTGCCTAGGGCGGCGTCGACCATGGGCACGCGCAGGGTCACGTGCAGGTCGTCGGCGTCGCGCTCGAAGACCTTATGCGGGCGGGTACTAACCTCCACGTAGAGGTCGCCGGCTGGGCCGCCGCCGTGGCCGACCTCGCCCTGGGAGGCCATGCGGATACGCATGCCGTTGCCGATGCCCGCCGGGATATTGACCTTCAGGTCGCGACGCTTCTTCACGCGCCCGTCGCCGCCGCAATGGTTGCAAGGATCCTCGATGATTTCGCCGAAGCCCTGGCATTGCGGGCACGGGCGCGAGGTGAGCACGTTGCCCAAGAAGCTGCGCTGGGTCTCCTGGATTTCGCCGGCGCCCGAACAGGTCGGGCAGGTCACCGGCTTAGCCTTGGACTCCGAGCCGGAGCCTCCGCACCTGTCGCACAGCACGGCGGTGTCCACGGTGACCTGTTTCTGCAGGCCGGTAAAGGCCTCTTCCAGCGTGATGCTGGTGCGCAGCAAGGCGTCGTTGCCCGGCTGCACGCGCGAGCGCGGGCCGCGGGAGCCGCCCGCCGCCCCGCCGAAGAACTCGGCGAAGATATCGCCCAGGCCGCCGCCCCCGAAGCCGCTGAATCCGCCCGCGCCGGCACCGGCCCCGCCGCCGCGCTGCTCCATGGGGTCTCCGCCCATGTCCACGATCTGGCGCTTCTGCGGATCTAACAGCACCTCCTGGGCCACCGAAATCTCCCGGAAGTGCTCCGCCGCGGCGTCGTCGCCCGGGTTCACATCCGGGTGATACTTGCGCGCCAGCTTGCGATAGGCCTTCTTAATTTCCTGGTCGGTTGCGTCCTTGCCCACGCCGAGGATGCCGTAATAGTCACGAGCCACTTGTTAGATCAGTCCTTACTAAAATTTAGGGTCGAAAGAATTTTACTCGCCCGCCACGATGTCGCTGACATAGCGTGCAACCGCCGAGACCTTCGAAATAGTCCCGGGATAGTCCATAAACGTCGGGCCCACCACCGCCAGCCCGCCCAGCGCCGCGCCGGACTCGCCCTTGCCATAGGCCGTGGCCACCAGGGAGGACTGGCGGAGCAGATCCTCCTCGTGCTCCTCCCCGATGACCACCGAGACATTGCCCAGGTCCGGCACGTTGCCCAAAAGCTTGAGCACCACCACCTGTTCTTCTAGGGCCTCGATGAGATCGGGCAGCCCGCGGGTGAGGTTGGAAGCACCCGCCACGAAGAGGCGATCGGCCGGCTTTTCCACCAGGGTCTCAATCAACGTGGTCGCACATGCCAGCACGTGGGCGCGCAGTTCCGCCGGGGCGTGCTCGACCAAGGTGGCCAGCTCCACGGCGGCATCGTCCAGCGTGTGCTCCGCCAGGGCCCGGTTGAGCAGATCGCGCAGGCGGGCAACCTGGTCCGGCTCGATGATGGCGTCTAACTCCACGTTGCGCTGGTCCACCCGGCCGTTGTCCGTAATTAACACCAGCAGCAGGCGCACTGGGCTCAGCGCCACGACCTCGCAGTGCTTGACCGAGGAGACCTTAAGGTTGGGCATGGCCACCACCGCGGCCTGCTTGGTCAGCTGCGCGAGCAGCCGCACCGAGCGCCGCAGCACGTCCTCCAAGTCCACGCCGTCTTCGAGGAAGTGCAAGATGGCGGCGCGCTCAGGCTGGCTCAGCGGCTTGATGTCGTGCAGGTTGTCCACGAACTGGCGGTAGCCGGCCTGGGTGGGCACCCGGCCCGAGGACGAGTGCGGCTGGGCGATGAGCCCGGCTTCTTCCAGCACCGCCATGTCGTTGCGGATAGTCGCCGAAGATACCCCCAGGCTGTGGCGCTCCAGCAGCGCTTTGGAGCCCACCGGCTCCTGGCTATGGATGTAATCCTGGACGATGGCGCGCAGCACCTCGCGGCGCCGCGCCTGCGTGGAACTAGACATGACACTCACTCCTCCGGGAACCGAAAACTTCCTGACTTCCCCTTCTAAAAGGGCCAGTATAACCGCCGTCGCGCGCAGGCGGGGTGGGCGTTAGGCGCCTGCCAGCCCCGACTCTTCGGCAACGAGAAGATCGGTGATGATGCCATCAGCCAGCAGGCGCCCGGCCTTGGTGACCGCGATGCGCTCGCCGGCCGGGTCCGCGATGGTGTGCAACAGGCCGCGGTCGATGAAGTCGCGCTGCGCGCCGGCGGACTCTGGCGCCAGCCAGGACCTGGGGATGCCCTCGCGCAGGCGCAGGCCCAGCATGATCTTTTCCAAGTGGCGGTCGGCGGCGGTTAGCTGCTCGCGGTCCTTGATGGGCAGCGTGCCCTGCTCCAGCTGGACGGCATAGGTGCGCGGCAGCTTGACGTTATAGAAGCGCTCGCCGTCCAGGTGCGAGTGGGCGCCGGGACCCGCGCCCCACCAGTTGCCGTCCACCCAGTAGATGCGGTTGTGGCGGCACTCCCCGCCCGGGCGCGCCCAGTTGGAGACCTCATACCAGTCAAAGCCGGCGCCCTCGAGCGTGCGCGCGATCATCTCGTAGCGGTGGGCATAGACGTCCTCCTCGGGCGCCGGCAGCTGGCCCTTGGCCACCTTGCGGGCCATGCGGGTGCCGTCCTCGACGATGAGCGAGTAGGCGGAGACGTGATCCACCCCGGCATCGAGAACCCGCTCCAAGGTCAGCTCCACTTCGGCGTCGGTCTCGGTGGGCGTGCCATAGATCATGTCCAGGTTGACGTGTTCGAAGCCGGCCTGGCGCGCCTCCTTGGCCGCGGCGAAGGCCCGACCCGGGGTGTGTGCCCGCTCCAGCACGCGCAGGACGTGGCTCGAGGCCGACTGCATGCCTAGGGAAACGCGGGTGAAGCCGGCATCGACCAGCCCGGCGAAGTACTCCGGGGAGGTCGACTCCGGGTTGGACTCCGTGGTCACCTCCGCGCCCTCGGCCAGGCCAAAGGTCTTGCGCACCCGGTCCAGGATCCTCGTCAACCCCGCCGCCCCCAGCAGGGAGGGCGTGCCGCCGCCAATGAAGACGGTCTCTGCCGGCCGGCCCACCTGGGCGGCGGCGAGTTCTAGCTCGCGGTCGAGGGCATCAAGATATGCCGTGACGTGGTCGCCGCTACCGCTGCCACCTGCCAGCGGCTGGCCGGCGCGCAGCTCAGCAGGCGTGTACGTATTGAAGTCGCAGTAGCCGCAACGCGTGGAGCAAAAGGGCACGTGGATATAGAGTCCGAAGGGGGTTGCCATAGAAAACCACCTTATCGTGCGTGTACTCTATCCTGTATCTTTAAATCTTTAACCTATTTTCAACAGAAAGGGCCTAACTGAGGTGGAACCTCCGAGTCGAAGTTGTAGCTTCACACCCACCAGTGCGTTCACCAGTGCTTTTCACAGTGCTTTTCTTAGGGGGGATAAGTTCTGATGTGGACCGCAATCGGAATGATCGCGCTGGGCATCGTGGTCATCGCTATCATCATCGCCTTCAACGCCTACTTCGTCGCCCAAGAATTCGCCTTCATGTCGGTCGACCGCGCCACCTTGCGCAGCATGGCCGCCCAAGGCAATAAGAAGGCAGAGCGCGCGCTGGCGCTGACCCACCGCACCTCCTTCGTCCTCTCCGGCGCGCAGCTGGGTATTACCGTCACCGGCCTGCTCATCGGCTACGTGGCCGAGCCCCTCGTGGGCACCGGCCTAGGCGAGCTCCTCGGTGGGGTGGGCGTGCCGAAGGCGCTGTCCATCACCGTGGGCACCGTCATTGCACTGGCGCTATCGACCGTGGCCACCATGATCTTCGCCGAGCTCTTCCCGAAGAACTACACCATCGCCGCGCCCATGAAGGTCACCATGGGGGTCACGACCTCCACGCTGTGGTACCTGAAGATCTTCGGGCCGCTCATCCACTTCTTCGAGTACTCCTCCAACGGCATCTTGAAACTGCTGGGCATCGAGCCGGTCGAAGACCTGGACTCCTCGGCCACCGCAGAGGATCTGGAATCCATCGTGGATAACTCGCATGAGTCCGGCGTGCTGGATGAGAGCACCTACATGGTTCTCGACCGCTTGCTGGACTTCCCCGACCACGACACCGCGCACGCGATGATCCCGCGCTCCCGCGTCGACGTCATCGAACCGGAGACCACCATCGGCGAGGTCCGCGCCCTGATGGCGGAGCACCACACGCGCTACCCCATCATCGACGACGAACATAACCCGGTGGGCGTGGCCCACCTCTACGACGTCCTCGAGACCGACCTGGATGACTCCGAGCCGGTGACCAAGCTGATGCGCGAGCCCGTCGTCGTGCCCGAGCTGATGGGCCTGACCGACACCGTCACTGAGCTGCGCGACCGCGACCAGAAGCTCGCCTGCGTCATCGACGAGTACGGGGGCTTCGTCGGGATTGTCACCATGGAAGACCTCGCCGAGGAAATCCTGGGGGACGTCACCGACGAGCACGACTACGAGGAAGAAACCGAAGAAATCACCGAGCGCGGCGAGGACCAGTGGCTCGTGGACGGCGACACCCCGCTCGACGAGGTCGAACGCGCCATCGGCCACGACCTGCCGGAGGGCGACTACGAGACCGTCGCCGGCCTGCTGATCGCCCACTCCTCCTCCCTGCCCGAGGAGGGCGAGGAGCACGTCATCGAGCTCGAGGCCGAGCCCGAGGACTGGGTCGAAGGCGACGATGCCCCGGTGCGCCTGCTGCGCGTCACCGTCGAGGAAATCGACCGCCACGTGCCCTCTTCGCTGGCCCTGGAGCTCATCGAAGAGGACCGCGAAGAGTGGGAGGAGACCAAGCCCAATGACTAACCTGATTATCACCATCCTGGTGCTCATCGCCTCCGCGTTCTTCGTGATTATCGAATTCGCCACCATGGGCGCACGCCGCAACCGCCTCGAGGAGACCGCGGAGACCTCCCGGGCCTCCCGCGCTGGCCTGCGCTCGCTCAACGAGCTAACCATCATGCTCGCCGGCGCCCAGCTGGGCATTACGCTGGCCACCTTCATCCTGGGCGCGGTGACGAAGCCATGGGTCCACCACCTGCTCATGGGCCCGCTGGAGGCCCTCGGCCTGCCGCTGGGCATTGCCGATGTCGCCTCCTTCATCCTGGCCCTGTTCATCGTGACGTTCCTGCACCTCGTCATCGGCGAGATGGCACCGAAGTCCTGGGCCATTACCCACCCGGAGACGGCCCTGCACCTCATCGCCCTGCCGGCGCGCGCCTTCATCTGGGTGCTGCGCCCGCTGCTGCTGTGGATCAACCGCATGGCCGACCGCATGGTCGCCTGCGCCGGCGAGACCCCCGTGCACAGCGCCAGCGCCGCCGGCTACGACGCCAACACCCTGCGCCTGCTGGTGGAGCACTCCCGCGCCACCGGCGTGATGGACGACGAGTCCGCCGAGCGCATCACCGGCGTCATCGAGCTGGAGTCTTCTACCGCAGGCGACCTGGCACGCCAGCACGGCTCGCAGATCGTGCCGCTGCCAAGCGATGCCACCGTGGCCGACCTCCAGGACCTGGTGCGCCGCAAGCACATCATGCGCGTGCTGGTCTTCGACAAGGCTTCCACCCATCCTGGCCGCAAGCTGCGGATGGTGCATGTGCGCGATACCCTCATGGCGCCCAGCGACGCCAAGGCCGTGGACTTCTCCCGCCCCGCCCCGCAGGTTGCTTCCGCCACCACGGTCCAAAAGACCTTGGACCTCATGCGCGCCCGCGGCGAACAGCTCGTTACCGTGGGTAAGCCCGGCGCCGACCACGCCGTGTGGATCCTCACCTGGGACGACATCATGGGTCAGCTGTGGCCGCAGATTACCGAGCAGCTAGACCAGGTCGCCCCGCCTAGCGCTTAAGGTCACGTGCCCTAGCCACATAAACTAGGGTGCATAATAAAAAGCCACCGCAGAGGGAGTGCGGTGGCTTTTGTTTATCCCTTGCGCAAGCGACAAGGAAGCTTATTTAGGGCCGGTCCTAGCCGGCGGTGGCCTTCTTGCGGGCGGCGGCCTTCTTGGCGGCGACCTTCGCGACAATGGCGTTGACCCGGGCGCGTTCTTCGAGGAACTGCGGCGGGTTGTGGCCGCGCATGGTGCGCACGAACGCCGGGTTGGCGTGGACCACGGTGTGCAGCCAGCCCTCGGTGGCCACCAGCACGGCGCTGCCGGCGCGCTTGTAGAGGTGCGGCAGCGAGATCATGTCCAGGTTGCGGGCCACGGCGTCGGTCTGCGCCAGCACGTAGTCGACCATGTCACGCAGGTAGGCCACCACGTAGTCGGTGCGCCCGCGCAGCGCGTAGGCCATCTCGGCGATGACATGCGGGCCGTCGAGCGGGTACTTCAGCTCCAGCCCGCGGGCGGTCACACCGCGCGGCTCTTCAATCTCGTTGTCGCCGGTCACGGCGGCGGAGATGGTGCCGGCCTTGACGCCGGAGACGAGCGCCTGGCGCAGCCCGATGAGCTCGCCTACCACCCGGCCGGAGTCCCGGCGGGCGTCCTCGACGATTTCGGCCAGCTCGGCCAGGCAGTCGAGGGTGAGCTGCCCATCCCAGTCTTCGATGGCCTCGATGAGATGCTCGATGTACTCGGCGACCTCGTCGCCGATGTTATAAATCTCCTGGGTAAGCCCGCGGTGTCTCAGCTGCGCGGCAATTTTGTGCACCGGAACCCCTTTCAAGACCTGAAGTATAGGTTGAGGGTTTTCCTCAACGGGAGAGACTTTATCGGCATCCACGCCCCGCGGCCGTGCGACACTCCGATGGATTTCACAGGAAAGATTTCCGCCCCGGCGCGAGCCCTAAAACTGGGCCCGCCCGGGGCGCTCGCTGGGTCACGTGCATGACCCCTAGCGAGGTGCGGAAAATGCGCTAGCGCTTATAGATCTGCTCGATGGCGTCGGCGTAGCGCTGGGCCACGACGTTGCGCTTGACCTTCATCGTCGGGGTCAGCTCGTTTTCTTCCTCGGTCAGATCGGACTCCAAGATATAGAACTTCTTGATGCCTTCGGCGTGCGAGACCGTGGAATTGACCTGGTTGATGGCGTCCTGGATCTCGGCGCGCAGCGTGGCATCGGTAGCCAACTCCCGCAGCGAGCGATCCGCCGGGATGTTGTGGTCAAGGCGCCAGCGGGCCATCGCGTCATCGTCAAGCGTGACCAGCAGGCCGATAAACGGCTTGCCGTCGCCTACCACCATCGCCTGCGAGATGAGCGGGTGGCCGCGCAGGGCATCCTCCATCGGGCCCGGGGAGACATTCTTGCCGCCGGCGGTGACGATGAGATCCTTCTTGCGGCCGGTGATGACGATCTTGCCGTTGTCGGTAATCTCCCCCAGATCACCGGTGTTGTACCAGCCGTCCTCCAACGCGTCCGCGGTGGCCTCCGGGTTATTCCAGTAGCCGGCGAAGACGATGTCGCCCTTGATGAGGATTTCGCCCTCCTCGTTGGTCTTGATGGTCACCCCCTCCAGCGGTGGGCCGACGGTGCCGATGGTCTGGTCCACGAAGTCCACGGCGGCGGCCGCGGCCACCTCGGTGAGACCATAGCCCTCGTAGACGGGCACGCCGATACCGCGGTACCAGTGCAGCAGGTCCGGGTTCATGGCCGAGCCACCCGTAATCGCGTACTTGACGGCCCCGCCCATGGCCGCGCGCACCTTGGAATAGACCAGGCGGTCGAAGACGCGGTGGCGGGCGGCCAGGACCTTGGACGGGCCTTCTGCGGTATCGAGCGCGCGGGAGTACTCCACGGCGGTCGACTCCGCGGCGGCGAACATGGTTTTCTTTACCGGACCGCCGTTGGCGGCCTTGGTGGCCGCGGCGTTGCGGACCTTCTCGAAGACGCGGGGCACGCCCAGGATGAGGTGCGGGCGGGAGCGCTGGAACTCAATGCTAATGGTGGAAAAATCCGACCAGTGGTTCTGCGAGGCGCCGCCAATGGTCACGGCCAGCGAGACCGCGCGCGCCAGCACGTGCGCCATCGGCAGGAAGGTCAGCACGTGGGAGCCCGGCACGGCGATGCCGCCGATGGGGTTGGTCAACAGGCCGCGAACCTGGGCCAGCCAGTTGCGGTGGGTGAGCATGCAGCCCTTCGGCCGGCCGGTGGTGCCGGAGGTATAGACCAGGGAGGCCAGCTCATCGGTCCCGGTGGCCTGGATACGCTCGCGCACCTGGGCATCGGTGACTTCGCGGCCTTCGAACTTCAAGGTGTCGATGGCCGAGGAATTGATCTCGAGCACACGGCGCAGCTGGGAGGTCGAGCCCTTCAGGCCCGGCTCCCCGTCCTCGCCAAGGACCAGGTGGCGCACCAGCTCCGAGTGATCGCGGGTCTCGGTAATAGCCAGCACCGCGCCCGAGTCCTCTACGATCCACTGCACCTGCGACAGCGACGACGAGGGGTAGATGGGAACCGAGACCGCGCCGGCGGCCCAGATGGCATAGTCCAGCAGCGACCACTCGTAGCGGGTCGCCGCCAAAAGGACCACGCGGTCGCCCTGCTGGACTCCGCAGGCGATGATGCCCTTGGCCACCTCGAAGACTTCTGCCACAAACTCCTTGGCCGTGACGTTGACCCACTCGTAGTTGGCGGGGCGGGTGAACATGACGCCGTGCGGGCGAGCCTTGGCGGTGTCCATCATCGCGGTCAAGCAGGTCTCGCCCGGTTCTATGTCAAAGGGGGCCGGCGTATGTGTTTCCTGCAGTGTCATGCGGCAAGGTCCTTTCTCCATACAAGCTTCCCGCCTACTCTACCAATGCACGTGCCTCGCCCGGCCCGGCGCCGCAGAACGTGGCACAATGAAACGCGTGATTAACGCAGACCTACTCTCCCAGCTAGCCGGCCGTTATGGGGTCTCCAGCGGCTATACCTCGGCCGGCGGGGACTACGTGGCATCGCCCCAGTCCTCTATCATCCACACGCTTTCTACCCTGGGGGTTGCGATTTCCTCGCGGCCTAGCGATGAAGAGCTCACCCGCCTGCTCTTCGAAGAGTGGCAGGACCGCTCCTCCCGCCCGTTGCCGCCCGCGGTGGTGGCCCAGGAAGGCCAGGAGAAGGCTTTCAACGTGCACGTCCACGACGGTGCTGAAGCCCGCCTCCGCATCGAGTTGGAAGACGGTGGCCAGGCGCAGGTCTACCAGGACGAGAACTCCTCCCCGGCCGTCGATGTGGCCGGGCAGATGTGGGGTGAGGCCACCTTCCACGTCCCCGGCAACCTGCCGCTGGGCTACCACACCCTGGTGCTGGCATCGCCGGGCGTGGGTCCGGGCGGCACGGATGAGGTCACCTGCCCGCTCATTGTTACCCCGGCGCGGCTGACTACCACCGATGAACTGCTCGACCACCCGACCCACGGCGTGATGGCGCAGCTCTATAGCGTGCGCTCGGCCACCTCCTGGGGCATGGGCGATTTCAAGGACTTGGGCAACCTGGCCGAGACCGTGGCTACAGAGGCCGGGGCGGACTTCTTGCTAATCAACCCGCTGCACGCGGCAGAGCCCTTCCCCCCGGTGGAGGACTCCCCTTACCTGCCCACCTCCCGGCGCTACGTCAACCCCACCTATTTGAGCATCGAGTCCGTCCCGGAGCTGGAATTCCTCGATCCCCAGCTGCGGGCCGACGTGGAAGAACTCGCCCAGGAGTTCCAGGAGCGCAACCGCTCCAGCGAGGAGATCCGCCGCAACGACATCTTTGATGCCAAGCTGCAGGTTCTGCGCGCGCTCTTCGCCGTGGATCGCCCGCGCGAGCGCGTCGAGGCCTTCTTGGAGTACGTGGGCCGGGAGGGCCAAGCGCTGCGCGATTTCGCCCAGTGGTGCGCCTTCCAGGAGCTGGAGCAGGCCACGGGCACCCGGCACGCGCGCGAGTATTCGCTCGATGAGCTCATCGGTTTTTACTCCTGGCTGCAGTTCCTGTGCGACGAGCAGCTCGCCGCCGCGCAGAAGCAGGCCAAGGACGCCGGCATGCGCATTGGCCTCGTCACCGACCTGGCCGTGGGCATCCACCCGGGTGGCGCGGACGCCCAGGCCTTAGCGGACTACCTGGCGCCGGCGGCGTCGGTGGGCGCCCCGCCGGACGAGTACAACCAGATGGGCCAGGACTGGTCGCAGCCGCCGTGGCACCCGGTGCGCCTGGCGGAGGCCGGCTATAAGCCGTGGCGGGACATGATGGCCACGGTGCTGCGCAACGCCGGCGGCGTGCGCGTGGACCACGTGCTGGGCCTATTCCGCCTGTACTGGATCCCGCGCCTGCAGCCGGCTACGCAGGGCACCTACGTGGCCTACGACTGGGAGGCCATGCTGGGCGTGCTGGTGCTGGAGGCGCAGCGCGCCGGTGCGGTCCTCGTCGGCGAAGATCTCGGCACCCTGGAGCCCTGGGTACTCGACGCCCTGGCCTCCCGCGGCGTGCTGGGCACGTCCATCGTGTGGTTCGAGCACGCCGATGACAACGTCCACGCCCTGCCCCAGGGCGAGTACCGGCGCCTGGCGCTGGGCTCAGTGGGCACGCATGACCTGCCGCCGACCTTGGCCTACCTGGCCGGCGAGCACATCACGCTGCGCGCCCGCCTGGGCCTGCTCACCCGCCCCGCGGCTGAGGAGCTCGCCGGCGAGCGCGAGTGGATGGACAAGGTCTTAGAGGTCGCCGCCCCGGGCGCGCAGACCCCGGAGGACCAGCTGGTGGCCTTACACGAGTTCATCGCCGGCACCCCCTCGGCGCTGACCTGCACCAACTTGGTGGACATGGTGGGCGACCGCCGGGCCCAGAACATGCCGGGCACCACGCACGAGACCTACCCGAACTGGTGCATGCCGCTGACCGATGCCAAAGGCCAGGCCGTCCTCTTGGAGGATCTGGCCGGCATGGAGCTCTTCCAGCGCGTGGCCAAGGCCTCCCAGCGCCACTAGCCGGCGCGCCTTCCGCAGAAGGTGACTTGCAAAGGGTGACTAGCAAAAGGTGACTATCCGGGCCGAGCCAGTTGCGCTCGCCGGGAAAGTCACCCTTTGTGAGTCACCCTTTAAGTTTGGGCCGCGCCCCTGGTGCGCCGCGCGGAAGCCCTAATACTGCTTAGAAGATCACCCCAAGGACCGCTGCCACGATAACTAGCGCGATGAGCGCCCACAGCGAGGGGCTGACGCGAGACTTGGGCAGGGCGCGCTTGCGCTTTCCGGCGCGCACCCGCGGGGCCGCCGCGCGATCCCGCTCCGGGTCCCAGAGTCCCTCGCGTGGGTCTGGGGTGGGGGCATCACTTGGGTTCGACATGGTTGACTATCCTAGTCCCCCGCCCCCGCGGCCGGCCCGCGCGCCCCGCCGCAGCCTGCCCGGCGGCCCGTTCACCGGCGGAAACGTCCGCGCCGCCAGCAGAGTCCGCGCCGGTGGGCCGGGTGATGACCCGCACAGTCGCGTCGATTACCCACATCAGCCCCCAGGCCACGGCGGCAAGCACCGGCAGGCCGACGAGGACTAGCACGAGCATCTGGACCGCGATGGGCGCGCCCACCAGCCACTGCGAGGCCGCATCCGAAAAGTCCATGTCCTAAACTCTAGGCCATGCACGAAGTCCGCGTAGATTGCCCGCACGCAACGGTGCTGGGCACCGCCACCGGCGAAGAAGAAGGAAGCGCCGGCGTAGCCCGCTTCCATTCGATTGCCTACTCCCACCTCCCAGGCAGCTTTGAGCGCCCGGAGAAGGCTGCCCCGCTAAAGCTTGTCGATGCCCGCGAGCCCCGCCCGGACCAGGTAGCCCTGAGCATCACCGCGCCGGTGGGCGCGAAGCTGGCTCCGGTGGTGGTCTACATCCATGGCGGGCGCTTCGAGGGCGGCAGCCATGCCGACCCGCGCACGGACGGGACGGACCTGACGCGCGGGGGCATCGTCACCGTCGCCGTGGGATACCGCACGGGGCTATCAGGCTTTGCCAAGTTCAGCGACGACGAATACTTCCACTACCGGGGCATCGAAGACGTCCAGGTGGCCTTGGAGTGGGTGCAGCGCAACATCGAGTCCTTCGGTGGGGATCCCACCAATGTCACGCTCATGGGCCAGTCGGCCGGGGCGGCCATCGCCTTTTGGCTTGCCCGCCGCGACCACTTCCGGGGAGCTTTCCGCCGGGTGATTGCGGCCTCGCCGGCCTTCCCGCGCGAGGGTTTTGAACACCGCAAGGCCACGCTGCGCCAGGCGCTGCGCCTGCGGCTGGATCGGCCCACGCTGGCCCAGGCTAGCCCGGCGGCGTAAGCGCGCGGCTACGAGCGCTTCCGCAAGCGCTACCGGCTGGACATGGCGCTGGGCCCCTGGCCCTTCCAGCCGGATCAGCTCGCCGAGGTACCCGTGGTGGTGACCACCATGCGCGAGGAATTCCAGGACCACCCGGCGGCCGCGCGCGCCGATGCCTCCTTCCTGCGCCGGGCCTGCGGCTGGTGGCTGGCCCCGAAGTTCGGCATGCGCCGCGAGGCCTATTCCACGTGGGCGGATCTCTCCGGCGCGGCAGGCCACCCGGTGGGCCGCCTGGTGGGCGATGCCACCATCCGCCAGTGGGCGCAGGCCGCCGCCCAACTTAGCCCCGGCCCCACGTGGATGATGGAGTTCATCCGCGCTTCCGGCCCGGCCGTCCACGCCGCAGACCTAGACTTCTTCTTCCACGCCGGCGGCCTTGCGGCCGCCGGCAAAGAGGACAACAGCAGCGAAGCACACGCCGGCGGCCTGCACGCCTGGCTCAAGCACTTTGCCGCCACGGGCGAGACCGGGTTCGAGCAGTACCGGCCCGAGCACGCCGTGCGCGTGGTCAACCTGGATACGGGCCAGGCCGTCACGCGGCACGGGACGCTGGACTACGTAGCCCAGGCCTTCGCGGACGAAGTCTAGCGCTAGTGCCTGGGTAGCGTTAGGCAGTGCGCAGCAGGCGCTCGCGCAGGGCCGGGACCTCAAGTTCCTCGACCAGCCAGGGGCTAAAGGCCAGCGGGGCGGCCGCGGCGGCGCGGATGATGTCGGCGGCGGGGATCCAGAAATAGGAGTCCACCTCCTCCGGGTTCGGGCGTGGCTCGATGCCCGCGTCCAGCTGCGCCACATACACCGGGCACACCTCGTTTTCGACGATGCCGCTAGAATCCACCGCGCGGTAGGAAAAATCGGCAGCTACCAGCTCCGGGGTCACGTCCAAGCCCAGCTCGAAGCGGCCGCGGCGCACGACGGCGGCAGCGGTGTCCTCGCCCGGGCCGGGATGCCCGCAGAAACTATTGGTCCACACCCCCGGCCAGGTCACCTTGCTCAGGGCGCGGCGGGTCATCAGGACCTCACCATCACGCAGCACCCAGCACGAAAACGCAAAGTGCAGCGGGGTATCGGCGGTGTGGACCTCCGCCTTTAAGGCGGTGCCAGCCGGCGCCCCATCGGGGCCGACGAGGACGACGCGCTCGGCTGCGTCAGCGTTAGCTAGCGGGGCATCGGCAGGCTGGGCGGGGTGGTGGTGCGTCATACGTTGAGGTTTCCGGTCCAGGTGACATTGCCGATGGTCAGGCGGGCATTCCACAGGTTCGACGGCACGGCATCGAAGCGGTACTGCAGGTTGGTCGCGGCCTTGGCGCCGAGCGGATAATCCAGGCCCGGGGGCAAGACGTCATAATTGACGTCCGGGTCATAGTCGAGCAGGCTCACGCGGGTCCAGCCGCCGTTGCCGTCAGCCACCTCGAGCACCGGATCCTTGATGGCATCCTTGGGCAGCATGACGTCGTTGTCGTTGCGCACCAAGACGGTGAGCACGGACCCGCGGGTGGAATCGGAGTAGACGCCCTGCATCTGCCAGGATACGCCCAGGCCCGGGTCCTTCTGCCAGGCGCGCAGGTTGCGGGTGACCTGGACGTTGTCCACGTCCTTCGGCTGGTAGGCCGGGGTGGTCGACGTGGTTACCTCGATGTCCTCGCCCGGGTTCAAGCCCGATTCCTCCGGCTGGAGAATGCTGCACGCGCCTAGCAGCGCCACGGGAAACAGCACCAGCCCAAGCTTCATCTTGCTCACAGGGGAAGCCTTTCGATGTCCAAGGGAGTTAATTCGTTTCTACCTTAACTCAAACGGCCCCTCTCACTGGCATTCTGGTTAGGGCAGGGCAAGGTGCAAGCTTCGCCCGGCGGTGGCATAGTGCTCTAACGATGTCCTCCCTCATTAGAATCATGCGCTCCGCCTCGGCCCTGTGGCCCTATTACGTGGGCGTCTTCCTTTGCGCCACCCTGGTCGCGGTCTTAGGCCTTGCCTCCCCCTTCCTGGTCCGCGAGGCCACCGACACCATCGTGGCCACCGTCTCCGGTGATGGCTCCACGCAGGCCGCCCTGCGGCACGTGCTGTTCATCGCCGTGGCGCTTTTTGCCGCCGATGCCCTGCGCGGCGTAGTCCACAACGTGGGCGGCTACTTCGGCGATGTCATGGTCGCGCGCCTGCGCCAGGTGCTGTCCACCCGCTACTTCGCCAAGCTGTTGTCCCTGCCCCAGGGCTACTTCGACAACCAGGTCACCGGCACCATCATCGCCCGCCTGGACCGCTCGATCATGAACGTCTCGCAGTTCCTGCAGTCGTTTTCCAACAACTTCTTCTCCATGATCTTGCAGATCCTGGCGGTGCTGACGATTACGGCCTATTACTACTGGCCGCTGACCATCCTGCTGCTCATCCTCTTCCCGCTCTACCTGTGGCTAACTGCCGTGACCAGCAAGAAGTGGCAGGTCCACGAAGGGGTCAAGAATGCCCACATCGACCAGGCCAACGGGCGGTTCGCCGAGGTCGTGGGCCAGGTCAAGGTCACCAAGTCCTTCGTGGCTGAGATTCGCGAGCTGGGCAGTTTTGCCCGCCACTACCGCGGCACCGTGGACACCACCCGTCCGCAGTCGCGCTGGTGGCACAGCATGGACGCGGTGCGCCAGCTGGCCATGGCGGTGGCCTTCCTGGGCATCGACGCGGTGATCTTCTGGCGCACATTGGAGGGGCATTTCAGCATCGGTGACATGGTCATGCTCATGCAGATGGTGGCCATGGCCCGCCAGCCGGTGTCCATGCTGTCGTGGATTGTGGACACCGCCCAGCGCGCGATTGCCGGCTCCCGCGACTACTTCGAGGTCATGGAACAGCCCGCCGAGCCCACCGCCAACCGTCAGCTTGTCGATGCCGCCCGCGCCAGCGATGCCCCGCAGCTGCACGACTCCCCCGCCGCCCCGCTGCCGATGCCGGCCACCGGCCCCATCTTCGAGTTCCGCGACGTCGGCTTTTCCTATGAGGCAGGAAAGCCCGTGGTGGAGGGTATTTCCTTCGCCGCGGCCGAGGGCCAGAAGATTGCCCTGGTGGGCGAGTCCGGCGGCGGCAAGTCCACGCTGGTCAACCTCCTGCTGGGATTGTATAGGCCGGACGCGGGCAGCCTGCGCGTGCTCGGCCAGGACATCCGCGACGTCGAGGCCGCCCGCCTGCGGGCCTCGGTGGGCGTGGTCTTCCAGGACTCCTACCTGTTTTCGGGCACCATCCGCGACAACATCGCCTACGGGGCGCCCGGAGCCACCGATGCCGAGATCGAGCAGGTCGCCCGCCGGGCCGGCGCGCACGACTTCATCGCGGCCTTCCCCGACGGGTATGACACGGTCATCGGTGAGCGCGGCCTGAAGCTCTCGGGCGGGCAGAAGCAGCGCGTGGCCGTGGCGCGCGCGATGCTCAAGGACGCCCCCATCCTGGTGCTCGACGAGGCCACCTCGGCGCTCGATACCAAGGCCGAGCGCGTGGTCCAGGCCGGGCTGGACGAGCTGATGAAGGACCGCACCACCTTGATCATCGCCCACCGCCTGTCCACGGTGGCCGACGTGGATACCATCATCACCTTAGACGGCGGGCGCATCGACGAGGTGGGCTCGCCCGCCGAGTTGGCGACCAGCGGCGGCATCTACTCGCAGCTGCTGGCGCTGACCCAGTCGGGCTCGCGGGCGGACCGGGAGCGGCTGCGCCGCTATGGCTTCGTGCAGCCTAGCCACGATGAATAAAATCCCCGGCCGCAGCCTCGGCGCTCCCCTAGGCTAGAAGGCATGGATTTTCCTAGCATCTCCGAGCTCAAGGCCCGCGGTACCCGGAAGTGGACCGTCTACGACGACGACGTCCTGCCGCTGTGGATCGCGGAATCGGATTTTCCCACCGCCCCGCCGGTCAAGCAGGCCATCCAGGATATGGTCGACCGCGAGACCTTCGGGTATACCCCCGCGCCGAAGGCCTCGGGCCTCAATGAGGCCTTAGCGGATTTCTACTCGCAGCGCTTTGGCTGGCGGCCCAACCCCCGCAACGTGGCGTGGATCGGCGACGTCGTGCGCGGCCTGCTGCTGGGCGTGCAGTACTTCACCCGCCCGGGCACCCCGGTGGCCGTGCCGGCGCCCAGCTACCCGCCCCTGCTCGACCTGCCGGCCACGGCCGGGCGCGAGAAATACGAGTGCGACCTGACCTTGGAGTCCATCGAGGAGGCCTTCCGCGCCGGCGCCGGCTCCATCCTGTTGGCCAACCCCTATAACCCGCTGGGGCTGGTCCTCGATGAGGAGTTCCTCACCGGCTTGGTCGCCCTAGCCGACAAGTATGACGCGCGCATCCTCGCCGACGAGATCCACGCCCCCATGGTCTTGGATGAGGGCGCCCGGCACATCCCGGTGGCATCGCTAGGCGATGTCGCCGCCGACCGCACCATCACCGTCACGGCCACCTCCAAGGCGTTTAACGTGGCGGGGCTGAAATGTGCGCAGATCATCTTCTCCAACGCGCGCGACCGCGCGACCTTCAATTCTTTGACCGGCGTGGCCAAAGACGGCACAGGCACCCTGGGTGTGATTGCCGCCGAAGCCGCCTACCGCGACGGCGGGGCTTTCCTCGACGCCGAGATTGAGACCCTGCGCCGCAACCGGGACTTCGCCGTTGCCGCCCTGCGCGAAAAGGTCCCCGGCATCGAGGTATCCAGCCCGGCGGCGACCTATCTGCTGTGGCTCGACTTCCGCGGAACCAAACTGGGTAAAACCGACTATGCCGACCGCCCGGCGGCCTGGCTGGTCGATAACGCCCGGGTCGCGCTCAACGAGGGCACCACCTTTGGCACCGGCGGGGCGGGACACGCCCGCCTCAACTTCGCGACCTCCCCGGAGATCTTGGCAGACGCCATCGACCGCATCGCGGGCGCCATCGCCAAGCTTTAGCGGCCGTGTCCCTCCTCACGGGGGGGATTTCTCACGTTTTGAGATCGATCGGTTTACTTTCTCATACAGCGGACACTATTGTTTCATTAAACAATCGTCACTATCTCGCTTCGGAGCCCTCTCGCGGATCTCTCGCGCGAGTGCCACTAGAAAGGACCCCGCATGGCTAAAGCCACTTCCGGGACTGCCAAGCCAGGCGCTAGCACCATCATCATCGCATCCCTGATGCTGTTTTCGATGTTCTTCGGCGCCGGCAACCTCATCTTCCCCCCGATGGTCTCCGTCCTCGCCGGCGACAACTTCTGGCCCGCCATCTTGGGCTTCCTCGCCGCGGGCGTGCTCCTTCCCGTGCTGGCCATCGTGGCCGTGTCCATCTCCGGGCAGTCGGTGCGCGACATCGGCAACCACGGCGGCCTCTTCTTCGGCATCGCCTTCTCCGTCCTGGCTTACCTGTCCATCGGCGCCTTCTACGCCCTGCCGCGCACCGGCGCCGTGGCCATGGAAACGGCCATCACCCCGCTGCTGGGCTGGGAGGGTTTTGCCGCCAACGGCCTGTTCAACGTGGTCTTCTTCCTCATCGCGCTGGGCCTGTCCTGGAAGCCGAACTCCATCATCGACACGCTGGGCCGCTACCTGACCCCGGCGCTGGTCATCTTGTTGTTCATCCTCATCACGCTGGCCATCCTCGCCAACCCGCGCGACCCGCAGGCGCCCATCGCCCCCTATGACACCGCCCCCATGGTCACCGGCCTGTTCGAGGGCTACAACACCATGGACGCGATTGCCGGCCTGGCGTTTTCCATCGTGATCGTCAACTCCATGCGCGCCAAGGGCTTCAAGCCCGGCAAGCCCGCCGTCATCGCCACCATCCAGGCCGCCCTCATCGCCGGCGCCCTGCTGGGCCTTATCTACCTGGGCCTGGCCTGGGCCGCCCAGACTATGCCCGACGGCCAGTCCTATGAGTCCGGCGCCAACCTGCTTGCCGATGCCGCGAACATGACCATGGGCAGCATCGGCCAGTCCGTGTTCTCCGCCATCGTCATCCTGGCCTGCCTGACCACCGCCGTGGGCCTTATCACCTCCACCTCGGAGTTCTTCACCACCCTGGTCCCGCGCACCAGCTACCACCTGTGGGCCGTCGTCTTTACCGGCATCTCCATCGCCCTGGCCTTCCAGGGCCTGGACACGGTGCTCTCCATCGCCATTCCTTTCATCACCTTCCTGTACCCGCCGGCCATCGCGCTCATCTTCTTAGTGCTGGTGCAGCCGCTGGTGCGCCGCCGCGTCACCTTCTATTGGACCTACCGCCTGGCGCTGTGGATGTCCGTGCTGTGGTCTGCGCTCACCGTCATCTTCGGCCTGGGCTGGGCGCCGTTCCTCGAGGGCCTGCTGTCACTGTCACCGGGCCAGGATCTCTCCCTGGGCTGGGTCGTGCCCACCGTCATCATGATGGTGGTCGGTCTGGTCATCGACATCGCCACCGACTCCAAGGACAAGCACGGCGAGCCCGACCTGGCCATGCTCCAGGGCGAGCCGCACGAGGTCTAGCCCTCCCCTGTTCTAGCTCGCCTGCAGCTCGCGGAAGTTTCCGCCCCGCCCCGCCCACACCGCGCGTGTGGCGGGGCCTATTCGCGCAGGAGGGGCGGGCGGCCGGGCGCGGAATAGCCCGCCTGACACTACGGTTGGAAGAAGCAGCGAACCACAACCCAAGGGAGGCAGCACATGCACCAGCGCGCACACCTATCCGTGCTCGATTTTTGCACCATCTACGAGGGCGAGACCGCCGGGGAGTCCATGGCCCGCTCCGTGGAGCTGGCCCAGCAGGCCGAGAAGCTGGGGTACTCGCGCATGTGGTACACCGAGCACCACAACATGCCCCACATCTCGTCGTCGGCGCCGGCCGTCCTCATCGCCCATATCGGGGCCCAGACCTCGACCATTCGCCTCGGCTCCGGCGGGGTCATGCTGCCCAACCACGCGCCCTACGTGGTCGCCGAGCAGTTCGGCACGCTAGCCGAGCTCTACCCCAACCGCATCGACTTAGGGCTTGGGCGCGCGCCCGGTACCGACATGCACACCCTGGGCCGGGCCTTGCGGCGCGATGCCCACGCCGCCGAGCGCTTCCCCGACGACATCAAGGAGCTGCGCGGCTACCTGGCCGGGCGCTCGATTATCCCCGGGGTCTCCGCCATCCCCGGCGCGAACACCCACGTTCCGCTCTACATCCTGGGCTCGTCGATGTACGGGGCCTCGCTGGCCGCCAAGCTGGGCCTGCCCTATGCCTTCGCCTCCCACTTTGCCCCGCAGCACCTGGAGGCCGCCACCTCCTACTACCGCGCCAACTTCGAGCCTTCCGAGGCACTCGCGGAGCCCTGGGTCATCGCCGGCGTCAACGTGCTCGCCGCCGAGACCGAGGAGGCCGCCGCGGAAGAATGGGAGAAGGTGCGCTTCAACCGCGTCAAGGCCTTTGCCGGGCGCGGCAAGTTCCTCACCGATGCCCAGGTGGCCCAGATCGTGGACTCCTACCAGGGCCAGCAGATCCTCAACATGCTCACCTACTCCGCCGTGGGCACCCGCGACCAGGTCCGCGACTACCTGGAGGGCTTCCAGGCCACCGCCCAGGCCGATGAGCTGATGATCTCCCTGCAGGCCACCAACCACGACTCCGTTCTCCACAACCTGGACCTGCTGGCCCAGGCCTGGGAGCTGGACCCGGCGGCCGCACTGTAGTTTAGGCGGCGGTTTAAGCGGCATCGCCAGGCCAGAAGGTGGGGAAACCTGCCTCTGGCCGCGTCGTGCAACCTATACTTGAAGGGAAGTAATCCGCATCCCCTACAGCGAGTCCTAGCGGAAAGGCATACGCTCCATGTCACGGCGAGAACCGCAGCAGTACCTCAAGATCGCGCAACACCTCTCCGAGGAAATCCGGCAGGGCCGGCTGGCCGCGGGGGATTTCCTCCCCAGCGAGGCCGAGCTCTGCCAGCACTTCCAGTCCTCGCGCGGCCCGGTCCGCCAGGCAATGGCCATGCTGCGCTCCGAGGGCAAGATTTCCTCCGGGCGCGGGCGGCGCTCGGTGGTGCTTGGCGATGTCTACTCCGAGACCTTCGAGGAGATTTATTCCTTCAGCGCCCGCCTGCGCATCGCCGGGCTGCAGGGCAAGCAGAAAATCCTCTGGCTGGCCAGGCGCCCGGCTCCCCCGGCGGCGGCCCGCGCCCTGCAGCTGCGCGGCGATGTTCCGGTGGTCTACGTCCACCGCATCCGCGACTGGGGGCAGAACCAGTACCTGCAGCAGGAGCACTACTTCCCGCTGCGGGTGGGCCGGCACATCCTGCGCTACGGGGAGACCGACGGCTCGATGCACAGCATGCTCCAGGCCGCCGGGGTGCGCTTCGATAGCGCCCGGCGCGAATTCCACATCACCCCCGCGGGCCCGCGGGAAGCCAAGAACCTCCAGGTGGCGGAAGGCACCCCGCTGTGGGTGACCCGCCTGGCCCTCTTTGACCACGGTGGGGACCCGGTGGAATACCGTATTTCCACGCAGCGCGCGGACCAGGTCACCATACTGGCCTCGTCGGTGCGGGGGAATAACTCCCCCCTGCAGGTGGCATTCTTAGCGGAGTAAACTTCCGAATTCTTATAATAATTGCCTCTCGAGGGAGTACCTTATCCCTATGCATTCCTCGACGCTTAGCCGGCGGGTCGCGCTAGCCTGCGCGGGCCCACTCGCCGCGGGCCTTGTCTTGAGCGGCTGCTCCGCCGGGCACACCGCGGTGGTCCAGGCCGCGGATACCCCCGCCGTGGTGGTGGCCTCCACGGCTTCTACGACCTCCCTGGACTTCACCACCACCGGCGGGGCCGCCATCCCGGCCGCGCTGATGAGCAACGTCTACGAGACCCTGGTGACCATCAACCCGGCCACCGGCGCCATCGAGCCCGGGCTGGCGCAAAGCTGGACGATGAGCCCCGACGGGCGGGTCTATACCTTCCAGCTGCGCAAGGGCGTGCGCTTTTCCAATGGGGACGAGTTCACCGCCGACACCGCGGCTTTTTCCATTGACTACGTGAAAAACGAGTGGACCAATGGGCTCTCCTCCCACATGGACGCGGTAAAGGATGCCCGGGCGCGGGATCCTTACACGCTAGAGGTGGAGCTGTCCGAGCCCTCGCAGTCCTGGCTGTGGGCGATGGCGACTGCGGTGGGGGCGATGATGACGCCCGGCGGCATCGAGGATCTGGCCGCCCACCCGGTGGGCACGGGCCCCTTCGAGGTCTCCGGGTTCGCGCCCGGGGAGTTCGTGGCATTAAAGGTACGCGAGGACTACTGGGGTGACCCGGCGGTGCAGGACGTGACCATCCAGTACTTCCCGGACTCGCTGACCTCGGTCAACGCCCTGCAGTCCGGCGGGGCGGACGTGGTGTGGGCGGTGCAGAACCCGGAACTGCTCGACACCCTAAACCCCTCGATTGGCGTGCAGCAGGGAACCACCAATGGCGAGGTCTTGCTGTCGATGAATAACCAGGCCGCGCCCTTCGATGATCCGCGCGTGCGCCAGGCCGTAGCCTTCGGCGTAGACCGCCAGGCTGCCGATGCCATCTTGTTCCAGGGCCGCGCCACCGACACCGGCGGGGCGCCCGTGGCACCGACCGACCCGTGGTTCGAGGAGGGCCAGAACTACTACCCCTTCGACCCGGCGCGCGCTAGGGCGCTAATGGAGGAAGCAGGCGCGGTGGGCACCCCGCTGACAATTACGGTGCCCACGCTGCCGTATACGCAGACCTTGAGCGAGCTTTTGTACTCGCAGCTGCGCGACATCGGCTTCGACGTCACGCTCGAGTCCGCCGAGTTCCCCGCCGTGTGGCTGGGCCAGGTCATGGGGGCCAAGGACTACCAGATGTCGCTGATTGCGCACGTGGAGCCGCGCGACATCGTCACGCTATTTGGTAACCCCGACTACTACTTGGGCTATGACAACGCGCGGGTGCGGGAACTGTTTGCCCGCGCCGATGCCGCGCCTTCTGGTGCCGCGGGCACCGAGCTGATGCGCGAGGCTGTCGATGCCATCATGGCCGACGCCGGTGCGCTGACCGTGATGAATATGCCCAATATCGTGCTCACCGCCCCGGGGGTGGCAGGCATCGACCCCAACCAGGTCACCGACGCCATCCCCCTGCGCGACGTCCACACGGGAGGTGGCCAATGAGGGGTCTTGTGCGAATCGTAGCCCGGTTTGTGGGCACGCTCTGGGTGGCCTCCGTGGTGATTTTTGTGCTGCTGCGCGCAGTGCCCGGCAACCCGGCGCGCGTGGCCTTGGGCGTCAACGCCACCGAGGAGGCCGTGGCGGAACTCACCAGCACTCTCGGCCTGGATCGGCCGCTCGTCGCCCAGTACCTCGAGTGGGTATCGGGCCTTGTGACCGGGGATTTCGGGGTCTCGCTTGCGTCCCAGCAGTCGATTACGCCGCAGGTCCTAGACCGCGCGCAGGTGTCGCTGATCCTGGTGCTCGCGGCGATGGCGCTGGCCTTGAGCGCCGCCGTGCCCTGTGGCGTGTGGCTAGCTAGGCGCCAGTGGGAGGCCGGCGCCCACGGTCGCGGCGGGGGGTTGAAGGTCACGCTCGTGGCGGCGGCGACCCAGGTTGGCATCGCCGTGCCCAGCTTTTTGGTGGGCATCCTGCTCGTCGCAGTCCTGGCCGTGCGGCTGGGCTGGCTGCCGGCCAACGGGTGGACCCCGCCCAACCAGGGCATAGGGAGTTTCCTAGCGCACCTGGTCATGCCGGTACTCGCGCTCGCGCTAGTCCAGGGCGCCATCTTAACGCGCTACGTGCGCTCTGCCGTGCTGGAGCAGGCCGGTCAGGACTACATCCGCACGGTGCGCGCGCTGGGGGCCTCCCGCCGGGCGGCACTCTATGGGCACGGGCTGCGCAACGCGGCGCTGCCGGTGCTCACCGTGGCCGGGCTGCAGCTAAGTTCCCTGGTGGTGGGCGCGGTGGTCATCGAGTCTGTCTTCGTCATTCCCGGCCTGGGCACCATGCTCCTCGATGCCGTCGCCGTGCGCGATCTCACCACCGTCCAGACCCTGGTGATGGTGCTCATCACCTTCATCCTGGTGGTCAACCTGCTCACCGACTTCGCCTACCGGCTCATCGACCCGCGAACGGCCGGGAATGCGACCGCCGCCAAGGAGGTCGCCCATGCGTAGGCTCACCCCCGCAGGCTGGCTCGGGCTCGCCCTCGTTGGTCTGGCTGTAGCGGTGGCCGTCGTGGCCGTTGTCTGGACGCCCTATGACCCCGTGCGCGCCAACCCCGCCGCAGCGCTCTCCGGCCCCTCGGCCGAACACCTGCTGGGCACCGACCGCTTCGGGCGCGACGTGGCCTCGCGCATCATGGCCGGCGCCCAGGTCGCGCTGCTCGTGGGCGCGGTCTCAGTGCTCATCGCCGCGGTGGTAGGCGTGCCGCTGGGCACCGCCGCCGGCATGGCGCGCGCCTCGCGCCGGACCCGCGTGCTCGATACGGTCATCTCCCGCGCATCAGATCTGCTGCTGGCGTTCCCGGCGCTGCTGCTGGCGATCGTCGCCGGCGCGGTGTGGGGGCCGTCGGCGGCTACGGCGACCATCGCGATCGGCATCGCCGGCATTCCCTCCTTTGCCCGGGTGGCCCGCTCCGGGACCATCCAGGTGATGACCCAGGACTTCGTGGCGGCCGCCCGCGTCTCCCGCGTGCCCGCCCCCACCATCGCGGTGCGCCACGTGCTGCCGAACCTCACCGCGCTGATTATCGTGCAGGCCACCGCCTACTTCGCGCTGGCCATCCTCGCCGAGGCCGGCCTGAGCTACCTGGGGCTAGGCACTGCCGCGCCCGCGGCATCGTGGGGCCGGATGCTCCACGATGCCCAGCCACTGCTGGCCACCCACCCCCTGCTGGCCCTGTGGCCGGGCGGGGCGATTGCCGCCACCGTGTTGGGCTTTAACCTGCTTGGCGATGGCCTGCGCGACGCCTTTGACCCGCGACTTTCCGGAGGCACGCATGCTTGACGTAAGCGATCTGACCATCACCGCCGGCGGGCGCGAGCTCGTCCACCCGCTCTCGTTTAGCCTGGCGCCCGGCCAGCGGCTGGGGCTCATCGGGGAATCCGGGTCCGGCAAGTCGCTCACGGCGCTGGCCATCCTCGGGCTGCTGGGCCCCGGCGTGGATGCCTCCGGCAGCATCCGGCTCGACGGCCAGGAGCTCCTCGGGCGCCCCGACCGCGCCCTGCGCCCCCTGCGCGGGGCCGTCATGGCCATGATCTTCCAGGAGCCCATGAGCGCACTCGATCCGCTCATGCGGGTGGGCCGCCAGCTCGACCGCGCCGGCGCACACCCGGAGGAAGCGCTCACAGAAGTCGGCCTGGCCCCGGGCCTGGCGCAGCGGTACCCCCACCAGCTCTCCGGCGGGCAGCGCCAGCGCGTCCTCATCGCCATGGCGATGGCCCGCCGCCCCCGCCTGCTCATCTGCGACGAGCCCACCACGGCCCTCGATGCCACCACCCAAGACGGGATCCTCGACCTGCTCGAGGAGGTCGCCACGCAGCACGGCACGGCGCTGCTCTTTATTAGCCATGACCTGCGGGTCATCGCCAGGCTATGCAGCGAGGTCATGGTTCTCCAGGCAGGCCAGATGGTGGAATCCGGGCCCACCGAACGCATCCTGCGCACCCCGCAACACCCGTATACGCAGCGGCTCGTCGCCGCGGCCCGGCCGGCCCCGCCGGCGCTTCCGGGACCGCAGCTCTCGGCAGGTAGCGCAGCCGCCCCCGCCATCGAACTGCGCGGCGTCGAGCGCGCCTTCGGCGGCGGGGCCGGGGTGGCCGGCATCGACCTGGCCGTCGCGCGCGGCGAGCGCCTCGGGCTGGTGGGCGGATCCGGGTCCGGCAAGTCGACCCTGCTGCGGCTCATCGCCGGCCTCGACCAGCCCACCGGCGGCCAGCTGCGGGTGGACGGGCGCGTGCAGATGGTATTCCAGGACCCCAACGGCTCCCTCAACCCCCGGCTGCCGGTGTGGAAATCCGTGGCCGAGGGCCTGCGCACCCTGCCCGCCGCCGACCGCCCACCCCGCGCCGAGCGCAAGGATCGGGCCATCTCCGCCCTCGAGCAGGTGGGCATCCCCGCCGCCGCTGCCGGGCGCTTCCCCCACGAGTTCTCCGGCGGGCAACGCCAGCGCATCTCGATCGCGCGCGCTATCATCGGCCGCCCCGACATCCTGCTGGCCGACGAGGCCGTCTCCGCCCTCGACGTCTCGGTGCGCACGCAGGTGCTGGCGCTGCTCGAGGAACTGGTGGGTGAGCTCGGGCTCACGCTGGTCTTTGTCACCCACGACCTGGCGGTGATGCGGCAGCTGTGCCCGACGGTGGCCATCATCTCCGACGGCCAGCTCGTCGAGCACGGGCCCACCGCCCGCGTGCTCGCCGCCCCGGCCCATCCTTATACCCGGGCGCTGGTGGCCGCTGCACAGCTGCCCTAGCCTGCGATTTCGCTGCCCGCCTGTGGCCTGCGTGACAACCCCGGCTAGCTGATAGGTTGGCCATAGCGAACGGGGAATACATGCGCTAACTTGCACGCGGGCATACAGTGGATGGGTCAAGTTTAAGTTGGGTGCTCACGGCCCGCGGCGCGGGAGGTGGGCACCCCGCGCATTCGAGAAGAAGGGAAACCGCAGGCCGCCGTGAGTGAAAAGGTAGAACATCCGCTTCCCGGAAGGCCGCGGGCCCTCCAGCTTCTGACCTCCTATAATTCTGCCGTCGTGCGCTGGCCCGGCGCGCTGCGCGCCGCCCTGGCGATCTTCATCCCCGGCGCCATCGCCCTGCTGCTCGGCCACGAGCATGCCATCCTGCTGATTTCCACCGGCGCCTTCACCGTCATCTACGGCGAGGGCCACCCCTACCGCGCCCGCGCCCGCGTCATGGTCACCGCCGGCCTTCTGCTCATTACCGTCGCGACGACGGGCTTCCTCATCGGCGAGCTAGTCTTCGCCCCCGGTCACGGGCACTGGTGGCTCTTCCTCGCCGGCCTGTACACGGCCCTGCTCGGCACCACGGGCGCCTTCGTGCAAAACGCGCTGCGCCTGCCCGTCCCCGGCTCGTTCTTCCTGGTCATGGTGGGCGGCGGCACCACCATGCTGGCCAAGACCGACGTGGATGTCTGGCAGCTTATCTTCTGGTCCGCCGCCGGCATGGTAACAAGCCTCCTGCTGGGGCTAGCGCCCGCCCTGGTGGACAAGCACGGCCCGGAGACCCGCGCCGTGGAGGCCGTGGAGAAGGCCGCAGCCGCCTTCGAGGCCTCCGAGGGCGACTCGCTAGCCCGCCACCACCAGGCCCAAAGCGCGCTATATGCGGCCTGGCAGACGCTTTCCGATGCCGGCATCATCCGCGGCGGCCGCATCATCGACCTGTCCCAGCAACAGCTAGTCAGCCGCACGCTCAACGCGCAACGGCGAATCGTGGCCCACAACCAGCTGCTGAGCCTGGACTCCGACTCCGACCAGCTGGTGGACTCGCCCACCGATATTGACCCGAACCGCACCGCTATCCCCCACACCCGGCCGACGGCCCGCTACCGCCTCTACCGGTCTGCGGTGAAGAACTCGCACGCGGCAGTCACGGCGGAGAAGGTGTTCATCGCCGCACTCGCCACCGTCGTGGTGGGGCTGGCCTTGGGCTTCGACCGCCCCGACTGGGGCGCGGTCTCTGCCCTGCTCATCTTGCAGTGGGGCCCCGACAGGGTGCCCGGCACCGTGCGCGGCATCCATCGCGTCTTCGGGTCCGCCCTGGGCGTGGCGCTGTTCGCCGTGTTCCACTATTTCGGTGTCTCCGGCTGGACGCTGCTGCTAGCTCTGGCGGCCTGCCAGTACTGCGCGGAGATCTTCGTGGCCAAGAACTACGCCTTCTGCGTTATCTTCTCCACCCCGCTGGCGCTGCTAATGGGCAATTCCGCCACGCTGCCGCTGTGGCCTACCCTGCAGGCCCGCGCCGGCGAGATCCTGCTGTCGATCGCCATCTCCCTGGTGGTGCTGTGGCTGTGGAACCGCCACGCCGCCAGCCGCAACCACCACCGGCTGCAGGAGCGCTCGGTGGAGATGATGTCCATGCTGCTGGGCTCGCTGTTTACCCACACCCCCGACGAGGTCCTGGCCGCCCGCCGCGACCTCCAGTACGAGCTGCTCGGCGAGCGCCGCGCCATCCAGTCCCTAGCCTCCAACGATCAGGACGACGCCCGCCAGTTCTGGGACCGGCACGTCAACATCCAGCACGCCGGCTACCTTCTGCTGGACTACTGCTCCACCCACCCCGACCGCCAGCCCAGCCGCGGCGACCTCAACGTGTTGGTGACCGAAATCCGAAAGGCGGCGCACGCTACACGTGCGCCGCGGTGATACAACATGTGCAGCGGTGATAAGGGACGCGCCGGGTAAGCGGCGCCTTAAGAGGAGTACGCCCCCAACAACACCGAATAATCTAAGACGTGTTCCTCGGGGCGCTCAAAGACCGCGAACGCCTCGTGCAACTGCGCCACTGCGGGGGAAGAATCCCCCGAGAAAACACCGTCGAAATCTGGCACTGCCATCGCCTCCATCTGGCCCACACTAACTGGCTCACGCTCAGAGCTGTCGTGCCGCTGAGTCTAGCGCAGCAAGCCCGCCTGCGCCCGTGGGCGGGGCGGCATCGGCAGGCAAAAGCCCCGCCAGGATTGTAAATTGGCCGGTAGATAGGGAATAATCGGGCAGGTTGCCGCGCCCCGGTGCGCGCACCTGTCTACAGAGCAGCCGCACACGGCGGCGGGCTCGCCTCAAGGAACCAAAGATTTAGTGGCTGATAACTCCCACTCCCCTACCCATTTACCCGGGCGTCCGCACGCCGGCAAAGGCTCCACGGTGGGCCTCTACCCGCACGACATGCACCCCGGGCTCGTGCCCGGCATTTCCGTCGATGACCAGCGCAACCGCTTCGGCGTCGACCGCGTGCTCTTCGGCGTCACCGGCGCGCTCATCGTAGCGTTTATCGCGTGGGGCATCGTCTCCCCCGAGGCGGTCTCCACCGCCAGCGCCACCGCATTTTCCTGGGCCCTGACCAACGCCGGCTGGCTGCTCAACCTCACCATGATGCTCGCCGTGGTGACCATGGCCTATATCGGCCTCTCCCGGCTCGGCCGCATCAAACTCGGCACCGACGACGAGGAACCGGAATTCTCCCGCTTCTCCTGGGTGGCCATGATGTTTGGCGCCGGCATCGGCGTGGGCATCTTCTTCTACGGCCCCTCCGAACCGCTGAGCCACTACCTGACCCAGCCCCCGCACTCCCTGGGCCCGAATGGCGATGCCGCCGGCGGCACCGTCGAAGCCCTCCACCAGTCCATGGCGCAGGCCCACTACCACTGGGGAATCTCGCCCTGGGCAGCCTATGCCCTAGTCGGCGCGGCGATTGCCTACTCGTCCTACCGGCGCGGGCGCGTGCCGCTGGTCAGCTCCATCTTCAAGCCGCTATTCGGATCCCGCGACACCGCCGGCCCGCTGGGCAAGGTCGTCGACATCTGCGCACTGATTGCCACCCTCTTCGGCACGGCCGCCACCCTGGGGCTCTCCGCCGTCCAGATCGGCCAAGGTGTCTCCATCATCCGGGGCGCCGGACCGCTGGCCAATAACGCGCTGATTATCATCATCGCCATCCTGGGCTGCGGGTTTATCATCTCCGCCGTCTCGGGCGTCTCGCGCGGCGTGCGCTACCTGTCCAACATCAACATCACGCTGACCCTGGCGCTGGTGGCCTTCGTGTTCATCACCGGCCCCACCCTCTTCCTGCTCAACCTCATCCCGTCCGGGGTTGTCACCTACATCGATCAGCTGTTGCCGATGATGGCCAAGGGCCTGTCCTGGGGCGACGAGACCATCGAATTCCAGTCCTACTGGACCGCCTTCTACTGGGCCTGGTGGATTGCCTGGACGCCCTTCGTGGGCATGTTCGTCGCGCGCATTTCCCGCGGGCGCACCATCCGCGAGTTCACCGCCGTGACCGTGATTGCACCCACGGCCATCCTCATCCTGGCATTTACCATCTTCGGCGGCACCGCCATCGACTTCAACCGCCAGGGGCGCGCGGAGTTTAACGGCGAATCCTCCGGCGAACAGGTGCTCTTCGCCATGTTCCAGGATCTGCCGCTGGGCACCATCACCCCGTATATCCTCCTGGTGGTCCTGGCCGTGTTCTTTATTACCTCGGCGGATTCCGCCTCCGTGGTCATGGGCACCATGTCTTCTAAGGGCGACCCGGCCCCCAACAAGCTCGTGGTGGTCTTCTGGGGCCTGTGCATGATGGGGATTGCCATCGTCATGCTGCTCACCGGCGGCGAGGACGTGCTCACCGGCCTGCAGAACCTCACCATCCTCGCGGCCTTGCCCTTCTGCTTGGTCCTGCTGGCGATGATGGTCGCCTTCATCAAGGACCTGCGCTCCGACCCGATGTTTATCCGCCGCGCCTACGCGCGAGCGGCCGTCGAGAACGCGGTGGTCCGCGGCATCGAAGAGCACGGCGATGAATTCGAGCTCTCCGTCGAGCACGCCGCCGAGGGCCGCGGTGCCGGCTCCGACTTCGACTCCGCCGCCGACCGCTACACCGAGTGGTATCAGCGCACCGACGAAGACGGCGCCGAGGTCGACTATGATTTCGAGACCGACACCTGGTCCGACGGCTACGACCCCAACGCCGAACAGAAGGAGAGATAAATGGGCATCCCAGAAGAGGTCGTCCTCGACGGCTACAGCCTGGTCGAGCAGCACAAGATCGACCACGAATTCCTCAGCCACGGATCCCCCCTCGGCACGGAAACTCCGCTGCTGTTCGCGCTCACCATCGCCGGCGTGTTGCTCGTGGCCGCCAGCTTCTTGCTGCGCGGCAACCGCCGCGCCCTCGCCGGCCTCCTCGGCGCGGTCCTTACCCTCACGAAGCTGTGGTGGATGCCCATCGCGCTGGCCCGCCAGTTTGGCGACGGCCAGGTCTTCGGTTACACGCTGAAGTACTACCCCCAGTACTGGCCGGCGGCGTCCATCATCGTGGCTGTCATCGCTCTAGCCGGCCTCGCCTCCGCGTTCCTGCGCCGGCGCTAGCGCGACTCCAGCACCGCAATCGCGATGTGCACCCGGTTGGTGCCGCCAAGCTTGTCCAGGATGTGCTTGATATGGGTCTTCACCGTGGTCACGGAGACGTAGAGCTGCCCCGCAATTTCCTGGTTGTCGAGTCCCTGGGCCACTAACTCCGCCACCTCGTTTTCCCGCCGACTTAAGCCCTCCAGCGGGCGGGGCCCAGGGGCCTCTGGTTCTGACGGCGCGGGCTCGGGGCGCTTGAGTGCCAACAGATTCTTCAGGGCCTTCGGGCTCAGCAGCTGCTGCCCCGTGGCCGCAGCGCGCACTGCAGAGACTAAGCCCTCCGGCTCGATGGTCTTCAGCAGAAAGCCCATCGCGCCGGCATGCAGCGCATCCACGATGAACTCATCCGTATCAAAGGCGGTGAGCATGACTACCGGGATATCCGGCGCGCTCGCGCGCAGCTTCCCAGCCGCCTCGATACCGTCCATCACGGGCATGCGGATATCCATGAGAACGACATCAGGGCGCAGGTCCAGCACGCGGGCCACGCCGTCGCGCCCGTTGCTGGCCTCGGCCACCACCTCAATGTCTGCTGCGCCCTCCAGGATGAAATGGATGCCGCGCCGCAGCGCTTGCTCATCATCGACCAATACCACTGAAATCATTGTGCGCTGCCCTCCTCAGGGAGTTCGAGAACCCAGGTGAAGGTGGAGGCATCGTCAAGCACGGTGAAAGTACCTCCCGCCAGCCGGGCGCGTTCTTCCAGGCCCAGCAGGCCGTTCCTGCCACCGGACTCCGGCTGCTCTGCCACCTTCTTGTTCTGCATGGTTACCCGAACCTTGTTCTCCTCGTGGTCTACGGTGAGGGTCACCGTCTGCCCCGGCGCGTATTTGCGCGCGTTCGTCAGCCCCTCCTGCACGGCGCGGCCCAACGTATGGGCGGCCATGGTGCCTAGCTTGTCGATGCGCTCGTGCGCGTCCCCTTTTTTATAGCGCACCTTCGTCCCCGCCGCGCGTGCGCGCTCGATGTGTTCCTCGATGCTCGCGCGCGGATCCACCCTGTCGTCCACTCGCAGCGCCTTGATCACCCCGCGCAGGTCCTCCACTGCGGCCTTAGCCTCCGACTGGATGGTTTCCGCCGCCTCGGCGATGCGCTCCGGGTCGGCATCCTTGCGGTAGCTCAGGCCACCCGCGTACACGGAAATGAGGCTAAGCCGATGCGAGAGGGAATCGTGGATATCGCGGGCAATACGGTTGCGCTCCTCTAGGCGCGCCCGCTCCTCGCGCGAGCGCAGCTGGTCCTCGTTTAGCTCCGCCAGGCTCACTAAGGTGACCTCGCGCTGTCGGCGCTGCGCGCGCACCGAACCCGTAATCCAGGCAACGATAAGAAAGATGATTCCGAAGAACCCGTAGCCGAAGCCCGCCAGATAGCTCATTTGCAGGTAGGGCACCGCAATGACGGTCACATACGAGGCCACAAACACCAGCGTTCCCGCCAGGGACCACCGCAGTCGGCCGCGCGAGATGAGCGAGATCAACACCACCAGCACTGACAGTGACAGTGGACGAAACCCACCCAGTGCTACGACGAGCAGAGCCGCAATCAGCGCCACCGGGTGGCCGGGGTACTCCTCGTGGATGTTGCGCTCCCGCCGCGAGTGATGCAGGGCAACGGGCAGCAGAATCCATGTGGCAGCGGCAAACAGAACCATGAAGGAGGTCACGTACACTTCCCGGTCCGTCTCCTCAGAGCTTTCGAGCTGAAGGATCCACGTGGCCATATCCGCCAACACGCAGAGCAGAATGAGCAGCACCGTGATCCACAGCGGTCTCGTCTTTCTCGTCATTGCTCCCACGATAGTTCTCCCTGCGTTCCGCAAAATCCTCCCTGCGGAGGATACCGCGGTCTAACCGCAGCTCTTAAGGTCAACACCATGAGAGACACACTGATTTATTCCTGCATCGGCGTCCTTGCCTCAGTACCGCTTGCCGATGCCCTCCTCCCCGACCCCACTCCCGAAACCTCACCCGTGCGCGGCATCCCGGGGCTTGAATGCCCGGAGGAACCGTATGCATCCTCGCAGACCTGGAACTGCGGGGGTGCGACCATCATTTCTGAGGAAGGCAGCTCCTCCCACGAGGTCGAGACCTACCTGCCGCGGCAGCACCGTTCCTTTACCGGGACGCGCGCGCTCACCGACGCCCCCATCACCACCCAGGCGCCGGACCTCTACCGCGTCGAGGACGGCGACGGCATCACGCTGGCGAACCCGCACAACAACACCGTCTCCTTCCTCCACATCGACGGGCCAAAAGCAGATGACTTCGCCGACCGCGTCCAGAAGGAGGAAGCATGAAGTACCTGTACTACCTGCTGACCCTCGGTGCACTAGGAGTAACCGTTGTCCACTACACTCGTGAGCCTTTCATACCTGCCAGTGCGCTGACTGCTGTGGCTTTCGCCGCCGTACTTGTCTGCCTCACGCTGTTCTTCCTGCGCCGCCGGCCGGGAATAGCGCACGGCGTGGTGTGGGGCTTTGCTGTCTCCGGGGTCGCGGTGGAGCTCAACACCGACATGTATGCCCTTCTCACCCGCGCGGGCCTAGCCTGGCTGGACGCTGCGAGTTACGCTCCCTTCAACGAGGAAGTGCTGAAGCTCCTCGGAGTGCTGCTTATCTGCACCTGCGTCATCCGGCCCCGCAGTTGGCTCGACTACGTCTTCGTGGGCGTGGCCGTGGGCCTCGGCTTCACAGCGGGCGAAAACGCCACTGCCTTTGCGCGCATGACGGTGGATAACCTCGATTCGGATACCGCCGGCGCTATCTCGGCGGTGGTCATCCGCTTGGCGTCCAACCCGCTCTCCCACGCGCTGTTCACCGGGCTCAGTGCCTATGGCCTATCCCAGAAACAGCCGGTGCGCTGGCTCATTGCAGCCATCGCGGTGCACGCCACGAAGAACCTTTTCCCGTCGTTAAGCGCCGCGCTCGACGACGCCATCTGGCCCGTCCTCGCCGGCATGGTCGTCGTGCTAGCCGTATGGGTAGCCACCATCTGGGGCATTATTGCGCTGCGGAAGAAGGCTGCTGCGGACTCGGCCCCGTCCCCTGCACCGGCGCGCGCATAGCCTTCGTGGCCGGCGAGGGGTGGGCATCCTCAGCGGCCAAGCGCTCGAAGGCCACCGCCGCCAGGGCCGCGGCCTGATCCCCTAGCACCGAATCATCGAAACGCACCAGCGGCGAGTGATTCCACTCGCGCAGGTGTTCCGGGGTGTGCGGGTCCCCCGTGCCCAGCCACATGAACGTGCCCGGAACCTGGGCCAACACCGCGCCGAAGTCTTCCGAGGCCATCATCGGGGTCTCCATCGCCAGCACGTTTTCCGCGCCAAACATCTCCGCCCACAGCGACGCCGCGAACTGATCCTCGCGCGGCGAGGTCTTCGTGGCCGAATACAACACCTCAAAGTCCACCTTCGCCGTGCAGCGGTGCGAGGACGCCACGGAGCTGGAGACCTCGATGATCATCTGACGCACGGCCTCGATGTGCTCATCACGCAGCACTCGCACCGTCGCGCCCAGCTCCGCCTTATCCGGGATGACGTTGACCGCGCCATCGCCCGCGCGCAGGTTGGTCACCGTGATGACAATCGGCTCGTTCGCGTCGAAACGACGAGTCAGCGCCACCTGCAACGCCATCTGGATCTCCGCCAGGGCAGCCACCGGGTCCACCGCGTCGTGCGGGCGCGAGCCGTGCCCGCCCTTACCGTAGACCGTGATCTTCAGGTTCGAGGACGAGGCCATCATGGGCCCGGCAATGTGGTGGAACGTCCCCTTGTCTTGCGGGCCCACGTGGATGCCGTAGGCGGCAATGGGGCGGCGGCCGGCCGCGTCAAGGACTCCTTCGTCGATCATCGGCTGCGCGCCGCCCGGGCCCTCCTCGCCGGGCTGGAACATGAAGATGACATCGCCCAACAGCTCCTCGCGGTGCCGGCACAGCATCTTCACCGCACCGATCAGCCCTGCCGTGTGCAGATCGTGGCCGCAGGCATGCATGTTGCTATTCGTCGACGCAAAAGGGCTGCCCGTCTGCTCGCGCACGGGAAGACCATCCATGTCCGCGCGCAACAGCACCGAGACCGGGCGCTCGCCGCGCTTGCCGCCGCGCAGCACCGCCACGACCGAGCTGAGGTCATGGCCCAGGTGAACCTCCAACGGCAGACCCTCCAGTGCTTCAAGCACCTTCTCCTGCGTGCGCGGCAAGTGCAGCCCGACCTCCGGGTTCTGGTGGAGATCGCGCCTAAAATCCTGCAGCTCCGCCAGCAGCTCCTGGCCCTCCTCCGCGAACACCTGGCTGGCCAATCGCTCCCCGAGCTTGGACGCGACCATCGGAAGCGGTGGCAATGGTTGACGGTGGCGCGGTGCCATCTGCATGGTGAAGTCCTTTCGAGGCTGTGTGTAGTAGAGCCTACCGACACCCAGCCCCGCGTGTCCCCGCCCCCTTGAGGTCGCCGCTTACAGTCGATTCGATCGCTGCTCTTTCTCGGCCTTAGCCGCTACCACCACGCGCAAGAACTCCACTCACTAGTGGAGGGCGCGCAGACCAGCGGCCTGACCGGCCGTTATTCCTTCTCGCTGAGCTAGGCCACACCCACCATCACGTCCGAGGCCTTGATGACGGCCACGGCCTCCTTGCCCGGCTCCAGGCCCAGCTGCTCCACGGATTCCTTGGTGATGTCCGCAGAGATAATGGCACCGCCGTCCAGCTCCAGCTTGACGATGGCGTTGACAGCGCCGATCTCCACGGAGACGACCTTGCCCTGGATCTGGTTGCGTGCGGAAAGCTGCATTGTTACTCCTCGTCTGTAGATAGTGCGGCCACGAATGCCTCCTGTGGCACCGAGACGGAGCCCAAGGTCTTCATTCGCTTCTTGCCGGCCTTCTGCTTCTCCAGCAGCTTACGCTTACGGGAAATGTCGCCGCCATAACACTTGGCCAGCACGTCTTTGCGCATGGCGCGAATGTTCTCGCGGGCGATAATCTTGGAGCCAATCGCCGCCTGCACTGGCACCTCGAACTGCTGGCGCGGGATAAGCTCCTTGAGTTTCTTGGTCATCTTGTTGCCGTACCACTGCGCGGAATCGCGGTGGACGATGGCGGAGAAGGCGTCGACCGGATCGCCGTTGAGCAGGATGTCCACCTTCACCAGGTCCGACATCTGGTCCCCGGCCTCCTCGTAGTTAAGGGAGGCATAGCCCTTCGTGCGGGACTTGAGCATGTCGAAGAAGTCGAAGATGATCTCGCCCAGCGGCATGATGTAGCGCAGCTCCACGCGGTCCTCGGACAGGTAGTCCATGCCCTTCATCTGGCCGCGCTTAGACTGGCACAGCTCCATGGTGGGGCCCACGAACTGCTCCGGGACCAGCACGGTCATGTTCACGATCGGCTCGTGGACCTCGCGCAGCTTGCCCGAAGGCCAGTCCGAGGGATTGTGGATGGTCGTCTCCGTGCCGTCCTCGCCCACCACGCGGTAGGTCACCGAAGGCGCAGTCGAGATGAGATCCAGGTCAAACTCGCGCTCCAAGCGGTCGCGGGTGATCTCCATGTGCAGCAGGCCCAGGAAGCCGCAGCGGAAGCCGAAGCCCAGCGCCACGGAGGTCTCGGGCTCGAAGGTCAGGGAGGCATCGTTAAGCTGCAGCTTCTCCAGGGCGTCGCGCAGGGCCGGGAAGTCCGCCTGCGAGATCGGGAAAAGACCCGAATAGACCATCGGCTTCGGGTCCGCATAGCCCTTCAGCGGCTCCATAGCCCCCTTGTTGGCCCAGGTGACGGTGTCGCCCACCTTGGTCTCGCGCACGTCCTTCACGCCGGTAATCAGGTAGCCGACCTCGCCAGGGCCTAGGCCCTGGCATTTCTGCATCGTGGGCGAGACGACGCCAATCTCCAGCAGCTCGTGGTTGGCGCCGGTGGCCATCATCGTTAGCTTCTGGCGCGGCAGCAGCTTGCCGTCCATCATTCGCACGTAGGTCACCACGCCGCGGTAGGCGTCGTAGACCGAGTCGAAAATCAGGGCGCGGGCCGGGGCGTCCGGGCCCAGATCCGACGTCGGCGCCGGGATGAGCTCAGCGACCTTGTCGAGCAGCTCCGGCACGCCTTCGCCCGTCTTGCCGGAGACCCGCAGCACCTCCTCCGGCTCGCAGCCGATGATGTTGGCGATCTCCAGCGAGTACTTCTCCGGATCGGCGGCCGGCAGGTCGATCTTGTTGAGGACCGGGATGATCTCCAGGTCATTTTCCATGGCCAGGTACAGGTTGGCCAGGGTCTGGGCCTCGATGCCCTGGGCGGCATCGACAAGCAAGATTGCCCCCTCACAGGCCTCCAGCGCGCGGGAGACCTCATAGGTAAAGTCCACGTGGCCGGGGGTGTCGATCATCTGGAACACCAGCTCCTCGCCGGCGTGCGGGCCCGAGGTAGGAACCCACGGCAGACGGACGTTCTGAGCCTTGATGGTGATGCCGCGCTCGCGCTCGATGTCCATGTTGTCCAAGAACTGATCGCGCATGTCGCGCTCCTCCACCACCTTCGAGAACTGAAGGATGCGGTCCGCCAACGTCGACTTGCCGTGGTCGATGTGGGCGATAATGCAGAAGTTACGGATCTTGGCGGGGTCCGTAAACGTAGTGGCCGCAAAGTTTTTAGACATGCGTCTAGGATAGACGACATGACGAAACCATCCCCAACCGCATGGCGTCGGTTGCGCCGCCGCGTGCGCGACGCGTTGGGGATTCGCGACCCGGAGCCGCTCGGGATGGGGCTGCGCCGCATCAACGACCGCCTGGGCCTGCACGGGACCCGGCCGGTGGCAGACCGCCGCAAGGCCGCCACCGTGCGCATCGAGCGCACCGCCGCCCGCCCGCGGTCGGTGAGTTTTGCCCCCGACTTGGACGGCCAGGCCGACTCCGGGGAGGTCGTGTGGGTCTGGGTGCCTGGCGATGCCCCCACCGCCCCGCCGCAAGAGCGCGCCATTTTGGTCATCGGGCGCACCCGCACCACCGTGTTCGGGCTGCTGATTTCCCCCAACCCGGACCACGCCACGGAGGAATGGTGGCTAGAGATTGGCGCCGGCGAGTGGGACGAGCGCGGCCGCCAGTGCTGGGTGCGCCTCGATCGGGTGCTCGAGGTGCCGGAGGAACAGATCCGGCGGCAGGGCACGCTCTTTCCGCCCCGGCGCTTTGAGCGGATTGCCAACCGGCTGCGGTCGGTCTACCACTGGGCCTAAAGCTTTTCGGGATTTGGGGTCGGGCCCGGCGGCGGGGTATCATTGTCGGGTTACTTCCACGCGAGGGCGCGTGAGACGGGCGGACAGGACCTTGGGTTCGACCTTCGAATGCTCGCGCTTTCAAAAGTCCTCGCGCACAGGCCTGCTGGCTTGGCGGTAAGTTTCTTTAAAATCTACGTCGATTTACTAAGAGGTAAAACACTATGGCAAACATCAAGTCCAAGAAGAAGCGCATCCTCACCAACGAGAAGGCTCGCCAGCGCAACAAGTCCGTGCGCTCCGCCGTGCGCACCGAGATCCGCAAGTTCCGCGAGGCCGTCACCGCCGGTGACAAGGCTGCCGCCGAGAAGCAGCTGCGCGTTGCTTCCCGCGCCCTGGACAAGTCCGTCTCCAAGGGCGTGTTCCACCGCAACAACGCCGCCAACAAGAAGTCCGGCATGGCCCACGCTTTCAACAAGATGGCCTAAGCTAGCCTGACTGTTGTGCCCTTCGCCCACGTGGCGGGGGGCTTTTGCTTTTCTCGCGCGCGGGCGCGCCATCTTAACGATGCCGCGGGCCCCACGCAACCCCCGATCGGCCCGGGAGCGGCGTGACTGTGGATAACTCGGTTTTCGGGGCCGATTTTGGAAGTTATCCACAGGGGTCGTTGCGGCCCACTAGCCAGGCGTTGCGCGGGCCTTTATGTTAAGGGCCATGACCACGCAACAGCTTGCCGCCACCGGCGCCGCCGCCCAGGGCTTAGGCGAGAACGCGGCGCTGGCCTACCTCGGCGCGCAGGCGGCTGGGATGCGCATCATCGAAGATGCCGCAGTACTAGCCGGGCTGCCAGAAGGAATGGCAGACGGGATGGCAGGTGATGCCACCGCCGCGGCGCTTGTGGACGAACTGGTGGCACTCCACGCGGTGTATTTCGGGCCCACCTCCAACTCGCGGCGGCAGCAGGCGTGCCGGGCCTCAGCGATGAGCCTGGAGGGCATCCGGCTGGTGGAGACCTTCGCGGCCCGCCTTAAGAAGGCCCACCACGCCTGGAAGCTACGCGCCTACCTGCTGCAGCTGCCCAACCCCTCGCCCGCCGAGATTGCCCGCCGCGCGCGTGCCTTCCTGCGCACCCACAACCCCCGCAAGCTCCCGCAGCCGGGCGTGCGCGTGACCCGCCGGCCACAGGGCCCGCACTCGTTTACCATCACCGGCGAGGACTCCTTCATCGCCGATATTTCCAAAAGCATCACCGACTTGGAGTCCGCGCGCGAGGTGATTTTCGGATCCGGCTCAGCTAGCGAGACCGTCCGCATCTCCCACGTGGTGCTCAACGCCGGCGAGCTGGAGGCCATCTCCCGCGGGCGGGGCCAGGACCTGGTGCTGCGGGCGACGGACGGCTCGACGATGACCGGCGCCGAATTCGTCGAAAAGACCCTTAAGGAGATGGGGTATGTCACCATCGCCACCCGCGAGGCCGGCCCGCTGGAGGTCTACCGCGCCGCCCGCTTTGCCAATGACAAGCAGCGCATGGCCGCCCGCGCGCTCTACCCCGCGTGCGCGTGGCCCGGTTGCAACATCCCCGCCGAACTGAGCCAGTACCACCACGTCATGGCGTTCTTAGACGGAGGGCCCACCAACTCCGACAACCTCGTGCCACTGTGCCCCAGCCACAACGGCGCCAACAACGACCACCCCGGGCGCCCTACCCGCCGCGGGCGCATCGTGGGCCGGGCCGGAAGCTTAAGGTTCCGCTACCCGTCCGGGGTGGAGGTGCCGATTCCGTCAACGCTCGACAACCGCGCCTTACCGGACTGGGAGGACCCGCCGGATTAGGCCAACGGCTTCCACAACGTCCCGCGGCAGCGGGAAGAGACACCCCGGTTTCGAACGAATGAGCGAGAATCTTCGGATAGTTTCCGCGCACCGGCTAAGATGAGACCTCGTTATGACTGAGTTGAAACCACTGGTGAAATGGGTCGGCGGGAAACGCCAGCTTTTGAAGGACATCCACGCCGCGCTGCCGGGGCAAGGGTTCAACCACTATTTCGAACCTTTCCTCGGCGGCGGCGCGGTGTTCTTCTCGCTCGCGCCGCGCCACGCCACGGTCAACGACCTCAACTCGGAGCTCGTCAACGTCTACACGACGGTGCGCGACGAGGTAGAAGCGCTCATCGAAGAGCTCTCCGCCTACCCGAACGAGGCCGAGTTTTTCTACGAGCTGCGCGCCAAGGACCGCACCCCGGAGTTTGCCGCGTTTACGCCCGTGCAGCGGGCAGCGCGCACCATCTACCTGAACAAGACCTGCTACAACGGCCTCTACCGGGTCAACAACGCCGGCCAGTTCAACGCGCCTTTTGGCCGCTACGCCAACCCCGCCATCTGCGACGAGCCGACCCTGCGCGCTGCCAGCGCCTACCTGCGCGGCGCCGACGTCGACTTCCACACCGGCGACTACGCCCAGATCCTGGACCAGGCCCGCGCGGGCGACTTCGTCTACCTCGACCCGCCCTATGACCCGGTCAACCCCACCAGCAACTTCACCGGCTACCAGTCCGGCGGGTTCGGCCGCGCGGACCAGGTCCGTCTCAAGGAAGCCTGCGATGCCCTCGATGATCGGGGCGTGAAATTCATGCTGTCGAACTCCGCCACCGAGTTCATCCAGGAGCTCTACGCCGCCTATAACATCGGCATCGTGGCCGCCACCCGCGCCGTCAACTCCGTGGCCAGCAAGCGCGGCAAGGTCCCCGAGGTGCTGGTGACCAACTACCAGCCCGGAGCCTAAGACCATGACGCTCAACGACACCGCCTGGGACAAGGTCATCGCCTACCACCAGCACCAGCTGGATACGGATGGCCACTTCCTCATCGACTCCGCCGACCTCAAAGCACTCGCCGGCCGCGAGCCGCGCCTTCTAGCCAAGCACGACTTCCGCACCAGCCAGCCCCAGGTATTCCTCGACCAGGGCCTAGGGATCGTGCCGGTGAGCCGCTCGCGCTACCTGGTCGGGCACTTCGACCTCTTCACGGACCTGCCCGCCATCGACGCCCCGGTGCGCTACCGGGAGCTGCCGGCGGGCATCGAAAGCCTGAACCTGGCCTCCTTAAGCTCCGAGGCCGTGGCCTTAAACGCCGCGCAACTCACCGGCATGGTCGAAGACTTCCTCGGCTGCGCCCCGCTGCACGCCACGGTGGCCGGCCGCATGTCCACGCTGCAGATCCAGCTGCGCCTCGGCGGGGTGGATGTCACCGTCGACCGCGCCCAGATGGAAATCGACGGCGGCTTTGAGTCGGTAGAACACCTGGTCTTAATCGAGGCCAAGAACCACCTGGCCGGCGATTTCAACATCCGCCAGCTCTACTTCCCCTTCCGCCGCTTTCAGCAGGCGCTGAGCAAGGAGGTCATCCCCCTCTACCTGGTCTATACCAACGGCATCTTCCACCTCTACCGCTTCGAGTTCCCGGACCCGGCCAACCCGCGCAGCATCCAGCTGCGCGATACCGCCCGCTACGCGCTGACCCCCTCGCGCCTGGACGCGCAGACTCTGCACGCCACGGTCCGCGCCGTCACCCCTGAGTCGGAGCCGACCGTGCCCTTCCCGCAGGCCAATAGCCTCGCGCGCATCATCAACCTGCTGGAGCTGCTCCCGCTGACCAAGCAGGAGATTACGGATCACTACGACTTCAACGAGCGCCAGGCCCGCTACTACTCCGACGCCCTGCGCTACCTGGGGCTCGCCCAGCTTGGCGATGCCCCCGCGGGCGAAGAAGAGCCCATCTGCGTCACCGAGGCCGGGCAGCGGATCCTCGACCAGCCCACCCGCGACGCCCGCAACCTGGCGATCATCCGGGCCCTGTCCGCGCGCGAGGTCTTCCGCGAGGCGCTGCTGCTCACCTTCGCAGCAGAGAAGGTGCCCGGCCAGGGCGAGATCGTGGGGCTGATGCAGGGCCTGGGATTGAGCAGGAGCACCAGCGGCAGGCGGGCATCGACGGTGCGGGCCTGGGCCAAGTGGGCGCTGGGCCTTATCACCCCAACGCTGCTCTAGGTACTAGAAGAAGACCTCGCGCACGCCGTTGAACACCAGGCCCAGGCCGGCGATGATGAAGAAGGCCCCGGCGGCGATGTCGATATTCGGGCCCCATGCCAACATGCGCCGGCGGACGCGCTCGGTGGAAATGAGCATGCTCAGCAGCAAAAAGAGCGCCAGCGAGGACAGGCTCAGGCCCAGAATCAAGGCAATCGCCGTGCCCGCGGACGGGTGCGCCGGCAGCATGGGCGCCACCAGGGCGGCGAGGAATAACACGATCTTGGGGTTAGACAGGTTGGTGGTCAACCCCAGGGTAAAGGAATGGCGCAGCCGGCCCAGGGACTTTTCGGCCTCCTCCAGGGTGGCCGGCGGGTACTTGCGGGTAATCAGGCCGCCGCGGACCATCTTGATGCCCATGCGCACCAGCCAGGCGCCGCCTATCATCTGCACGAAGCCTAAAATCTCAGGGAAGGCCGTCAGCAGCGCCGCCGCGCCGAAGACCGTTAGCGAACACCACATCAACACGCCCACCTGGATGCCCAGGGCGGCGGCGACGGCGTGGCGGCGCGAGCGGGTTGCCATGCGGGTGACCAGGATAATATCCGGCCCCGGCGACAGCGCACCGACCAGGTTGGCGAGGATAACGGTGAAGTAGGCGCTTAAAGTCACCCGAATATCCTAAGCCTTAAAACGCTCGACCAGATCATTGCGCTCAAACATGCGGGCGATGTCCACGGCATTCGGGGAGCCGGCCTGCGGGTCGGCACCGGCGTCGAGCAGCAGTTCGATGAGCTCCTCCTCCTTTTTGAAGATCACGCCGCCCAGCGGGGACTGACCGCGGTCATTGAGCAGGTCCACGTCGGCGCCTTCGGCAATCAGCGCGCGGGTGAGCTCCACGCGGCCGTTGTAGCTGGCCAGCATGAGGAAGGAGGCGCCGTCCTGGTTGACCAGGTTGGGGCTAACCCCCTGGCGGATGTAATCGATAAGCGTCAGGTCGCCGGCGCGGGCCAGGTCGAAAAGCTTGCCGGCGAATTCCTGCAGATCCGCCGGGGCGTCGGCGGTGGAATCATGGGGAGGAGTAGTCATGCCCACTACTCTATCGCGCCGGCTAGCGGGCCAGCTCGGCCACCTGGGCCACGGCCGCCTCCACCGCGTAGTCGGCGTCTCCGCCCTGGCCCACGACCTCGGCGGAGAGATCATCGACCAGGATGACCGCCCGGGTGATATTCTCCGGCCGCCAGGCGCGGGCGGCCTTGAGCGCGGCCTTGACCGCATAGGGGTTCATGCCGACGTCGCGGGCGATGTCGAACTCGCTGCCGCGGGCATCGTAAAGCTTGGCAATCTCGCGGACCTTGCGGGCCAGGGCGGCGGCGATCTGGACCGGCGAGGTACCCAGCTGGAGGGCGCGGCGGCAGGTGGCGACGGCATCGCCTAGCTGACCGGCCACGGCGGCGTCAGCGATGTCCCAGTTGGCCACCTCGGCCGCGCCCGAATAGTAGGCGCGCACCGAATCGAGCGTGACGTCGCCCTGGGTGTCGAACACCAGCTGCGAGGCCGCCGATGCCAGCTCGCGCAGGTCGCTGCCCACCCCGCGCAGCACCGCGTGCACGACGTCGGGGGTAGGGCGCACGCCCAGGGACTGGAACTCGCGCGTGAGCCAGGGGGCGAGCTCGCGGGCGCTGAGCTTGTAGACCTCGTGGACCTCGCCCAGGCGGGAGAGCTTGACGATGAGCTCCGGCGGCTTCTTCTTGCCGCGCATGGTCTTGGCCGTGACCGAATAACGCACCACCAGCGTCATGCCCGGGGCGGGCGCCTGGCAGGCCTGGAGGATGACGGCGACTAGGTCCTTGCCCACCTTCTCGGCGTCGGTGATGACGATGACGCGGTTGTCGCCGAACAGGGACGGGCTGGTGGCCTCCAGCAGCTCGCCGGTGCTGACCTCGCTGGCGCGCAGGAATGTCGTCTCCGGCCGGGCGCCGGCGTCTGCGGCGGAGGCTTCCTGGATGGCCTGGCGGGCGCGCTCGGCGAGGAATTCCTCGTCGCCGACGATGAGGTGGACTGGGGATTGCATGCAGTCCATCTTAGAGGCTCGCGCTAGCGGAAGGCGGGGCCGGATATGGTGCCATCTTCGTGCACCGCGGTCTGGCCGTTGCGGCGGGGATAGAGTACTGGCACCCCGTCCGGGGTGCGGGTGGGATAGTCATGCGGCGGGCCGGCCTCGTCGACCACGATGGCCTGGGTGCCGGGCGGCAGGGTTGCGATGCCTGCGATAAGGGCGTCCTCGGTGGCAAAGCGGGCGACCTGGCGCAGCTCCACCGGCGGGCTCTGGGTGGGCGGCGGCTGCCAGGCGGTGAGCGCCAGGGCGGCGGTGGTGACCGCCAGTGTCAGCCGCGGGCGCCAGCTCATCCCCCACAGCACCCAGCCATAGGCGGCCGCCACGGCCAGGGGCGTGGCCTGGGTGACGCCTAGCGGCAAGCTGGCGGCGCCGTGGGCGATGTGGAAGATCCACCAGGCGAAGGGCTCGGCGGCATAGAGGGCGGGCGGGAAGGCCACGGCGATGAGCCCCAGGATGGTCAGCGGCGCGGTGGCCGGGGCGACCAGCACGTTGGCCAGCACCGAGACTAGGGAGACCTGCCCGGCCATCAGCGCGATGATGGGCATGGTGGCCACGTCGGCGGCGATCGTCACCGCCAGGGCCCGGGTCAGGATATCCGGCAGGCCCAGCGGGGCCAGCGCCCGGTAGATATACGGGT